>JBNMOQ010000227.1:0-8687 GCA_051275055.1 Candidatus Pelagisphaera sp.
GAAAACTGAAAAGAAGGGTCGATCCCCTTTCCGTTTTCTCCAGTGCGCATTATCGCTGTTCTCGTCCCACGAGGCGTTGATGATAGTCTCCCAGTTGCCGTTGTTGTAGTCGGTCTTAACGTTGTTCGACGTGTAGCTCCCGGTCTCGCGTAGGATACTCGGAAACCCTTTCATGTATTCAGGAATCGGAAACGCGGAACGCATTTGCTGGGTGCCCTGAGAGGTGGCGGGCAATCCATTGATTAAACAGGAGCGCGATGGCGAACAAACCGGAGCGGTGGCAAACGCATGGGTATAGAGAACCCCCTCGGTCGCCAATTGATCGATGTGGGGAGTGGTCGCGTAGGCATCGCCGTAACAGCCCAAGGCTGGGCTCGTGTCTTCGGCAGTGATCCAGAGAATGTTCATGAAATAGTGAGCAGTGAATGGTGAGGAGTGACGAATGAAGAATCAGTCATAAAAAGAAGTACAAATCAGGTTTCTGGATTGTACGCTACAATGCAATGGATTTGGAGACAAAGAATGTTCGCAGCGTATGTTTCTCTAACCTTTTGGATCGTTCGACAGTTGCCGAAAAACTTCTAGTGCATCATCTCAAAAGTTTAATACATACCGACCGGTGAAACGACCTTTAAGAATTTGAACCACTGAGGACACTGATATTATTGAAGTTAAGCCTAGTCATCAGCGTCCTCAGTGGTTCAAATTTTTTAGCAATCGTTTTCAGCAGGTCGCTCATTACCTCAATGGGAATTAACGTAATTTCTAAGACGGAAGGGCATCCTAGCGACTACCAAGGAGCGATGACCGTTAGATCAAAAATGTGACCGCTTAGAGGCTCCCTATTTTGAGGTGGTTTCTTTGAGTCGAATATTTCGGAATGCAACGATGCAGCCTTTGCCGTGATCCTGGAATGCTATCAACCCTTGAGCACGACTCATTTCTGAATCCTGATCAATAACAGTGGCAAAGTGAACGCCATTGATCTTCTGGATGAGCATATCGCCCACGGCAATTATTTCCATAGTGTTCCATGCATGTTCGTTGTAGTAGGCTTGGATTTTGGCGGTATCTTCGAGTGTGGTATTTACACGCGTACCGTCCTCCGTAATGAAAGCCCTCTCCCCAGCCGTGCTCATTAGCCATCGAGCTTCTCGCTTGGGGTGCTCACGCTCAAAAAGGGAGTGATGCCAAAGTCCCATAGCTTTCTGCCGGGCAATTTCCACTTGGTATCCAAAAACCTGCCACTCGTTAAGATCGTCGCTACGAACATTGACACCGGAGTTCCCTTTGTCCCAACGGAACTCGAGGCGTAGCGTAAAATCGCCGGGCTTGCCGCCGCGCCAGATGAGCCAGTTTCTTTCAACAGAGTCGCCGGTGCACCAAATCTCGCCATCGCGGACTTCCCATGCGCCGGGTTTACCGTCCCAACCATCAAGATCGGTTCCGTTAAATAACGGGATGAAGCCGGGTTCGTCGGCAGCGTGTAGTGAAGCTGAGATGACTAGCAGGAGGAGGGGAATTGCGTGTTTCATATTTGGGATAGGTTTTGCATAATTTTGATTTCTCGATACTAGGATGCATGAAAGATCACCGTGAGTCGAACAGAGAACTCAACTCATTGACGATTCTCATCCTCGATGTTCGAGAACTGGTTTCGGTCGGCATCGAGCAACTAACTGAGCTTCCAACCTTTGCGGTATTCGCGCCGAATGTACTGCTCGGCATCGGGAGCATTGGTGGCTCGCATCTCTTTTGCGTCCCAGTGGATTTTTTTGCCGGCACGATAGGCGACGTTGCCGAGGTGGTTGGCCTCGGTTAGCAATCCGGAGTATTCGAAGTCGCACATTGTTGGAGCTCCGCCTTTGCATGCGATGACCCAGTCCTCGTGGTGACCGCTGGGCGAACGTGGAATGAATGGATCAGGACCTTTGAAGTCGGCGAATGTTTCTTCTGGAAGCAACACGTATTTATTATAGTCGGACAATAGCATGCCTTTGTCGCCGATGAATAGATGTCCATTGGCCCACTGGGGGATGCCGTTTTCCTTCCAGGTTTTGGGTTTTTCCAATCCTTGATACCAGGTCAGTTTAACTGGCGGTAATTCGCCGCGAGCTCCGTATTCATAAATCGCTTGCATCGAAGCGGGAGCGATATCGTTGTGCGGTTTCGGTCCTTTGGCTTCGATCGTTAGCGGCGCTTCGAGTTTTAGAGCCCAGAAAGGCAGGTCGATCCAGTGGCTACCGAGGTCGGACATGGTGCCATTTCCAAAATCCCACCAGCGGTACCATAAAGGTCCCTCGAAATAATTATTGTGAAATGGTCGTTCCGGAGCCGGTCCCTGCCATAAATCCCAGTCCAAATATTTAGGTATAGGCTGAGATTCTTTCGGCTTGCGAATCACTATATAACGGTCCTTGGCGTCGCGGGCTGCTTGTTCGCTTTCATGCCAGCCCCAGGCACGCGAATTCCAGACATGAGCTTCGCGAACTTTGCCAATCGCTCCTGACTGAATCAGTTCGACCACGCGGCGATAGTTATCGTTGGCGTGGTTTTGCGTTCCCATCTGAGTGATGACGTTCGCGTTGCGAGCCGCCATGCGAATGATGCGTGCCTCTTCGATGTTATAGGTTAGCGGTTTTTCGCAGTAGACGTGTTTACCCAATTGAAGCGCGGGTAGGGTGGCGAAGGCGTGGGTATGTTCGGGGGTGGATATCACCACGGCATCGAACTCCTTCTCGTGATCGAACAATCTACGGAAGTCAGTTGCTTGACGTGCCGTTGGAAAAAACTTCGCAGCTATTCCGAGCTTTTCCGCATTCACGTCGCATAGGGCGACAATGTTCTCCTTCTCGAAATAGCCGGTATTACGTTGGCCGCGATTGCCAATACCGATCATCGCGATATTGAGTCGCTCGTTCAGATTGTGACCGCGCAATATGGTGGGCACCGAGATGGTCGCGGCCGCTCCGACGAGGGCGCTGGTTTTCAGAAAAGATCGGCGATTGATACTATTGGGGGTAAGTTTAGGGGGCATCATGTGCTGGTGTTTAAGGGGGTAGGGCTCGTATGGCAAATTCTTTAGCTGTAAAGGGTTCCCATTACTCACTGTTTGAGTATTTCAAGTAGTTCACTGGTCTTATCGGGCTGGGTTTCTGCAAAGTTTGAACTCAAATCTCAAGGCTCACGTTCGTCAGTTAATTTGGAAAGCATGGCGCGAACGAGTTGGGGACGTGAATTGGCGATGTTGCGACTCTCCTGGGGATCCTTTTTGTGATCGTAAAGTTCGAGTTGCACGACTTCGCTACCTCCGATCTCTGTGGTCCATCGCGTAAATCGATAGCGGTCGGTTCTTATCGTTTTAGCCCATGGGCCTGGTTTGTATGGATTATTCTTATACGCCCAGGGGCGATGGTAACCGAAAGCTGCTTCGGGTCCTTTTGCGTCGGAATTGTTCAATACTTCTGCGAAACTGTTCCCTCCCAACCCTGCTGGCGTAGTTAAACCAAATAGCTCTGCCAGAGTGGGATAAATATCAACGGTTTCAATCAGGGCATCGGAGCTGGCTCCAGGCTCCTCCATGCCAGGAGCTCGCACAATGAGAGGAGAACGCAGGGCATGCTCAAAGGCAGTGTGTTTCCCCCAGGTTCCCAGGTCACCGAGATGCCATCCATGATCGCCCCAGAGAACCACGATCGTGTTTTCGCTCATCTTGAGACGGTCGAGTTCGTCGAGCACCTTGCCAACCTGCGCATCGGTGTAGCTAACCGCTGCGCAATAGGCGTGACGGAGCTTACGAATGTACTCCGGATCATCCAGGGCTCCCTCGGGTACATCGTATTGCCCCATCAATTCGAAACTGGGATGAAGAGACATGCCGGGATTGATACCGTCAGGGACATTTGGATACGGAATGTCAGGAATCGTTTCAGGGTCGTACAAATCCCAGTATTTTTGGGGCGCATTGAACGGAAGGTGTGGTTTCATAAAACCAACTGCCAGAAAGAATGGTTGGTCTTTGAGTTTCCTAAGCGCGTTGACAGCGTGCTCAGCTACCCAGCCGTCCGGATAGCCTTTGTCATCCACCGGGGCAGCCTCGAAAGGATACCCTTTGTTTCTTGGCTTTGGAGTTTTAGCGGGTTGCTCAATCTGAGCATAGGCGTTGATGAAATTATGCCGGTCACCCCAGCGGCGTTTAAGCGGGATAACTTGCGACCAGCTACGCGGCAGATCCGCACCACTATCGTGTCCCACATGGCTGACTTTTCCTACTACCACTGTTTTATAGCCGTTCTGTTTGAACAAATGAGGAAACGACTCAGTCGTTCGGGCAGCTAACTCGGCCCTGTGCTCGATAAAGGGGCGATTGCCGTAGTCCACCTCCCCGATTGGGCGAAGGCCTGTTAGGAGGGCGTGACGCGATGCACCACAGGTCGCCACTTGAACATAATGGCGATTGAATACCCGCGACCTGGACGCTAAGCGATCGATGTTCGGCGTCTTCATCCAGGTCTCGCCATAGCAGCCCAACTGCGGCCGAAGATCATCCACCGCAATGAAGAGCAAGTTAGGACGTTGAGAACCACCAGAGCCGGAGCCACCAACCTTGGCCGCCAAATCCGAAAAAGGAATAGTGTTGCCTCCCGTATTCCTCCACCAGGCGAACACTTCTTTTTTGAATCCCTCAATTAATTTCCGGTGCTCTTGAAGCTCCGATAAATCGTGCCGTTCGAATTGATCCTTTTCCAGGTTGTAGAGATTCTGGTCGCCACGGTTTCGGAGGGGCGCATCGGCCAGGATGTGATGGAGTTTCCAAGGTCGCTGAGAAACCTCGCCCTGCACATCGCGCGTGTAATAGACATATTTCCACTTTTCAGTTCGTAGATAAAGCGCATAGACATCGCGCTCCGGGAATTTACCCTCATGGGTGGCTGCGGTTGGATAGATTGCGCCAAATAATTTTTCCCGTTTCAGCGGAGTCTTTTCTTCAAGATGCTCCCTCAGGTCCAATCCAGAAGCCGTATCAGGAATCTTCACACCCGCATAATTCAGGAGAGTGGGATAGATATCCAACGAGCTTATCAAATCTTTTCGATGCAACCCATTCGGAATATGTCCCGGCCAGGTAAAGAAAGCGGGCGTAGATACACCTTTTTCGAAAACAGATCCTTTTGCCGGCAGTCCATTTGACCAACCATTGTCTATCAGGAAAACATAGAGGGTATTTTCGTCTTCCTCTTTTGCTTTCAGCTTAGCTCTGAGTTTTCCGATTTCCTCATCTGTCCAGGCCTCCATAGCCAGACTCAGGCGCTCTTTCCTGATAAACTCATCCCGATCCCCGGAACTAATATATTCAGGTATCGGAATAGTCCGAGGGTCGAACAGTTTCAGGAATCTTTCCGGTGGATTGTGTGGAGTGTGGGGCATCAATGGAGCCCACCATATGAACATGGGCTTTTTCCCGGCATGTTCATCGACGAAGGAGAATAAATCCTTCTGTTTATCGATACGCACAAAATCCCTAAAGTTTCTCAGTGTTTCTTTAGTGAGACCGTGGGTAAATCCCATAGCCTCCGGATCGCTTTCCCAGTATTTCCCTGAGGCGTAGGTAACGTAACCCGCCTGCTTCAGCAAATTGGGTAGAGACTGGTGCGGATCGAGCATCTTCTCGCCTTCAACATCCAGGTTACCCTGGTTGTTCGATTTATGGTAATTGGCGTAGATGCCATTTTGATGCGGTAGACGTCCGGAAAGTAGACTGGCCAAGGAAGGCCGGCAGCGCGTGGCGGTCAGGTGGCAGGTCTCAAAGACCGTCCCGGCGTTTCCCAGCAGGTCAATATTGGGCGTTCGAACACCCTTGTTCCCCATAAAGCCCAGGTGCTCGTTATCGTGGTCATCCGAGATGATGAGCACTATATTTGGTTTACGAGGCACCTGCTCTTCGGCGAAAACAGTCATCGCCAGGCAACACGTTAATATGCCAATGCCACGCACCCCTATTCTGCTTGCTAATGATGTATTCATTACTTCATTTCCTGTATTGAATAAGCTTTTACGTTAATGAATCACTTTTTGGTCCATCAGCCAGACTCTGCCGCGATCATCCGCATCAATACTGGCGGGATTGAATAGCTGTGATTCGGAGGCAAACAGGCTGGCTTCCAAACCGTCAGCTACCTGAAATGGCTGACCATTCATCTGTTGTATTTGAAATAAAATGACAAACACAAAGAGTGCGGTAATACGCCTTATCATAGGATCCGTTATTGGGGTAAATTTGATCAATGCCAGATACATGAAGCTCTCATAAAGATTCCTAGTATGAATTCTGTCTGGCGTCTCTGAATTCTCTGAACAAGGAATTCGATTCTTCTGCAGTCATTCCTGATTCAACCCAGCCACCGGGCTGAGGGGTCTGGGATCGTTTGGTATCGGCTAGCCAGGCTTTGAGTTGCTCAAGCATCTTGGCAGTCTGTTCCGGTTCTCGTGTAGCCAGGTCAGTTTCCTCACCGGGATCGCGATCCAGTCGATAGAGTTCGACCTTTTCGTTTTCGTAAGTGCCTTCCGGGGCATCGGGGTGCAAAACCACTAATTTCCAGGGGCCGTCCCGCATGGCTTCCGAACGCGCTCCGCCATTGGAAAGGTATCCCCAATAAAGTGGCCGTTGAGGCAGTGATTTTCGATCAAAAATTGCTGATGACAGGTCAACGCCATCCAGTGGACGGTCTTTCGATTTCTCAATACCGGCTATAGACAAAATGGTAGGCATCACGTCGATGCTTATACCCAGGGCGTCAGTTTGCGCATCCGGCTCAATTCTTCCAGGCCACCAGGCGATTGCCGGCACTCGATGCCCGCCTTCGTAGACCGATCCCTTGTGCCCTCGATAGCGCGGGCTGCCGGTGGCGGTTCCTGGAGCATCGCCATTGTCCGAAAAGAACAGGATAAAGGTGTTTTTATCCAAGCCCAATTCTATTACTTTGTCGCGGATCTGGGCCACGCCTTTATCCATTTCAAGAATCATCTGCTTCATGGCTTCCTCATGGGACGTTATCCGTGTGGTCATGCCGGGTCCGCGCTGAATCGGATCATTCGGTCCCTGCACCGGTGAATGCGGAGATTCATGGGCAACGTAAAGACAGAACGGCTTGTCTTTGTTTTGATTGATGAACTCCAACGCGTATTTGTTGATCAGATGCGTGGTGTAGCCCTCTTCTTCGGTTTCCTTTTTGCCGTGCCACCAGTCGTGCTCATAGTGGTCTCCCCAGTGGTTGATATAATCGATATTACCGCTGTGGTAGCCCCTGAAATAATCAAAGCCATGGTTTTCCGGGTGATACTCGGGGGTTTCCTCCGGGTATCCCAAATGCCATTTGCCGACCATCCCTGTGGAGTAACCCTCAGCCTTGAACAACTCGGCGAAGGTGACTTCGCTTTTGTGAAGGCCTTTCAGGTGTTCGGGGTGGCCAGGGAGAGGATGGATAACCGCCTCGACCCCGACTCGTTGCTGATAGCGCCCGGTCAACAATCCCGCCCGCGTAGGTGAGCAGACCGGTCCCGAGGAATGGAAATCTGAAAAGCGCAAACCCTCCCTCGCCAATTGGTCCATGCCCGGAGTCTGGTAGTGGGGGTTACCATAGGGCGCGATGCTCGGGCCGGCAAAGCCCATATCATCTACCATTATAATGATGATATTGGGCCTGTCCTGCGTGTCTCGTCGAAGCTCTTGAGCGGAGTCGGAAGCTTGCCGAACGGGTCGATCGGCTTTCGGGGAGCACCCCAGAGTTCCGAGCAATGCAAAGGTCAAAAGAACCATGACCATTGAAGTTGAATTGCGCCGTTTTAAACGAATGGAAAAAATTAGGTTTCGCGGTTCTGTCATAATAGTTTTTGGGGTGGAATGAACTAATGCCACTTTAGAATAAAAAGCGAAACGAGAACCTTCAATTGGTCACACATTTCTAATGTTTATTAAATTGTAAGTCGTCTCGTCGAAGATCCTGAGCTAGGTCGAAGGACTGAGGAGACATTCATCCTATTAGGCGGGTCACCGACCCGTCCTGCAGCCTCGATCAATTAGGGGCATCGACTTATTGGACACTTTCTTAGTTGCAGTTCAGTTTCGAGTCAATCGTTTCAACCTTAGTTCTACCAATAACTTTACCGTGGAAGGGCACCCTTTTTCTCATCGGTCTTTCCCGTTTCGATCATCTCGGGTTTCACGCCCTGCTCAATGAAAATAATATTTGGTTTCGACTTTGCGACCATTGCACTGTAGATCGAATTTCAGCTTTATGAATCAATTTGATCGACGGCAATTTTTGAAATCTTCAGCAGGCTTGGCAGCTCTCGGCTCCCTTCCTTTTTCGCATCTCGCTGCGAAGCCCGGTCCACTCTCCGGGGAGATCAAAATCGCAGTAAAGTATCACATGATTGCGGAACCTGATTTGAGTGTTGTTGAGAAGTTTCGAATGTTGAAGGAAATTGGTTTTGACGGTGTAGAGCTGAAAACCGACGACCCGGCTGATGCGAACGAATTTGTGAGGGCTATTGAGCAAACCGGACTTCCGGTGCATGGAGTGATCAATTCGTCGAATCCGGATATCGTAAGTGCCGTAAAGCTTGCGAAACGACTCGGTGGTGATTCGGTTCTGGTTCTGGCCAAGGAAGATCCGAAAATTTCTTAC
>JBNMOQ010000228.1:0-8629 GCA_051275055.1 Candidatus Pelagisphaera sp.
CCCTTTCCTTCGAAAGCTCTGTTCAACACGTGCTCGGAATCATCGAGCTTAAATGCCCAATTCCCGCCGCCTCCCCAAGGGTGACCATTAAACTGTCCTCCAATCAACGAGACACCGGTATCCCATTCATAGAAATTATCGCTCGCCGCGTGAATACCGATCAAGCCTCCGCCACCTTCGACGAATTTCTGAACCGCTTCTCGCTGGCTAGGTTCCGGGAATTTTAAATGGGTCGTACTATTAAACAGAATCGCATCGAAGCCCTTGAGGTACTTCTTATCGAAAACCTTATAATCATCCGCCAACTCAACCGTAAACGCATGCGTCTTGCGCGACATTTCCTGCAATGCGAAATTAGCTGTTGGAATCGACGTATGAATAAATCCCTCGCTCCGCCAAAAAGCCAAAATGCGCTTGGGCTTTTTGAGCTTTTTCTTCTTCAATCCTGAACTCGATGGCTGAGCCTGGCTGATCTCCATCTTCGTTTTACGACTGATCGGCTTGAAACGTTCTTCTGCACGCTTTTCCCAAATCGTTGGCTTCGGAGCCTGAGCGGAAAGAGTGAGACTCCCTAACGAAAAAGCAGTTAGAGAGCAGAGGGCGACGGTCAAAAGAGTACGTTTCATATTAATTACAGAGATCTTAAAAGGAGGGAGATCAAAGGAAGTCCCCTACCAAAATGGGAGAACGGGGAATTGCGAACCAATAATTAAAGCTCAGAAATGAGCTTCCTCGCCGTTTCTACGATCCGTTTAACAGAGAAACTACCAACCGTATACGTGGATCCCGCTAAGCGCAGAGCAAGGTGAGCGCCCACACAATCTACACTCGTCGCCGATTAACACCGCCGAACTCAAACAAATCCTTAAACCGAACCCAGAAGTCTCGAACCACCCATTAATAGCCACGCATGCTCAAAACCCTCTATGTAAATCGCAGCCACTACCGATACACCCCCAATTCCTGGAAAACCCCATCTCTCCCTCGACATTATCTTAAAACCAAGAAACCTTGGTTTTTCACGGTTCCGATCTTCTCCCCGAAAATCGAACACCCAACTCTACTGTAAATCCTACTGGCCCCATGAATCCTCTCCTCATCGCCCTCATTGGAATGGGCATCGTCGTAAGCGCTATCCTCGCTTTACGAATGCACGCATTCCTCGCCCTAATACTAGCTGCTTTCTGTGTAAGCATACTAACCTCCCAACAAAAGGTCCTCGAGTATTCGCTAAACACTTACTCCATTGAAGTAGTCGAGACCGATGGCGAGCTCGTCTCTTTAAAAAAGAAGCCAATCGAAGGCAGGTCCAGCATCCTGAGAGAGAACTCCCAAGGGATCCTGAAAGTCGTCGCCTCGGGCGATATTACCCTAATAGGACCCCAAGGCGATGATGACCTTGTAAGTGCTAGCCTAATCATCAGCGGATCCGAAACGAGCTTTCAAGCTTCCGATCGGATCATCCACAACACTCAGCTGACTGCAGCCAATAAAGAGTCCAAGAAAAACTGGGGACAGCGAATCGCCGATGGCCTCGGCAGCACGCTCACAAAAATTGCCCTGCTTATCGCGATGGCGTCGATCATTGGAAAATGCCTCATGGACAGCGGCGGCGCAGAACGCATCGTCCTAAGTATTGCTAAAGCAGTGGGCGAAAAGCGCCTTCCCCTCGCATTCATTGGAAGTGGTTTCACTTTAAGTATTCCCGTATTTTTCGACACCGTATTCTACCTGCTCATACCGCTAGGCAAGGCAATGCGCGTCAAGACAGGTAAGAACTATCTCCTCTACGTTCTGACCATTATTGCTGGCGGAACCATGGCTCACTCCCTGGTCCCACCTACTCCTGGTCCACTTTTCGTAGCATTGGAAATGGGGATCGACGTCGGGTTGATGATGATGGGCGGCATCATAGTCGGCCTATTCACGGTTGGTTCTGGTTACCTCTGGGCCCTCTACGCCAATAGTCGCTGGGAAGTCCCCCTCCGCGCTTCGGAGGAGCTGACCCAAAAGGACCTCGAAGCGATTGCCAACCGCGATGAATCCTTATTGCCCGGACTAACCGCTTCATTGATTCCGATCCTCCTGCCGGTCCTCCTCATGGGCGGAGCAACTGCCCTTTCGATGATCGCTGGATCTAGCGAAAGCCCATCCGCATTTTTGGCTTCATTCAATGAAGTCATGAAAATTCTTGGCGACAAGAACATCGCCATGACCATCTCAGCTATATTCGCGATGGTTCTGCTGCTCCAATCCAAGACCTCCAATAAACCAATCAAGGATCAGGTTCAATCAGCGCTTTCCAGCGGTGGTATCATTATTCTCATCACAGCCGCCGGCGGCACATTTGGCCATGTACTACGCCAAACTGGAATCGCATTCACGATCCAGGATATGATGCCTGCTGCTCAATCCAGCCTAATTCCTCTCGCATTTTTCATCTGCATGCTCATCCGGACAGCACAAGGCTCCTCGACTGTCGCCATGATCACTGCAATCGGAATCGTCGCTCCGATCATCGCTGCTCAAGACCTAAGCTATCACCCCATCTACATCGCTCTAGCAATCGGTTGCGGATCCAAACCAATTAGCTGGATGAACGACTCAGGCTTCTGGGTTATCTCCAAAATGAGTGGCCTAACCGAGAAAGAAATGCTCAAGACCAATACGATCATGGGCATAATCATGGGAACCGTTGGCCTCATCGTTTGCATGGTCGGCGCTGCCGTTCTCCCAATGGTTTAGTTCAATCGTAGCTCAGAGCTTCAGCCTGAGCATTGCGCCAATATACAAAATGCTCAGGCTGAAGCTCTGAGCTACTTTTCCGATGAATCTCTCCGCAAAACAGCACATCCCATCGAGGTCGTTCTTAGTGTTCGTCACGCTCGTTCTCCTAAGCTCTCGGTCATTCGCAGCAGACAAACCAAATATCCTCTACATCTACACGGATGATCAATCCGACCGGACGGTCAGCAGCTACGAACGGTCGCAGTCATGGGTTGATACCCCAAACATCGATCGTCTCGCATCAAGCGGCGTTCGTTTCAAGCACGCGTACAACGGCACCTGGTGCATGCCTGCTCGAGCGACTTTCCTAACCGGCAAATTGCAATACGGAGTGCAGTCCATGCGAATGGAAGGCCAGTACCCCGGCAGCGAATACGATCCGAAAGAAGCGCCATTCTGGATGTCATCGTTCAAAAAAGCCGGATACACGACCGCCCACATCGGTAAATGGCATACAGGCACAGACACTGGATATGGTCGCGACTGGGATCATCAAATCGTATGGAATCGCCCGAAATTTCCCCAAAACTCCGGAAATTATTACAAGGACCAGATGATTTCATTCAATGGAGGCGAAGCCAAAATGACCAAAGGCTACACCACCGACAACTATACCAAGTGGGCCACGAATTACATCAACGGCGAAGGACGAGACGAAGAAAAGCCCTGGCTCCTCTGGCTTTGCTACGCAGGAACACACGGTCCATTTACCCCCGCAAAGCGCCACGAAGGCACACTTGACGAAAACGTGAACATTCCCCTTCCCTCCGATATGTTCGGACCGCGTCCCGGCAAACCTCAGTACGTAAAACGACGCCAAGCCTGGAACCGCGCGGACGACGGAAAACTCTACACAAATCGCCCCCCCAAAGGCGGCGAATTCTACGAAAGCTCAAGACGGTACCAAGAAACTGCGATGAGCTTAGATGAATCGGTCGGCACTCTTATAGAAAGCCTCAAGGCTAGCGGACAACTCGACAACACCCTAATCATCTTCACCTCCGATCAGGGATTTGCCTGGGGACAGCACGGGTTTCAACACAAAATAGCTCCCTACGACGCAAACCTATCTTGCCCACTCATCGTTTCATTCCCCGGAGTTATTCCCGAAGACCGAGTCTGCGAGACTCCAGTCGGAGGACATGATCTCGTCCCTACTATTTTCAATTACGCAGGCGTAAAAATGCCATGGAAAATGCATGGTCGAGACATCACGCCGCTTCTCGAAAACCCAGAGGCAAAAAGCGACCGCGCCGTATTAATGGCCTACACCGCTCGCTCCTACGGAGCGGACACCAATACACTACCAACGGCAGAAGATGAAAACTCCGACATTCCCTGGTGGACCTCGTACCGAAAAGAAAACTACAAGTACATCGTCAACCTAATCCCAGGTGAAATCGACGAACTCTACGACCTAACCGTCGATCCCGACGAAATAACAAACTTGGCATTCTATCCTGAATACCAAAAAACAGTCGCTCAACTGAGACGGGAGCTACTAGCCGAACTCCGTAGAACCGACTGCCCCTTCGTCGACCAGATTCCAGAACGAGCATTCGCAACCCGTTGAAAAGTAGGGCCAGCGCAACATCGAATTATGCATATCCAATTGTAGGGGCTCTGCTTGCGGAGACCGCATATGGAGAGTTCTAGCTGCTTCTGCGGTTGGCTCAAGCGACGCCCCTACGGATCTTCGACTTACTTAACAGTCTCTTAAAGACTGTTAAATAAGTCGATAATTTCTCCGCTGCCTAATTGTAGGAGCGGGTTTACCCCGCGATAATCCGTGTCTATACTATAAGAATGAAAAATCGCGGGATAAACCCGCTCCTACACTGACTTATTTAACAATCTCTTAGAGAATACGAAATTTGATTCGTGAAAATTAGTGCCATTGCGTGGGCAATAAACCACCCTTATCCTATTTCTTCTTCTTAGCAGCCTTGGCCGCTTTTTTATAAGCGTTCTTCATCGCGATATCCGTTCGGCCTTCCATTTCTGGATAAAGCGCCATAGCCGAAGCCATTGCTTTTTGGTATTCAAGGCTTCCGCTGTGTTTGACCTGTAGATACACGATATAATCGTCCACGTTATTCAAAGACCGATCAGTCGTTTCCTTAATAAACGCCATACCGCCGATCGCAGTTGCTGCTCCCATTTGCTTACCCTTTTTCTTGGCAGCTCCAGCACCAAATCCGCCGAACGGAATTTTCGATCCCAACGCCTTGCCTACAGCCGATCCCGCTTTCTCGCCGACAGCTGCTCCCGCTTGAGCGTTCAACGCTTTCTCGGCCCATTCGGTTAATTCTCCGTCATTGGTAAAAGGAACGAAATATTTTCCCTTCGCTCCATCCAACGATGCGGGAGCTTCCAATTCAATTGTAAGCTCACGGTACTTCTCTGCAATCTCGTTAATTTTGTTAATGACAGCTTGAGCCTTGGCCACATCGGCCATCGAAGCGGCCGAGGCAACTGATGCCGATAGAAAGATTACGATTATCGCAGCAAACGATTTACAGGGGATTTTCATCTTATTGAGGGAGTTTAATTAGAAACAGTTAGTAGCTAGCTGAGCACTCAATACCCAATAACCAGAACCAAAGAATAAATCACTCTACGAGTTTTACTAATTATTCGCCAAGAAAAAAAAGCAGAATTGGCCTTCTTCGCCCAATCCAATTGATCCGAGGCACCAAAATTGACTTAACATCCAGGTTATTGAAAGCTATTCGATGTTCATGTTTTCAAAACCGAACCTCCTCGTTGCTTCCCTAATCGCCTTCCCTTGTTTCCTCCACGCTCAAGATTCGCTCAATTTTCCATCGATTGGGGAAGTGCTTCGATTTGACAAACAAATGGATTCGCTCGTCGCCTCAGACGCTAAAATCGAAGTCCTTTCTTCCGGTTTCACTTGGAGCGAAGGGCCAGTTTGGGTCAAAGACGGAAATTTCCTCCTCTTTTCTGACGTACATCGCAACAAGGTCATCAAATGGACCGAAGGCGTAGGAGCGGAACGTTTCCTCGAACCTTCAGGATTCACCGGTATCGGCCATTACAGTACTGGCCTTGGCAGCAATGGACTCGCGATCGATGCGGCAGGCCGACTCATTTCTTGCGAGCACGGCGATCGGCGAATTTCAGCCATGACCTTCAAAGAAGGGAAAGTGACCCTAGCGGACAACTATAACGGCAAACGCTTCAACAGCCCCAACGATCTGGCGATAAGCAAGAACGGCCGCATTTACTTCACAGATCCCATTTACGGATTGCCGCTAAGGTGGGAAGATCCGACACGCGAGCTCGATTACGCCGGTGTCTTTCTCCTCGATCAAGATGGCTCCGTAACCCTGTTGACCAAAGAGTTGAAATACCCGAACGGCGTCGAACTTTCATCCGATGAAAAAACACTCTACGTCGCGCAATCCGATCCCGAAAATCCGATAGTCATAGCGTATCCCATAAAAAAGGACGGAACTACCGGTAAAGGAAAAGTTCTTTTCGATGCCAAGCCGCATGCCCATTTAGGTGGCGGCAATCCCGACGGACTAAAAGTCGACCAAAGCGGAAACCTCTGGGTCACCGGTATGGGCGGCGTCATGGTCGTCAGTCCCAAAGGTAAACTTCTCGGTCAAATCGCAACCGGCGAGCTTACCGCCAACTGCGCATGGGGTGACGATGGATCAGTCCTCTACATAACGGCAGATACATATCTCTGCCGTATCCAAACAAAGGTCAAAGGTCGCGGGTTTTAGACGCTCGTTGCACTGCGTAGGGCCTGCGCAAGCACCGGGCCTACGGGATCCCTCAAACAAGATACCCCTACTTTTCCAAAGCGGTCATCCACTGCCAGATCGCATCGAACTGTTTTTCGGAATTACCTTCGAGGACCGTCGTATTCACTGCGGTTCCTTTTCCGCTAGTATACTTGGGCATAATCGTTGTCGGGACATATCGTTGCGGCCAGTGCATCCAACTTTGGAAGTAATCATAACGTAGACGTTCCCCAGCTAAGACGAAGTTAGGCCCCTGTCCTTCAAATGCCATTACAGCGGCTTGATCTCCAACAGCGTGACAAGTTACGCAAGCGTAGCCGGTCATCCCCACGAGATGTTCGCCAACATCGATCAGATTCTCATCGGCTTTCTTCTCAGAATACTCAATCACCGATCCATGATTCGCCGCAAGCGCGATCGAAAGATGCTTCGCCCTACTCTTAAACGCCGGCATGCGCGCTTCAATCCACGGACGGACTTGACCCGCAGTTCCCTCGAAGAGCGACTCTAACCAATCCGTGCGTAATTTTTCTCCCGCATGGCTAATATCAGGCAACGTGTTTCCGCCGGTGTGGCACTGAACGCAGTTCAAACGTTCGATCGTCCGTTCCGCGTATTCTCTAGGCGTCCATGTAGTGAGAGCGCTTGCGGTCGAATTGCGAAATGCGATCAACGCCTGTTTCTGCTCAACATCCAAATTTAGATTCGGGGCGTCACCTCGGTCATCGGCCAGACAGCCTTTGGACACCCAATCAACATCCCACATATCGGTAAACCGACTCGCCGGAATATGGTAGGTTTCTTCTTTCTCACCATGGCAAACCAAGCAGCTCTGCGCGACAACTTGCTTCCCCTTCACCACATCACCTGCATGAATGGCAGGAACATCGGGACGTTCCGAAAGAACATAGGAAGCGATATCCGAAGCCTCGCTATCGCTCAGACGAACATCGGGAAAGGTTGTAAACTCGTAGTGCCCTGCTGGGTCTTGCAAAAATGCCTTCAAGCCCGATGGAGTACGCTTAGCATCAGCGGCTAAAGCATCCGTCCAAAACCCTAGATGCAACTGCTCAACCAAAGCCTTTCCTGATCCCGCACTGCCATCAACTGACTCAACCGGATTACCTGAAGTCAAACTCGCTAGATAGGCTGCGACATCCGCCGCATCTTCGGGAGCGACTGTTGGACAGAAATCGCTCGAATCGCCAACCCACTCTTCAAGCCACCCTTGATTCATTCGATCGCCAATATTCACGAAATCCGGAAGTGTCTCCAACATTTCCGGCATCGGAGTCGCCGCTCTACTAAGATTGTCTGTCTCGTGACATTGAATACAACGGGCCGCTGCGAACAGATTCCGCCCTTCTCGTGTACGGGCGTACTTTTCAATTAAATCATTCGAAACCGTTAGAAACGCCTTCGCCGGTACCGGCTCCCAATGAAAGCCTTCGCCGCTCCACAGAAACTGCAAGCGTCCTGGGCTCGGCTGATGGCTTTGGTAGCTTGCGTAGATCGAATGCCCACCAGTCTCCAATTCGAAAGCCTCGCTTTCGACTGGAAGGTCTCCCTCCAAGACGGTCTTTCCATCAATTTGTAAAGACACCTTGCCATCACCTTCCATTCGGAAACGGAATTGGTCGCGAGCTTCAACGACTAACGTTCCTTCAAAAAGCGTTTCGAAGGCTTTATTCGTTTTCATGAATGGCGTGATCGGCGTTTTTTTCGGCACGTTAAATGCGATTCGATCTACCATTGTCGCATCGTCCGCCGCCTCGTAGGCCATGGTCATAGTCAAGCCTGGTTCACCGCGCGGTTTCCTCTCCAGTTCAGGCAAATTCGCTAGATCGAGACCATGCTGTTCAAAAGGACTCCGCAAATTGTGCACCGTATTCCAAATGGTTTCGCGAAAGGCTTCACCGGAAGCCGATGCAATATCCATCTTGATTTCCATCTGCATCGCTTCGGTCATATACGGAGCGTAAAGAAAAACGGATTTTCCGTCGGCGAGCACCTTAGCCGCCCGAATCGGGACCGAATCGACATTATTCACCGCTCCCTTAGATGGT
>JBNMOQ010000229.1:0-8600 GCA_051275055.1 Candidatus Pelagisphaera sp.
TTCCAGCGCGGCTTGGGGCTGGTCGCTTTGAAAATGGATATCGGCTTCGTGGATACGGGCGATGCTTTGTTGGGATGTTGAATGAGAGGTTTCTCGAAAAACGGAGAAAGCATCGAGCGCGTCGGGGAAGTCGCCGTTCCGTTTGAGCGCGAGAGCGATTGAGTATTTGGCGAATGTTTCCTGGCTGTAGGCTGGGTTGTCCTCTTGAAGGAAGGTTTCTAGGGAATCGATCGCTTGTTCATATAGCCCGGCTTTGAGCGAGGCGTAACCTGCCAGTGGCATGATTTTTTCGCTGAGACGAGATGCGTGCCAATCGGGTTCATTCGAATAGAGCGATTGGAGTTTTCGGAATGCGCTGGCTGCTTGCGGGTAGTCGCCTTGAGAGAATGCTTGAGAGCCTCGGTCGATAAGGCCGGACATAGTCTCGTATTCAATGGTTTGCGACAGAGATGTTGCGGAGGCAAATAAGCAGCAGAGCACGGTCGCCCAAAGAGCCTGCCCAAAGGGCCGGTCTTGCGAGCGTACAGGAGTTGGAGATTCCGTAGTTTCTTGCGAGTGCACTTTAGGCGAGCCGTTGTTTAAACAAGCATAGAAAATAGATTTTGGCGGTCGTTGAATTCCATGCGGAAATCGTCGAAAAGGGAAACGAGGTCGAGGGCGTCCAGCTTCAGCGTTTTGAGGGCCCAGCGAACCGACTTGGGATGTTCGGCTTCCGAATCGTAGTTGGAAATTTGCAGGGCTAGCCAATGGGAAAGCGTTAGGATGGCGGTGCTTTCGACAAAGTGGGCAGCGTTTTTTGGACTTTTCTGCTGGCGAATCGGTTGCCAGATTTCAGGGTCGAATTGCCAGTGCTTGAGAAGTTCGGAACCTGCTTTCCAACTGGTCATGCCCAAGATGGACTCTTCGATTTCATAGAGAGTGCCTTCGTGTTCCGAAGCGCTAAGATCGACCGTTTGCGCCACTTTTTCGAGGTAGAGATTGATGGCGAGCTTTCCGATGGCGTGAAGCAATCCGGCAATGTAAGGAGCGTTCATGTCGTAGCCGAGGCGCTTGGCGATGGTTTCGGAAGCTACAGCCACGGCGATGCACTCGTCGGCGAATTCGGTGGCCGTAATTCCGTAGGAGGGAAGAGCCTGGTAGAAGGAATCGTGAGCGATGACTACGCTGAGGACTTTTTGGACTTCATTGAATCCGATTCTGCCGATTGCGGATTCGATGTCGGAGAGCTTGATCGCACTTCCGTAGTAGGCGCTGTTTGCGACTCTTAGAACGTGAGATGTCAGCGCTGGATCCATTTTCATGATGGATGCGATGTAATCGAGACCGATGTCGTCGTCGCCGATAAGCTTGGAGAGTCGAGCGAAAATCTTCGGAGAAGCTGGTAGGCTAACGGAATATTCCAGAAGCAAAGAGAGTGATACTTTTCCAATTTCCTTAGACATGCGCGTGGTATTTACAATCTACGAGCCGGGAGTTTCGCCAAGACAAATGATCGAGGAGAATCTCCTTAGACCAAAAAACGCGTATTTTCCATCAGTGACTGTAAAAATTGTTCTATCGTTGATAGGAAATTCAATTGTTCCGATTTGATTCGGAGGGGTTGATAGGATATTCTTTTCGTTGGGGCACCGGTTCCAAACGTTAAACGATTCAACCGAATATAAAGAATTATGGATATCTTTTGCTTTGCTCGTATTCGCCTTCCAAATTAGAGAGAATATGCTTAAGCAGTTTCAGAATTCGACCAAACCCTATACAAGTCCCCAGAGACATGAAAATTCCACACGCGTTTATCCCAGTCGTTATAGTCTACCTTTTTTCGGGAGTACTAGTTAGTGCCATACCCAACATCGTTTTGGTTCTTACCGACGATCAAGGTTATGGCGACGCTAGTTTCAACTGGCCTGACACCGATTTACAGACGCCAGTCATGGATCGTGTTGCTGCGAATGGCATTCGCTTTACCCAGTTCCGGGTCAACCCACTTTGCGCACCGACCAGGTCTAGTATCATGACCGGTACCTACAGTATTTACAATGGCATGTGGCGCGGGCCTGGTGGTCCGAGGACAGGCAAGGATGGCAAGATCATTAAGCCCCCAACTCGTGTGGTGCATGACGATGTAAGAATGCTCCCCGAATTCCTGAAGAAAGCCGGCTATACGACGGGCATCTTTGGCAAGTGGCATCTGGGTTACGATGAAGACAACGTACCGAACGCGCGCGGTTTTGATGAATTCGTTGGTTTCCCCGGTGGAGCCCACCCCTACCGATGGAGCAAAAACTCAAAGATTGAACACAATGGAAAATCACTAAAAACCGACAAACATTTCACGGACCTGTTTGCAGACGAAGCCATTCGCTTTATCGAAGAAAAGAAAGACCAACCCTTCTTTTGCTATTTGGCCTTCAATGCCGTGCATGGTCCACTCCGTGCGGAGAAACGCGATGCCGATTCTGCCCGACCCGATTGGTTGAAAAAATATGAAGACTGGGGCGTCGAACAACCACGTCGCGATTACAACGCGGTCATGAGCCATGCCGATGATCGGGTCGGTGACGTGTTGGACACGCTCGATGAACTTGGCCTGACCGAAAACACACTGGTCATCTATCTCTCCGACAACGGCGGCATCACCCACACCTACCCCAGCAACAATGGCCCATTACGTGGCGGCAAAGGAGAAGCCTGGGAAGGCGGCCTCCGTGTCCCCGCTGTTATGCAATGGCCCGGCACCATTCCGGCTCGCTCTGTTTCGAAGGCCAATGGCGTACATTTCGATCTATTTTCAACTCTTCTCGAAGTAGCTGGTACCGACATCCCGGATACTAACGGACGACTCAAGGTAGATGGCATCAGTCTGCTCGATCACCTGAAGTCCGGCGGCAAAACCACCCTATCCGACCGCACCCTCTTCTGGGACCTCTGGGGAAATCAAGCTGCCATCCAGGGGCCCTGGAAAATCGTCGCCGACACCGGCAACCACAACGGAAATTTTAATAAAGCAACCGCCTCAGCCAAAGCTGCTGACTACATGCTGGTTAATCTTGAAGATGATCTCGGTGAAACCACAGACCTCAAGGCAAAGCACCCGAAGATCTACGCCGACCTGAAGAAACGTTTTGTCGCCTGGCTCGAAAAAGGACAGCCCTAGTCAAACTAGCCGCTCAATACATCGAGCGGACTCTTTGTTGATAGGAAACGCTTACGCGTTCCCAAACATCGGCCGATACTTCCGGAAACAGCGTCGCCAGCGTGACCTTGCCAGCATCGCCAAACCCCACATCGGTGTCTTCCGTCGGAGACAGGTCCTGGATATCTGCCATGGCCATGGGCGGCAGATAAATATCGAACTCATTACCGTGGTGATTCAAATGCACGTTCTGCCCGGGGGTACTATGAAAGGGCTTTCCGACATTGGGATACATGAAGCCTGCTGCTGCAGTCGCCGTGGAGCCATCGACATGCACGAAGAATTCCGGAGCGGGCATATCCATCAGCTGAAAACGCCCTTCAGCATCCGTTACGGCATTCGCTTCGGCAAACGCATCCACTCGGATGGTAGCTCCCACGATCGGAGCTTCGCTCAGCGAATCGTACACGAAACCAAAAATCCCCGTTCCGGTTATCCGAGTCAGGGGCAAGGTTCTAAAATCCGCAGTCAACAGGCCGCCTGCTTCCCCGTCTCCATCCGCATCGATATTGAGTTCATTGCGGCCGACAATCAAATCGCCATTCACCACGACCCTCACCTCGGTGGATGCCGGTAGGGCCGTATCGTAAAAGAATGTCGCGAATCGTTCTGTTGAGGACACTACGACGCGGCCAGGGATCTTCTCGCCATTGACGATTAGATAGAAGCTATTGGTGGTCACCGTAGCGGGATCCACGATTTCCGAGAAATAGACGACGGTCTCTCGCGTCACATTCACCATCTCTTCACGGTTGCTTGGCGAGATATCCGAAATCATGACCGCTCCGATTCCCCCAATCTCATCTAATCGCAGCCTGAAGAGGCGAGTCGTCCCCGAAACGTTGACCACCAAACGCATTTCGTTGCCAACGACGGTTACATTCTGAACATCCTGCCAGACAACAGACGGGTACAGACTCGAGGTCATTTCCAAAACGTAGTCCAGATCCGCTTTCGCCCAGGTGAGCTGAACCTGTTCTGAATCCGTAGATTCAATTTCGATCTCTGGCTGAGCCCAACTAGAAACTTGGAGTAGCAACAACGCGATTGGTATAGCAAGAAAGCTAAACATTCTCGCGTAGCAGTAATAGCCTAACGTGATTAGAGATTTGTAATGGGAGGTTTCACTTAAAGTGGAATTCTGGGGGGAGCAGGAGACCATAATATAAGCTTTGAGTTGGGGAATGAAGGATCCAATTGGGATCGAAAGCGTTACCCTGAACGAGAAGCTCGAAATTCGGGGATCGTTATTCAATCATCAATATTTAAAAAATCAATGAAATTCATCGAATACCCCTAAGAGCTGAGGGGCACTTTACGCGGTATTTTTAGTCCAAACGAAATCGGGCCAATTCCAATTATAGAAAAAATAGATTGCTAATATTTTGTTACAAACACATTTTACTTAGGTAAATTCACGACCATCGTCCTACTCCATTCAATCGATGAAACATACCCTTCTTCTGTCTCTCCTCTGTCTATTTACTCTACCGAGCATAACCCTTGCAGCTGAGTCCACCGGCAAGTCCGCGCCCTTCAGCCTAGATCTTAGCGGATCTACGGAATACATCGCGTGGTTGACCGAACATTTCACTGAACAGCAGCGCACTGACGCCTCGCTAATCGACGAAAACGCAGATCCAGACGGAGACGGTCAGAACAACGGATTCGAATTCCTAGCCAAGCTAGATCCAATGGATAGCAATTCGCGTTTCAGTCTTTTTATTGGAGACTCTTCAGGGGACTATCTTCGGATCGGACCAATCGTTGACGGAGTGACCTACGAGATTGAATACAGCGCGGACTTATTCCAATGGAACTCAGTCGATTCTTCATTGCATGAAATAATCGGCAATGAGCTGCAAATCGACCTGAGCTCCCTTCCCGAGAATT
Source organism: Candidatus Pelagisphaera sp. (assembly GCA_051275055.1). GTDB lineage: Bacteria > Verrucomicrobiota > Verrucomicrobiia > Opitutales > Opitutaceae > Pelagisphaera. The sequence goes on from JBNMOQ010000229.1 coordinate 5,087, forward strand.
CCTTTTACCGAGTATCGGTCTCCGATGGAGTGGCCTCAACCTCATCCACTCTAACCTATTCAACGAGGTAACGATTAAGGCATTCGCCTTCTCATTCTGCCCAAGACTTTCCCAGCCCCTCTTCCAATGAAGCTCGAACCTAATCTTTTTCCCCCTCTACTTCGCGTCGTCACGAGATGGCTTGCAGTACTCTCTTTGACGCTCTTCGGAGCATCTCTATCAGCTGCCCCCAGCGTCACCAATGTGACTGCTCAACAGCGGACAGACACACGACTGGTAGATATAACCTACGACCTAGAGCACAGTGAAGATCTGCTCTGTACAGTCACGGTCGAGGCCTCGACCGACGGAGAGAATTGGATCGTCTTGACAAACCTCTCAGGCTCGGGGGCTTTTGGTCTCGATGTGGTCGAAGGGACTGGCAAAACCATCGTCTGGGATGCTGGTTTGGAATGGCCCTCCCATCTATTTCCATCCGTTGAAATCAGAGTACGGGCAAACGATGTACAGATTCCGCCTGACGTAATCGCCCCAACGCTCAGCGAAATAAGCGCGACTCCCGCTCCGACATCGGCAGCATTGCAATTCACTTCGGACGAGGCAGGCACCGCTTATTTCCTCGCCCAGGCAGGTGGCAGCGCTCCGAACGCCGCTCAAGTTAAGGACGGAAGCGGCAACGGAGGCACTGTCTCTGGAGCAGGTAGTTCGGCGGCGATTAATGGAATCAATAACTTCGATCTAACCGGTTTAAACGAACGTACAGCCTACACCCTATATTTTATAGTCGAAGACGCAGCCGGCAATCAATCTGCTGTAGCCAGCGTGGCAGCGACCACAACGGTAACTGACAATACGGCGCCGACTTATACCTCCAGTCAATACCCATCATCAGCAACCACGTTTACATTTAGCATTAAAGCTACCGAGGATTGCACCCTTTATTATTTGGCTCAAGAAGGAGGAGATGCGCCCTCCGCAGAGCAACTGAAAGATGGAAGCGGCAACGGTGGAACGGTCGCAGGCGCAGGGAGTCGCTCTTTAGTACGCGGAACCTGGCTTATCCCCACCATGACAGGCCTTATTGAAGGAACGAATTACTACAAGATCTATCTAATGGTGGAAGATGCTGCCGGCAATCAATCTCCTGTTTTACATAGGTTTTCGTACACAACGCCCGATGAAACGCCACCAACCCTAAGCGCCTTGAGCGCCGTCCCAGCGGAATTTTCAGCCGACTTGCAATTCAGCTCCGACGAGACTGGAACCGTGTATTTCCTGGCTCAATCGGGAGGAACCGAACCCAGCGATTCCCAAGTATCCAATGGCTTCGGAGGTGCAGATGGAACTGTCGCCGGTGCCGGAAATGCAGTTGCAAGCGCAGGAGTCAATAATGTCACCCTTACCGGCTTGCTTGCGAATACGAGCTACACGATTTACCTCATTATAGACGATGATGCCGGAAACCGCTCTACCCTCGGCAGCGTATCCACAACGACGCTGGTCGATACCACAAACCCAACGCTCAGCGCGGCCAGCGGCAGCGCGATCGATACCACTGCCGCGATCCAGTTCACTTCAGACGAAGCAGGAACCGCTTATTTCCTAGCCCAGAATGGCGGCAGCGCTCCTTCGGCCGCCCAAGTGAAAAGCGGAAGCGGCAATGGCGGCACGGTCGCCGGAGTTGGAAACTCAGTAGCGGTCTTGGACGCGAATACCGCGAATCTATCGGGGCTATCCTTGCTGACAAGCTACACGCTTTACATCGTGGTCGAAGATCCTTCAGGCAACCTATCGAGCGTTGCAAGCGACACTGTCAGCACCTCGGATGACGTGACCGCCCCCGAGGCTGTCATCACCTTCCCCACTACCAATTCCATCATCGAGGCCGAAAGCAGTATCACCGTGTATGGAACGGCCTCCGATAATGCCAATACGATCACTTCCGTGCAGGTGAATGGCGTGGATGTTACCTCTGGCGACAACTTTGCCAATTGGACCATATCCGTGCCATTAACGCTGGGCATCAACACGCTTCAGGTAAGTACGAGCGATGCCCTAAACAACAGCGACGCTAATACGGACGAAGCGGAGATCAACTCCATCGCCCTGATTTTGAATAATCCTATTGGTATCGCAATCGATAAGGCCAATGATAGAGTTTTGGTCCTCGACAAAGGTTTGCTCGCAATCGTCGCGGTAGACTTAACGACTGGCGCTGCCAGTTTCGCCTCATCGGATCCCGAAAAAGGTACTGGCAATGCCTTCGTTTCGCCAATAAATATGGATTTAGATCCGGCCACCAATCACGCCTACGTTATCGATGGTTCATCGATCATCGATGTGGACTTAGCCACTGGCGACAGAAGTATATTGTCGGACACCAATAACGGCACGGGCGAACCCCTAGGCATACTGGTTGATTTGGCCGTAGACTCAGTCAATGGCAAGATTCTCGCTCTAGGATGGTATAAGGTGATCGAGGTCGATATCGCGACCGGAAACCGTTCGATTTTCGATCCCGGCGGAAACGGAACCTTGTCCAGCCTTAACTACCGATCCATGGGAATATTGCTCCAAGGCAGCACTATATATATTTCTTCTATATTGGGCCAAGATGGACTGATCCGATCCTTTGGTTTATATGACGGCGTCGTGAAAATTGTAGCGACCAATGGAGTTGGCGTCGGATTCAGTATGGGCTTGGTAAGCAACATGACCTATTACGACAGCAGTAAGCTAATAGTAACAAATAGCAATTTTAATGCATTAATAGTGAGCTTAATCAATGGGGATCGAACATCTGCAGGCAGTATCGGTATTGGAGAAGGTGTAGCCGATCTCGCCAAGACGGATAATACTCGATTATTGTATATCCATATAGTTCTAAAAGCAGTGGTCGACGCCAGCAAAGGTATAATTTCCAACAATTACGTGGGCGGCTACAATTCCGCAGGTCAGTACAGACCGATACCGCTCGACGGACCAAGCCACGCATTGCTCGACTCCAACAACAATCAATTGATCGTCGGTTATTCGGAAGGCCAGTACTTCTCCGGAAATGACTCTAGCTTGTTGGGCGTGGATTTAGACTCTGGCGATCGAACGCCCGCACTCGGTAGCGGACCCAATTACGACGATACCAAAGACATCGCCTTGGACAGTGATAACAATCGATTGTTCGTACTCGTAGATTCTCCAATAAGCGCATTAGTAGAGGTAGATCTTACACTTTTACCAAGCCCTAAAACGATCGTTACGAATTCAATCGAAACCGACGACGTTCCGGCCAAAGGAAGCGGCGATACGTTCGAATCCGGACAAAGCGTTGTATTCGATTCCGGCAATGATCGCGCTCTGGTCTCCGCTGCTTCGCCCCGAGCGATCTTCGCGGTAGACATAGCGACCGGCGATCGATCCATCCTTTCGGAATTCGGTTCTTCGACGGGCACAGGCATTGACACGCTACCCGACCACATGAAACTCGACAGCGGAAACAATCGTATCATAGGCGTCG
>JBNMOQ010000230.1:0-8466 GCA_051275055.1 Candidatus Pelagisphaera sp.
ATAGATCAAAAAGCTGATACTGCGGAACTTTCGTATTCGCCAAATGTGTTTCGACTACCAGATTGCGAGCGCTTTTCGAATCGTGACGTTGCAATTTCCATTTGCCAACTCGAAGACCGTAATTGCCTCCTTTGCCATTATCTTGCTGAACCAAATGATTGCGACCTTTCGCGCCGGGCTTTCCAAGCAACGCGTCCATCACATCAAAGCTATCCAAACAAGCATCGTCATCAAGCTCCACGCCCGTCAACGCTGCCAAGCTGCCAGCCAAATCGATCGTAGAAACGAGCTGTCTCGACACACCCGGTTTAATCCGGCCTTTCCAATGAGTGATGAAAGGCGTGCGCGTGCCACCTTCGTAAACGCTGTATTTTCCGCCCGTGTATGGTCCGGCAGCACGATGCTTGCCTACGCGTTCCAAAGCTTCGTCAGCGTAACCGTCGTCCATAACCGGACCATTGTCCGAGCAAAAGACGACTAAAGTATTGTCTGCTATCTTCAAGCGATCGAGCGTCTTCATCAATTCGCCTACGCACCAGTCGAGTTGAACAATCGAATCTGCGCGGTAACCAAGATCAGTTGCTCCTTGAAAACGTTCGTGGGGAATACGCGGAACGTGCAAGTCGTGAGAAGAGAAAAACAAGAAGAACGGTTCGTCTTTGTTCGCTTCGATCCACTTGACCGATTGTTTTACCCATTCGTCAGCCAGATCCTCGTCACGGAATCGAGCCGCGTGACCTCCCGTGTAAAAACCGATCCGACTAATCCCATTGTGGATTGTCGAATTATGTCCATGAGTCCAATCCATCTTGAGCGAATCGCGGTGCGTTAATCCAGTTGGATGGTCATCGCTAGGTTTCTTGTTACCAACCCAAAGCGGGTCCTTGGGGTCGAGATTGAGCACTCGACTATTTTCGACGAATACCTGCGGAACGCGGTCATTGGTCGTCGGAAGGAGGAAATTGTAGTCGAAACCGATTTCGCGAGGTCCCGGTTTCAGTTCGCCATTCCAATCAGGACCATCCGGTCCGCCTAGTCCCAAGTGCCATTTTCCGATAACGGCAGTGCGGTAACCTGCTTTCTGCATAACAGATGGAAGTGTTTCGGTCCCTGGCTGAATAAGCGCTGGGCTATTCGGCGGAGCGATTCCGGTATTCGGCTTACGAAACGCGTATGTGCCCGTTAGAAACGAGTAACGTGTTGGAGTACAAGTGGAAGCCGAGCAATACCCGTTCGTGAAACGCTGTCCACCCTTCGCTAGCTTGTCGATATTAGGCGTTTGAAAGGACTTCGTTCCATATGCGGAAATATCGCCGTAGCCGAGATCGTCGGCCATAATGACGATGACATTCGGCTTTTCCGCCCTGAGCACGAAAGAAAAGCAAAGCAAAACTGCTGCCCATCGGAGAACCAGGTTCGACGATAAGCCTTTAGAAAGGGATAAGGGTAAACGCATAATTTGATCAATTTGTAGGTTAACGAGTAGCAGCCCGAACAAAGACACGCATTCGAGTGAATCGGTCCAGCCAAAAAAACGGAAATAAGGGACCAACAGGATCTCCGTTTCGCTCGGTAGGTTCGAACGGACGGATAAGCATTGGGGCTTTCTCTTGATCGAAGGCCTACTAAGCAATATCGACGGTTTTCTCACGCTGATCAGCTCCGTGCCGAATATCATAGTAGGCACCGAAGCTGCCTTCGAACGATGAACCGAGTTACGATTCAACTCGGCTTCGTAATGATCATCAACTCATCGGTGAAATAGCGCTTTTCGCAATCGCCCACCGTCTTTTTAACAATTCCTCCTCGGAATGCCTGATCAACCTTTAGAATCCGTTCGATCAGCTCATTGCACGCTTGAACCTCCTGAAGAGCTTCAACCAGGATTTCCGATCGCAAATCGAAAACCTCGTCCGTAATGAACATGTGAGTATGAGTGGGGATGGGTAGCCTTCCGCAGTAAACTTTCTTTCCACCAAGCGCTCCTTGCAGAAAATCGATCTGTTGCCCCTCAATTATTTCTTGAGGTACGTCTTTGAAAAAGCGTCCCAACCAGGGATGCGCGTATACCTTGTCATAGAAAAGTTTCGTCCCCTTTTCTAATATTTTTCGCCCGCCAAGTTCCTCGAAAGTCTTCATTTCTATCTCTAAATGCGGAATCACTTCCTCCTCAACATACGGACTTAAGCCCCCCTGGGTTTAGCAAATGCCCGATTTTCTTTAGCGAAATGCACTCAAAGTGGCCATTTTTCTATCGAAGCCCTTCCACGTTCGACTTCCCTATTCTGAGATTTATCGCAGATTCCAAACGGAGTTTTCGGTATAGCTCTTCCTGGAAAGCATTCAGAAGGTTAAAACCTGTAGATGACAGGGCCATTGTTTGGGGCGACCGAAGAAACAACTAGAATTAATCTAACGCGGTCTACGTCATTCGATAAAAAGCATGACCCTGAGGCTCCCGAACAGACAAACATAGTCCTCCAAATTTCGCAAACAAAGCATACCATAGAAAGTCTGTACGCTAGGTACGTATTCGCCGGACGAAACGATGCCCATCGTCAATATCGAAGATTAGAATTCCCGTTCCCGATCGACCCTCTTTCTGGGCCCGATCTGTCAAATTCCCATTCGCGGGCCTGCCTCGCTCATACATGCTTCGCCATCACCAACTTTAGTCCTGCGTCATGTCGAGCGTAGTTTGGAAAACGAAGACTGAAGCTCACCGAGCGAAGCATAGATCACCTCATCGATCCTGAGCGTGCGGAGCGAGTCGAAGGGCATCACCTCATAGCCTCAACCCCAATCAAACTCATTGAATCGTCAGAGACCCCTATTCCCGGCCTAGTTGGGACAAGCCCCCCGTCACGCCGTATCATTGAGAAGGCGGAAGCGTTGTTCAAAACTCCCCTCACAAGCGTCCCGTCCAGCGTCCGCATCCGGCAAAGGCTCCGATTCAGCAAAGCTACGGCGCTAATGAGGTCTTGCTCCCTGTGACGAGGAACCGCTATTTTCAGCTCCTTCGTTTATTCATTCCATGAAATCGTTATTTTCATTTTGCGGCCTCGCCTTATTCTCTCTATTCCTGATGGGTTGCCAACACTTGGACCAGGCGATCGTAACGTCGGCTCCAACGGAGGACATCCCCCGGCCCTTGGCATATGCGTGGCCCTTTCTTGAACCAGAGATGATGGTATCCCGAGGAGGCTCGTCCCAAGGGAGCGAGGTAACTCTGGCAACGGAACCGGATTGGAGATGGATAAAACTCCAGGAACCCGGTCACGAAGGCTTTGAGCGAGATCGCCTGGCGATTCTGGCCATGGAAGGCAGTTACCGGACCAGCTTTCAATTCACTGAGACCGCTGGTTTCATCGACGACTACAGTCCCTCCCGACCCTATTTCTCTTGGGGAACCGAGCATGTATCGGTAATCGAGGATACAGGAACGCTTATCAGCTTACAACATACGCTGGTAATGTATTTCGAAGATGAATCCGGCAAAGCGATGGGGCCTATGGTAATGAAACACTGGCGACAGGATTGGACCTATCAGGACACGGATCTGCACACGTATCGGGGCAATAAGACCTGGGCCAGAAAACGATTGGCCCACGACGAAATTGAAGGAGCATGGTCTCAAGCGGTATTTCAGGTCGATGATTCACCGCGTTACGAGGTGATTGGACGTTGGGAGCATGGAAACCAGCTTTCCGCCTGGAGCAGCTTAACCAGTCATCGTCCACTCCCGCGCCGCGAGTACTCCGTGCGAGACGATTACAATGTACTGGCAGGCGAACACCGTATAACGATTGTACCAACTGGTTGGGTACACGAGCAGCACAACCGCAAGCTGCTCAAGGAAAAGACCTCAGAGACCTACGTAGCTCAGGAGATCGGAGTAAACCGCTACGAACGAATCACCGAGCCGGACCTCGACGCCGCAGAGGAAACCTGGGTTAAAACCGCCGCCTATTGGGAGACCGTTCGTGATGCCTGGCGGTCCGTATTCGCCACGCATGACATCTTTCAACTTAAAGGGGAAATCGATGAACAGAAGCTGTGGCAAATCCATTTTGCTCACGCTTCGGAAATCGAAGAATCACCCGCCTATGATTCCGACAAGTGGACAAAAGAAGCCGAGGAAACCATTCACCAATTCCTGAATACCGGCGCCGCGATCGAAACGCTCGAAGCCTATTAAGCGAAAAAGGACGTCCCATCAAGAACCAGAAATCCTACCTGCCGTCCTGCAGCTGCCGGATCATGCTCCCGTGAAACGGGAACCCTGTTAATTCACTCTTCAATCAACCCGAACCCATTGTCTCGTCAGTGGCTCCCCGTCTCCCCAACTTTAGTCCTGCATCATGTCGGGCGTAGTTTGGAAAACGAAGACTGAAGTTCGTAGAACGACTGTGAGCTGCGTCGCTCACCGAGCGAAGCATGGACGCATGGATCCTCTCCAGTTACCGCCGTGCCTTCTGCCCTCAGTCAGACAGAACTGCCAATTTGCAATTTGCAAATTGCCGACAAACTCAATAACAAAAACATCCTCCCAAATTTAGCCGTCCTTCATCCTTCAAAAAAACCTTCATCCTTATTATGAAATCTCTTAAAGACCTCTCTCTCCTCCTTCCAGTCCTAATAGTCACACTTCTAGGCCTGAGCTCATCGGTATCCGCCGCCCATCACGAAGAACCGATAATTGAGGTGCGCGTTTATAAAATCGCCCCTGGGAAAATGGATGAATGGGAACGCTTTTTCCATGACAAATTGGTCGAGCCTCAGGAAAAGGCGGGGATAAAAATCATAGCGGCCTATCGCACGCTCGAAGATGAGAACCTCTTCGTGTGGATGCGTCAGTTTTCCAGCAAAGCCAATATGGCGGCGGAACGAGATGGCTTTTACAAAAGCGAGGCCTGGCTCAAGACGCTCCGTGTCGAGCTCAAAGCAAAAGGGCTCATTGAAGGGGTGGAAATGGTCTACACGGTTTCTCCCAGCAAGTAAAACCGACCATGCTACCCGCCCTCGAAAGAGGGCAAATCATCAGCCTGGTGAAGCTATGGGACCACTTCGAAAGGAATGCCTGGAAGCGCGAGCAGCCAGACGAGCAATGCTGCCCAAACCTGCCAAGCGTTGGCGTTCTTGCTGTATCCGATAAATCCTGCGAGCTTGAAGGTCTGCTTGATTTGCTTGAAGAAGACCTCGATGGCCCAGCGGGCCTGATAGAGATCGGCGACCGAGCTTGGCGCCCAATCCAGATTGTGTTGGTCAGGAATGCCATCTTCGCGAGCTTGCCGTCGATCTCGACCTCGACGAGGACGCGGCGCATTTAGATTGGGTAGGCTTCTTTGCTCTTGGCGCCCGTGAGGTGAAATCCAACGAATGACGTTTTTCTATTCATATGACTGAATAGGTAAAGGGAAAGCTTTACTATTGTATTGGTCCCTAATGACTGGGATCATTTTATTCGATGAATCCCCAGAGCTCATTTGCAATTAGCAGAAGATCTGCCTTGAAATCACTCTTAGCATCGGGACTAGGAGGCTTGCTTCCCTCTCGTGTATTCGGACGTTCCAAGACGAATGACGGTATCAAACAGGTTCTTGATTACCTGGAAACCTTGCGGCGAGCAGATGGGGGCTATGCCTGGCACGGGCAAATGGTATCGCACCTCGCTCCTACGCTGTATGCCATTGGATGTTTCCATGCGCTTAATAGAACTCCTCCTCGTAAATCGGAACTGATTGACTTTACTTGGAAACACCACCCACAGAGCGTGTGGCCGCTTTCCGAACGACGATTCATTTTCGATTACCAACACATCCAGGCCCTTTCATGGTTGGGTGAGGACGTTACGACCTTAAGAGAGAAGATAGCTGAGCTGAAAGAACCACGGGGCTATAATAAGAGGTATGAAAAACAAGGAAATCCATTTTTTCAGGCAGAGATTAAGCATTTCAAGTCACGAGAGCTGGTTGGGTTACCCCGTCCCTCCAAAGTCTTTATCAACTTTCTGGACGCTCGTCGCAGAGACAATGGAAGCTATAATACAACACCGGCCAGCGATGGCGGCGATGGCAATATTCTCAATACCTGGTGGGGATTGGAGGCGCTTCATAGTTTGGGAAGGAGCAATGAAAACAAGGATTCTCTGATCCAGTGGCTGCAAACCTGCCAGCTATCGAACGGGGGATTTAGCCATCAACCCTATCCACAGATGGCCGGGCTGGACGATGTGTCCTACACTTGGGCGGCGTTGCGGGCGCTGCAGCTCCTCGGCGTTGGTCCCATTGACGAACAGGCCTGTATTCGGTACCTGCACTCGCTTGCTAACGGTGACGGGGGATTTGCCGATCGTCCCGGTTGGTTGAGCAATCCCATGGCCACTTATTATGCGATCGACGCGTTGTCCTGTTTAGCCGAGATAGACCTAGACAAAATCCAAAGACGTCCCAGTCCTCCGAGGAAATCGCTTCCTTCAGGCCTAAGCGTATATTCCATTCAAATCGAATCTCATGGCCGAGGGAGTCCGATTGAAACGGTTGCCCTGGCCAAGGCGCTGAGAATTCACCTCTGGGGATCTAAAAACGCTTCCCCGGGATGGCGTAAGAAAGTAGCTGAATTGGCTGCCGCCGACCAGGTTCCGGTGACCTTTTTCCTAGCGGACGAGGAATATGGATCCTGGGTGGATGTTCCCGGCATGGGGACATTCAGTCACATTGCCGACCTTATGTCTCCGAGCGATGCCGATATCGGTGAATCATTGGCCAAGGCAGGTCCTGTTTCCTGGCCTGAGTTTAGAGAACGGCGCGTTAAGCCCTTGAGGGAGGGCAAAGGGCGCCTCAACTGGCAATTCGGCCAACACGAGGATGCCATCCGATTGTTTCTCGACGACTCCCTGATGCGGCCCGGTTATTCAGCCATCAGTACGTTTCATTTCGGCAATATCGATTTCACAACCAGCGAGCCGTTTCTACACCGCTGGCGAGGGCAGCTTCCATTCATCGCTTTGCAGGATGCCCATGGAAACGAACCCTGGTGGTTTTCGGATCAGACTGAAGGCATGCGTACCCTATTTCTTGGTACCGAACCAACCTGGGACTCATGGCTAAAGGCGATAGACCATAACTGGGTTGCTGCGGTTCGTCACGATTATCGAACCCAGGATCAAACCTGGATTCATAGTGGATCGGATGAGGTTACCGAATACATTGTAAAGCGCGAGCTGGACTGGCGTTGGTGGAACAATCCCGATATCGCTCGTCCGCTCGTATCGCTAGTTGCCGTGCGTCCGGAAGATGAGTTTGAAGCAGGACGTCCGGAACAGGGCATCAACCTTCGCATCCGTGTCGCTCGCCGAAATACGAATCATGGACTCCTCAAAGAGGCATTGGCCCAATTCGAAAGCCTTACGCTAAATGGGAAACAGGTGTTTCCCGAACAGGTTTCCGTACCCGCAAGTCGCGATCCCAACTCGCTTGAGGATCAATACTTTCTGTATCCTCTTCCTTTTAAGCCCGGCGAATATACAGCAACAGCTGCTGTAATGGATCTGACCGGAAATAATCGAATTGTCGAGACGATTAGAGTGACTTTGCCTTAAGCTTTGATGGATGGGGTTGAAAAAACAGACACTTCGATGAAATCAGCTGTGAACAGTGACTTCGACCATTCAGGAGCAACAAGACAACTGTCAAAAGGGGAAGGAAAGCAACGCCGACAATACCGTGAAATTTTTGGATCTCACGAAACTGAACCAGAAGTCCTAGCATGGGTACAGTGGCGAACGCGTAGAGGTAAATTCTATAGGGCGGGAACTCAGTGTCGGTTAGGATTCAATGGTCGGTCCATTCGTCATGCTCGTTTCTACTGAAAAAGAGCCGCCAAAGATCGGCGAATAAAGAGGGAGCCGATTGCCACACTCCGAGTAGACTGCTGAATACGGCCCCGAATGCTCCGATGAGGAAGGCCCAGCGGCCCACCACTCCAAGAGAGCGTTCCAATGAGTCTGCGATTTCTATAATCAGTCCCGCATAAAATAACCAGAAAACGAGCAATTTCAGGATTGCTTCGCCATCTCCGCTACGCTCCGTCAGGTTTTATCCCCCAAAACTGCTTGGCCTCGTTTTCAGCGATCATCTTGAGATAGTGGCGGCGGACGATCGCTTCGAAGTTGCCTGCCTGTAGTGAGGTAGCCCCTACGCTCTTGAACTTGGCGACGTGGAAGGTGATGAATCGTTACCGAACGCCGGCAGCTCGCTTGGTATCGTAAAACCCCTCGAGAATATCGGACACCTCCCGCGTAATTTTATTGTCCCACAAAAAATAAACCTGAGAGCTAGCATTTACAGCCTACTGGACTGCATGCATAGTTGGCTGCAATCCCAATGATCCATTTTCCATAGGAAACGCGCATTGAACATCGAACTACAAAAAGCGGGAGTGTGGAGTAATTGAAAGGAACACGCA
>JBNMOQ010000231.1:0-8329 GCA_051275055.1 Candidatus Pelagisphaera sp.
AAGTTCCTTGCTCCTACAGATCGAGGTGGGATCCTTTTAAGTAGTGATGATGGAGTTTCCTGGGTAACTCATGATACGACCTATGCGAATTCCCTCAATGACGTCGCCTATGGGAATGGTCTTTATTGTGTAGCCACAGCTGGATCGGGTCCTGTCTATTTCAGCTCTGATCTCGAAAACTGGGATATGGTTTCCTCAAGCGTGCTTCCCAGCAATAGCGACAATGTTTATTTTGCGAATGGATTGTTCTTTTTTGGAGGAGCCCACTTTGGTAATAGTCCAGGGATTGTTACTACGGCTGATGGGATTACATTCAATAATCCGACTACTCCTGGGCAGCACACTATTCGAGATATTATTTTTGCGAACGACCTTTATGTAACGGTGGGTGACGGCCTGGAAATAATGACCAGCCCCGACGGTATTACGTGGACGCTTCGTCCTACGGGCGCACCTATTGAAGGTCTTGGGGAGGGGCTATTGAATATCCGGTACTTCAACGGACTTTTCGTTGTAGGGGGTAAGCAGAATACCATTCTTACCAGCCCAGATGGAATCACTTGGACTCATCAGCCCTTCACAGAGGACAGTAGTTGGTTCTTTGATAGCTGGTACAATGGGGGAACTTATTATTTTCCGGGTCGGCAAGGTAAGCTATGGACAACTGCTGACTGGGCGGCTTGGACGGAAATTAAGTTAGATTCTAATAGCGACATTTACAACATCGTGAACGCCGAGGGACTTACGGTTGTGACTGGTCGAAACGGCAACCTATTCACCAGTCCGAATTTGACTGACTGGACCAATAGAAAGACCGGATTTGATCAGAACTTTTCAGGAATCGCTCATGGTTCAGGCATGTTCGTTGCGTCCGATTTTGATGGAAATATTATTGGAAGCGCTGACGGGGTATCTTGGAGCACGGTATTTACTCCAGGTATTGATATTGGTTGGCAAACCGTAATATTTGAAGATGGAAAGTTCGTCGCCATGTCTAGTGAAGGCGAGTGGGTCTTAAGTCCAACAGGTTTGTCAGGCCAATGGTCTCTTCCAACTATCGGTTTCGAAGGATTCCCCGGTATTAACGCATTGCGCTTTTTGGATGGCGATTGGTGGGTCGTAGGTAGAGATGGGTTTCTGAGGAGTAGCGCTAATTTAACGAATTGGGATACCCATGACATTGTTACTGATAACGACCTTGAAGACATTTTCTACAACGATGGTACGTTTATTGCGGTTGGCCAAGGAGGGGAAATTTATTCAAGCGCGGATGGGTCCACTTGGACCCCGAGGGTTAGTACTACCTCGAATAATTTGTTTCATTTAACCTATGGAAATGGATTATTTGTCGCTGCCGGTTCTTCGGGTACCGTAGTGACGAGTGCGGACGGCATCACTTGGAGCGGTGAAAATCAATCGAACTCTCCGTTTAATACACAAAGTTTGCTTTTCCGGGAAGGGCAATTTGTGGCGTTCGATACGTCGGGACGAGTCGCTCTGAGTAGCGATGGTCTTTCCTGGACAACCGTTAACACTCCTGTTGGTGGAAATTTGCGTGGGGCCGCCTTTAGTGGTACTGACATCGTGGTTGTTGGAAGCGACGGTCTGATTTTGAATACGGATCTTCCTCCACCAAAGACTCTGACCGTCAACATTGTTGGAGAGGGAAACGTTAATATTAGTCCTGATGTGCCTAACTATCCTTACCTCTCTCAGGTAACTTTAACTCCTGAAGGAACGCCGGACTTTGCATTTCAAAGCTGGTCGGGAGATGCCTCTGGAAATACAAATCCGTTGATTGTGACAATGGATGAGGACAAAACCATTACGGCAACCTTTGTGCTAGCGCTATCGGGTTATGAGCTTTGGCGTTTTATTGAGTTTACAGCGGAAGAGCGAGCAGATGATGAAATCAGTGGCCCTGATGCGGATCCAGATGAAGATGGCCTGACCAATAATGACGAATATCTTTTGGGCACAAACCCCCAGGATAAAAATGGGCCACATACCCTTACAGTAAATATTTTGGGTGAGGGAACAGTTGAGGTCAGCCCGGCCGGAGGCGGTCCATACACCTTCATGTCAGAGGTTACTATCACCGCCACAGGCACGCCGGAATTTGTTTTTTCAGATTGGTCGGGGGATGCCTCGGGGAGCAATAATCCCTTGGTCGTCTCTATGGACGGCGACAAAACTATCAACGCGAATTTTACTTCAACTCTAGAAGGCTTTGCTCTGTTTCGGTATACCGTATTCACTGCTGAGGAGCGAGTTGATGATGACGTGGCAGGTCCTCAGGCCGACTATGACCTCGACGGTTTGACTAATCTCGAAGAATACCTACTTGGCACTGATCCCAAGGTTACTGACGTCGGTAAAGGGCTTCGGGTAGGAATGGTTGAAATTGGAGGTGAGCAATACCTGACGATCACATACAGTCGCTCCAAAGATATATTGGGCATTTCCCAGACAGTGGAGGTAGGTAGTGATTTCGAAACCTGGATGTCAGGACCAATTTATACTGAAGAGTATGAGGTGAATGATAATCCCGATGGCACAGAAGCTGTGACTATGCGGATCCTTGATCCCATTGGCTCTTTGCCAAGTTGGTTTGCGCGTTTGGTTTTGGAAGAATAGGTAAAAAATAGTATTCAAATACTCCTTCTTTTTTCGCGACCCTGGGACGAGCGTATTCGTTATTCGAACTACGCTAAGTCAAGGGCCCTCGACTTAGTCGATTGCCGCAAGCGGCAGCGGTGCCTTCTAACATAAAAAACCCGCTCAGTTTTGAGTCTGAACGGGTCGATGAAATTGAAGATCCTAGGTTTGAAACGAAGATCTTATAAAGCTATGCTCTAGTGATTCGACAATTTCTTTTCAGCTTCAGCTTTAGCTTTGGCAGCTTCTTCTTCAGCTTTTTTCTTCATTGCTTCTGCGTCGGACGTGGCTTTGCCGCCGTCCTTCTGCATAGCCGCTGCCGCATCGGAAGCCGCTTTTTCTTCGCTGGAAGCTTCTCCACCGCAGGCGGTGAACAAGAAAGCTGCAAAGATTGATACGAACGCAATTGATAGTATTTTTTTCATAGATGATTTGGTGTTGTGGATGATTGAACAGTTAGATAATAAAGAAACGTAGAGCTATTGCCAGCTAATATCTAGGATTGATCGTGAACTCAGCATGTCATCCGCTATATTGAGTTCCAAGTTAGGGGTTAAGGGCGGATGCGATTATTTCAGTCACCTTATATTCCAATACGGTAGCTTGGTGGGGTTGCTCGTCCCGAGCAACCGCAGCAATAGATTCGACCTCCGCGGCTGCTCGGGACGAGCAGTCCTATCTGGTGACGCTTTTAATCGCACCCGTTAAAGGGTGCGTATGAAGTGCTTCTAGGCAACATTGGCGATGCATATAAAATGGTAGACGATTTTCTAGTATTTGAAAATCCCTGGTATGGCATATGATTTCAAGTTCTCGTTTGTACTGCCGTGGCCGAGCCTCTAGATCGTTTCAATTTGGAAATGCCATTTGTTTTGTTAACAGGAGTTTCAATGGGTCCGATGTTAGACCTTCTAGTGAACGATTCGCGGGGTCAGGTACGTTAGCTGTGTTAATCGATGAGGGTTCTTTGTCTAAGGATCAGTGTATGTATCTAAAATTATTTACAGAGAAAAACTAGTTTTTCTTGGATGGTACTTCCGAATGGCATCTGCTTGGCAAGCTTTCTGAAAGTGTATTGCGTTAACTATACCAAGCGTCATCACTAATTTCAGATTTGATATTGTAGGGCGGGTTGTAACCCGCCAGTCCAGTAAGCGTGTCGCCTCAGTCTGTCGCCTCAGCGTGTCGCCTCAGCGTGTCGCCTCAGCGAGGCGACCTACAGAAGAATGGGATTTATGATGGTGCTTGGTGTACATCGTTCCAAATGTCTCGGACATCCGGTCTAGCCTAATATACCCGGATTGAGCTGCCATGTGGTATACGCAAGCAGGCTGGCGAATGTGACCCATAGAAGGTAGGGTATGAGCAGTCCTCCGGCGATGGGATTGATCTTCCAGAAATGACGAATAGTCAGAGCGATCAGTATCCAAAGTCCTAATATTTCGATAAATGCCAACGCTCCGAGATTCCATTGGAAGAAGAGCCAAGACCAAAGGGCGTTAGCGGCAAGCTGAGCACCGTTTAGCAGGTGGGCCCGGGTCGCCCCAATTATACCCGATTTGCGCCAAATGAGCCATGTAGCCACGCCGATCATTGTGTACAGCAGGGTCCACACTGGGCCAAATAGCCACCCTGGTGGCGCCCAGTCGGGGCGTACCAAAGATTGATAGAATTCCCCGGCGGTTGCTGAGGCAATGGCACCGATAGAAGCGGTCGCGTAGACGATCAATAGGCAAACGACGAGACCGATCGCTTGCTTGAAAATAGATAGGTTTTGCATGGGTACGGCGTGAATGGTCACAGTCCTTCAGCGAAGGGGCGAAGTAGCAAACCCACCCCGTAGGCTACTAAGGCGGCGAGGGTTCCGATACCAAGAGTTTCTCCACCGCTGAGAGCCCAATGCTGTTCGACGTAGCGGCTCTTAAGCGCGCCAATGGAAAAGAAAGCGATAGCGGTTAGGGCGCAGGATGGTCCGAAGGGGTTACCGAGAATGGTTGGATCGATGAAATCTATAATATAGGCAGCCAAGGGGATACCTCCAATGACGAGAAACGCCACGAATGTAGCTAAACCCGCTTTCAGGGCAGAGGGGTTGCGGCCGGTTACGCCGTGCTCCTCCTGCATCATGATGTCGAGCCATCGTTCTTTGTCTGAGGTTATTACGTTTACCACTTCTTCGAGGGTATCTCCTGATAAGCCTTTTGCTGCGTAAATCTGTCGGATCTCCTCTCTTTCTCCTTCCGGGTTTGAATCGATCTCAGCCTCTTCTTCTCGCCTTGCTTTGCGCTCTGACTGGTTCTCGGCGCGGGTACCAAGGAAATTCCCGGAAGCCATTGAAAACCCGTCTGCCAGAAGATTGGCGATGCCGAGGATAATCACTATTCCGCTACTGAGGCCGGCCCCCGTAACGGAAGAAACGACCGCGAATGTGGTCACCGCTCCATCAATAGCTCCATAAATCGAATCTTTCAGGTAATCTTGCGATTTATTCTTTGCGATCCTTTCCCGGATAGCCTCGGGAGTGTGGTCGGCTTCATAGTCCGCGTGATGAGTCATGAGTACGGCAATTTCGTTCGGTGAGGGCCGGTTGTCAATCTTGCCAGTCTATCGAAGGGATCCATTTTTCGAGGAGTTGAGTGGTTGTTCAAAACGGGCAATAGTAGATTGATGAGGTGAGCAATTGTGTTGAGAAAGGTATATGAATCCAGCTTTTGGGATATTTCAATAAGGGCTCTTGTTGACTTTTTACCGTTTAGGCCACGTTTAGAATTTACCGTACAGGCTTTCTGTATAGCCGGTGAGTTCGGTATAGGCGAGGCCGATTGGTTTGCCGGCTTCGTCGAAGGCTTGTCCGGCTCCTTCCCAGTAGATAAAGTTGCCTATCTTTCCGCGAAGTTCTTGGTCGTCGGCAGAAGGGCGGACAATTAGGCTCCTTTTAACGTTGTGATTGCTTACCCAAGACACGCGGTACTCGACCGGATAGCGGCCACTGGTTTGAGGACTCGTCCAGTGGCGGATCGGTTCCCAGGAAAAAGAGTCGCCGGTATATTCGCTTTTCATTCCGTCCGCTGCAATGAGAGTGAGGCGTGAGTTTGGGTCGATTTCGCCATCGTTTCGACGCATGACGTAAGCCATAAGCTCGCTTCCGTCGTCCAGTATCAGGCTTGTCCAGTTCCAGCCGATCTGTTCCTCGGATAGTTGACTACTGCTGAATTCGTGATCCATCCAAGCGTGGCCGGATAGCGGAACTGTTTCTCCATTGATCTGAGCGGTTCCACTTACGGCGAGGCGTGTGAAGGTTATGTAGTGACTAGCCGCTCCGAATGCGTCACCTTTTTTCGAATACCCACGATCGCCAAAGAGCGTTTTTGGTTTTTCAGGTTTAAGGGTGAGATTGAGGGATCCAATTTCGCTTAGCGAAAAACGGGTGGCCATTTCTTCTGTGTCGGGATCGAGCATACGCAGGAACCAGTTGCCATTGTAGAGGTCAAGAGCTCCAACCTTGGCGGTGGCATTCCATTGGTCGCTATTAAGCCTTTCTTCGTGGACAAAACGACCGGTCGTTTTATCGATGAGGGCTGCATGAGCCATATAGATTTGCTCTTTTGTCGTGGGGTTTAGGGAGGAACGGAAGAAGGTAATTTGGAAACCATAACGGTGGTCTTGGCGGGGAGACTCGAGGTGTCCGGTAATGTACCACCACTCGGTTTTGAAATCAGGATGACTGCCGTGATCGCGCGGGAAGGCTAGTTTTATATCCGGAGTGGCAACCGCGTAGCCGTCCTGGTTCAAGTCCGTTTTCGGAAATGAATCTTCGTCTTCGCTGAAAGTGTAGTGCGACGAAAGAACGAGTAGCGCGATCGTGATGAAGGTTTTCATTCTTCGTTTTGAATTTGTAGTTGATTAGCCCAGCGTCCGACAAGATGGGAGACGAGGCCCGCGCCCGCCAAAGCGAGCACCCCCAAAGCAAGCAATGGTAGCCAAGGCGCATCGAGCTGGAGAGTCCAACCGAAGGATTGCCGATTAATTATGAATACGAGAACGAGCCCCAGAAGAGAACCCAGAACTAGACCATTGAGGGTGCCGAGGGTCGCCAATGCGAGCCCTTCGCAAAGAATGGTTTTGGACAGTTGTTTAGGCGATACGCCTAGGCGCATCATAGCCCCGATTTCGTTACGCCGCTCGATTAGCAGAGATGCGAGCATGGAGCCCAGTCCGGCGACAGCGATAAAGAGGCCAATGATTTCGAGGGCGTAGGTGATTGAAAAGACGCGCTTGAAGATGCGTAGGGATTCTTCGCGTAGCCATCGATTGCTCACGGCCTTCAAGCCGGGATATCGGTCTTCGATGCTGCGGATTACTCGCTCTGTTTTACTCGAGTCTTTTAGGTGGAGAGCTAGACCGACAGGGGTATTGTTTCCCGTTATTTCAATATAGCGAGCAGAGTCGATTCCGATGCTGCCTCCTTCGTTTCCGTAGTCAGCGAAGATTCCGATGACGGTGAACGAAACAGGACCAATGGGGCTATTGAAGCCAATGGAGTCTCCAATCGATTTCTTGAAACGATGGGAGAATGTTTCGTTAATGAGAGCGGTTTGCCCACTTCCCAGATCGGGAAGGTTGCGGGGTTTTTGGAGCCAAGTGGTGTGGTCGTTACGATGCAAGTATCCCGTATCGAATCCGACGAGACTTGTCGTTAGTTTTCCGATACGCAGAGAGCTTTTTAAGATCGTTCCTGAATCGGCGATGGGGGCGTTGGCGCGTATTTCCGCTATCGTCTCCGGATCTATTCCCGTTTGATCATACATCGATTCGCTGGCCCGCGACTGGACGTAGAGATCGGCGTTGAGGGCGCTGTTGATCCAAGCGCGCACGGTGGATTCGAAGCTGCCGATCATAAACACCATTGAGGCCGTCATACCGACAGATATGGTTACTCCAGCTAATGCGAGGCGATGTCTCGTGACGGGCTTGCGGAATTGGCTAAGGGCCAGTCGAAGGGCGGGATAATGATACCCGAAAGGTTTAGCTAGGAACCCCAACAGCTCGAGGAAAACGCAGCTAAAGCAGGTTAATACTCCAATCAAAAGAAGAGCTAGGGCGTATCCGCCGACTGGTATGGCGTGACCGTTGGCGGCCTCCAGAGGGGGTATCTTGAGGGATGCCCAAGCGAGGATGCTAAGGATTATACCAGCGTAGATGTAAGAAGAGCGCGAATACGAACTGCGCTTTGCACCCTCCCGCATACTTTCGATGAGGGGAGCATTCGCGGCTTGTCGAGCAGGCCACCAACCGGCTGCCATGCAAGCCACGATGGAAAGGGCCCACGCTATGGCGACTTCGGTGGGGTCTAGCGCGAATCCCGCGTTTGAAGTTCGGTGATAGAGTTGATCTACTGTTTCAGTGACGAGGCTTGTCGAAAAACGAGCCATGAGCCCTCCTAAAAAGATGCCTACGCCACCTCCGACTACCCCGATAAAAGCGGCATCGGATAACCACAGAAATCGTGTCAACTTAGCGGATACACCGATGGAGTGCAAGATGGCGATTTCGCCTTGCCGGCGGGCGATGGTGCTGTCCATCGCTTGAAAGACGAGGCATAGCGCAACGAGGAGGGAAAGAGCGGATAGAGCCCGGAGATTCATGCGGAGGGCCTGCGTCATCGTGGCAC
>JBNMOQ010000232.1:0-8293 GCA_051275055.1 Candidatus Pelagisphaera sp.
GGGTATCATTGGTGCTGGCTTGCCACTCGCCAAGTCCGGTTGAGGCTCCGTCGAGAAGTCGATCTCCCCAGATGATTAGGTTTTGTCCTTTGGTCTCTAGGTGTCTCCGAATCGTTTCCACTTCGTTGGCGAAGAGCTCTGCTTTGTTTTTACCTGCGCAGCGCGGACATTGGGAATCTCCAATGTAGAAAACTTCGTCCATACCTGCGTGGAATGTAGAGGCTTCGAATGCCTCCATTACTTCGTCGATCAGAGCGAATACCACGTCGTGGATTTCTGGATGCAAGGGACAGTAGCTCTTGCAGTAAAGATCATCTGCGTTCGGCCACTTATAGGTTTCAGGCATCGCGACATGGGGTGTTTCGTCAAATTCCGGGTAGACTTCGAGGAGCTTGTTTAGTCGTGTTGCCCATGACTGATGCCCTAGGAGATTGATCTGCGGAATTAGCTGGATGTCGTGTTTCTTGCAAGTAGCGACAAGCTTTTTAACTTCGGGTAGCGAAAGAGCGTTGCTTGAAATGAGCTCGGGGTGACTTTGAAACGCGAATCCATAGTCTACCCGAAGGATCAGCGTATTGATGCCTCGAGGAGCCAGTTCGTTTTCGATGAACGCAACGAATCTAGGAATCGATTCGCTCTTCGGCGCGGAGATAAAGAAACCTCTTGTTTTGATTTCTGCAGAACACGCGAGTGAACCAAAAGCTGAAGCGATCAGTAGAAACGTTTTAATTATTCGGGGCATTTGAGTTATGAAGGGAATGCTGATCGAGGTTCGGGTTCAAGCTTGAATAGAGGTTCGAATCTGACGACGTGGGTACTAAATATTGATCTACGCCGATTGGATGAAATCGTAAGGTTGGCGCCTTCGTTGTTTCTCCTACTGAATGAAAGTCGAACCGAAGAACGAATCTAGCGAAAAGGGTACAGGCGAATCATGTTCGATTGGGGGATGCGGTGGAAAGGGGATGTGTCCGGGCAATGCGCTGATGATCGGTCTTTTGCTTGGCACGGGATTGTCGTCGATGACTGGGATTCAGTGGTTGATGCCTGTTTCGATGATCGTGGTTGGAGGAGTGTTGATCAGCGGTATTTGGAGGACGGTTTTGAAGAAGCAAAGTTCTTAGGAAGTTTTGAACCAACCTGAAGACTGTATTGCCAGTGTTTGCGCTGTGCCGCGATAGGAAATTGCGCTGTTACTACGCGGCATGGCGCAAGCGCCAGCCCTACGTCGAAAATCCGACTTAATTAGTAATCATTTAGTCCCTCGAAGGGGTAGGTTGATTTGCGAGTGGACAGAGAACGAGGCGGGGACGATGATCCATCGAACTTATAAATGCGAAGCTACCCCGGCTTATGGATACTCCAAAATCGATTGAGCAATTAGAATCTGAGAAAGATGCAGGATCCTGTCCCAATGTGTTGTGGATCTGTACTGATCAACAACGTTGGGATACGATTGCGAGTTTGGGCAATGAGCATATTCGCACTCCGCAAATCGATCGTTTGGTAGAGTCGGGAACCGCGTTTACCAAGGCTTTTTGCCAAAGCCCTATTTGTACGCCGAGCCGATCGAGCTTTTTGACGGGGATGTATGCGAGTGCGGTTCATGGTTGCTGCAATGGTAACGATCGGTGGGCTGAAGCTGCTCCGTTGGTAACGAAGCTGTTGGCGGATTTTGGTTACAGGTGTGGCTTGGCTGGGAAATTGCATTTGGCGGGATGTCACAGTCGAGTGGAACCGCGCCCTGAGGATGATGGTTATTCTGAATTTCATTGGTCGCATTCTCATCGTGATATGTGGCCAGAAGGACATGCGTATTCGGATTGGGTGAAGGAAAATGGAGGCGACCTGGGTACTATGTATCGAGAAAATGGAAACATGACTCCGGAACTCCACCAGACCAAATTTTGCGTGGACAAAGCGATCGAGTTTATCGGACGGAAAAGCGAGCAGCCGTGGTTAATGAGCGTTAACCTATTCGATCCGCATTTGCCTTTTGATCCGCCTACGGAGTATCGCGATCGTTATGATTCCGAGTCGATGCCGGATCCGCTTTTTCGCGAAAGCGATTTGGAGACTCAAAAAGCATTGAAGGAAGTGGATTTTCAAAGCGCGGCGCTTCGGCCTGAGGAATTTCAAGCGAAGGATAAAGTCGCTGCCTATTACGCGATGATCGAACAGGTCGATGATCATGTGGGTCGTTTGCTCGATTACTTAGAAGCTTCGGGGCAACGTAAAAACACTCTCGTGATTTTCATGAGCGATCATGGGGAAATGTTAGGCGATCACGGATTGATTTCGAAAGGGTGTCGTTTTTACGAAGGTTTGGTTCGCGTGCCGTTGATCTTTTCGTGGCCCGGCGTGGTCGAAGCGAGAAAGCGAGTAGATGCATTGGTCGAACTGACGGATATTGCTCCGACATTGCTCGATTACGCTGGTTTGAGTGTGCCTGATCGAATGACTGGACGTTCTTTGCGAGCGGCAATGGAGGGAGGAGAGCTTGTTGAACAGCGGGAGTTTGTCCGCTGCGAGTATTACAGCGCTTTGAGCTTGTTGGCTCCGGGACGGGAGAATTGGAATGGGAGTTACGGCACGATGATTCGGACTAGTCGCTACAAGTTGGTGGTTTATCACGGCGTGAATCTAGGCGAGTTGTACGATTTGAAAGAGGACCCAGGGGAGTTTAATAACCTCTGGGATGATTCGGAGCATGCGGAGTTGCGTTTCGAGTTGATGAAAAAATCATTCGATCAATCGGCTCTAAACACTGACCTCGGGACTGACGTGACCTGTGTTTTTTAGGTTGGAGCGCTGTGTCGAACGAGAGAATCGAATACTGGGCTTTGCGTTCTCGAAGGTAAGGGAAGCGGTAGTCTGGGCTTGCGGTGGAGCGGAAATGTCTAATCTTGGAGCCTTTCGCATTTTCTCCTCATTCGAATTTTACATATGCCTCAACCAGAACGCCCGAATATTATCCTCATTATTACCGATCAGCAGCGGTATGAAACCATTCGTTCCCTTGGGTATGAATATATGGATACGCCTCATTTGGACCGAATGGTCGATGAGGGAGTGGCCTTTAGCCAATGCCACATAACGGCGCCGTCGTGCGCTCCATCACGGGCGAGCTTGTTTACGGGAACCTATCCTCATACGACGGGTATCCTGAAGAACGCCGATGCTTGGAAGAAGTCATGGGTATCGGACTTATCAAATTCGGGCTATTATTGCGTGAACGTGGGCAAGATGCACACGTGGCCGATGGATACTAAATTGGGATTCCATGAACGTTACGTTGTTGAAAACAAGGATCGTTTTTTGGAAGAGCGTTATTTCTACGACGAATGGGATAAGGGCTTGCACGCTCGCGGGCTCGTGAAACAGCAACGTTCGATTTACCGTTTACGTCCTGACTATCGTGAGCGAATGGGAGCTTTCGAATGGGAGCTGCCCGAGGATATGCAGTCGGATATGTTTGTCGGTAATATGGCGACTTGGTGGTTGGATACGAAACCGAAGCCTGAGGGGCCTTTGTTTATGGAAATCGGATTTCCTGGGCCGCATCCTCCGTTCGATCCTACAGAGCGATTTATTGAAAAGTATCGTGGCAAGGAGCTGCCGTTTCCGAAAATCAGTCGGGAGGATATCGCTGGTCAACCGGAACCGTTTAAGCATTTGCGTGAGCACAACATGGAAGTGGATCACGATTCAGTGGTTCATTTGGATGATCCGAGCGATGAGACGATGCAACGCTTGTGGGAATACTATTTGGCGAATGTCTCGATGATCGACGAAAAGGTCGGCGAGATTTTCGAGTCATTGGAGAAGGGCGGTTACCTGGAGAATTCGGTCGTGTTCTTTACGAGTGATCACGGCGAAGCCCTTGGCGAGCATGGTCACATTCAGAAATGGACGATGTATGACTGCATTACAAAAGTGCCGCTGGTTGCGTGGTCACCGAATCGTTTCAAAGGCGGTCAGAAAGTGGATGCCTTGTGTCAGTTGATGGATGTCGGACCGACGGTTTTGGATTTGGCCGAAGTTGAGAAACCAGAGTGGATGGAAGCGGAAACGCTGTTGCCTGCATTAAAGGGCGAGGCTTTCGAAGGACGTCCCTATGTGATCGCCGAGCATGGTCGAGATGTGCTTTTGAGCACTGTTGATTTCGTGACGATGATTCGAACAAAGGAGTGGAAGCTCGTTCAGTTCCTCGACGAGCCTTTTGGTCAATTGTTTGACCTGAAGAATGATCCTGCCGAAGAAATCAATCTGTGGGACGTTGCTGAGCACAGTCTCGTAAAAGCTGAGTTACAGGCTGAGATAGGCGAATTCCGTATTCGAAGCGGTTATAAAACGCGCACGCTCTGGCAGAACGACCGGTAGATTTGACGTTATTTTATTATCCCTTGTTAACCTCCCCATTATGAATTGCTTAAAGAAAATCACTAACCTGAAAGTCTACGGAAAGGTTTCACTCTGTGTTGCGTTGTTGATGGGCGCCGAAGCGGCGATCGCCGCAGATGGTTTTTCCGTTGATGAAACTTCGTCTGGCGTAACCGTGAAGTATAACGGGAAGTTGGTGACGAATTACATCATCGATGAAGCCAACAAGCCGTACATGTATCCATTAGTTGGACCGACCGGCAAGTTGATGACGCGGGCTTACCCAATGAAAACGGTAGAGGGAGAACATCACGATCACCCGCATCACCGTTCGATTTGGTTCGGACACCAGAGAGTGGGTGGTTTCGACACTTGGCATGAGCCTATGTCGGCGGCTGATAAGAAGCTGAAAGGCGATAAGTTGAAAGCGTTCAAGGAAGGGCTTGGGGCAACCGTGCATCGCGATTTTAAGCGAGTGTTGGCTAGCGAGAAGCGAGCGGTTATTGAGACACGCAATGATTACATTGGCGGTACTGGCGAAAAACTCATGTCGGACGAACGAGTAGTGACCTTTCGAATGATGAGAGGGCAACTGGTAATCGATTTCGATATCACGTTCATAGCGTCCTACGGAGATATTGAAATCGGTGACATGAAGGATGCAGGCTTAAGTGTACGTATCCCGAGCTCTATGTCTTTGAAGAGCGAATTGGGAGGACAGATCGTCAATAGCGAAGGTGTTCGAGATGGGGATACTTGGAGCAGGCGTGCTGCATGGGTCGATTACCATGGCCCGGTTGATGGCGAGCATCTGGGAATCGCAATATTGAATCATCCAGATAGTTTTCGGTATCCAACCCCTTGGCACGTCCGGACCTACGGATTGTTTACTGCGAATGCGTTTGGATTCAAGAGTCTCGATGAAACGCTAGACGATGCCTCGTTTACCTTAGTGGATGGAACACGTTTCCTCCTGCGTCACCGTTTGATCTTCCATGAGGGAGATGAAAAAGATGCGAAGATCGCTAAAGCGTTCGAGGCTTATTCGAAGCAGTAGAGATATTGGTAGTGTCGTTATCGCTGCCGGTCCACTTGAGTCCCTCGAGTAGCTACTTGGCAGCGCCGCGTGGTTTTAGTCGAAACGAACTGTGGCTTCGGGGAGGTCTCGCGCGATTTCGTCGAGTCGGTAGCCAAAGCCATTTCCGGATATTGTAGTAAGATCTAGGATACCTTCCTTGCGCTGGTAGATTCTAGGATGGACTGCTTGCTCGGGGAGCGAGGCGTCCGGGTAGAATTGCATTCCATTGGATTCGACTCCCATGATCGTGCCGGCGTGGGCGGCGAGTTGGACGTGAGGCAATTGGGCGAGCATGGGGTTCGTGAGGTCTTGAACCATGAGGGTCATGCCGTGGGCTTTGGCCCAGCAGAGACTGAGTAGGGCGCCGGTTTGAGTCTTGCAGGTTTTTAGGGCTACACCAGTCCAGCCGAGATCGCGACCTAGGCGGACGAGCTTCCAATCATGAGCACTTTCGTCCATGAAAAGCGGCTGGCGAGCACTGACGCTGTGGACGTCGATTTGATTCGATTCGATGTCGTATGGAAATGGTTGCTCGACGTAGAGGATTGATTGGTAAATCCGAGCATGCTCGTCTCTAAGGCGGTCGAGGATTTGGTTGACGTAGTCCGGTTCGGTTACGGCGCAGTTGAAGTCTGTCGTGAGCCATTCGACATTCATTTCGAGGGCAATTTTTCCGACAGTCACGAGGCGATCGTAATCCCAATCCGCATTGTCGCCGCGCAGTTTGACTTTTAGGCAGTTTAGACCGTCGCGTTTGATCCAATCGCGTAGGAGCACGGGGTAGTCATCATCTGGCTCGTTTCCA
The DNA here is from genome assembly GCA_051275055.1 of Candidatus Pelagisphaera sp. Classification (GTDB taxonomy): domain Bacteria; phylum Verrucomicrobiota; class Verrucomicrobiia; order Opitutales; family Opitutaceae; genus Pelagisphaera. The sequence goes on from JBNMOQ010000232.1 coordinate 6,267, forward strand.
GTTAGTTCGTCTTCCGAGATTGGGTCTAGTCCACCAACGAGGTGCCAGACTGGAAGGCGTTGCGGAGCGTCGACCAAAAAGTCCGAGGGATATTTTCCTACGAAAACCTCTTTGGGTTCGAGAAAATGAGATAGGTCTTTGCTGAGAAATTCGGAAGTGTACGTCTCGTAGATCGGACGTTCGTGCAAGTTTCCGAAGGCATCATGCATAGCGATGTCGAGCGGAGAGAAGCAAACGAGTGCCGCTAAGTGGGGAAGGGCATGGTCGCCAACTCGTTCGGCGTTGAATTCCGATTGCAGTTCATTGAGACGTGTTTCGATGAATGCGTGGCCAATTTCGAGTGCGTGTCCGGAGACTTCAAACGTTTTGAGAGCCTTGGTGAGTTTGCTTGTAAAAGCTTCAAGAGCTTCTGCGCGTTCGTCGTAGTCGATTGCTGCGGGCCAGACCCAGCCGACGCTCAAAGGAGTTTCACCCCAGCCAGTAGCGATCGTGCCGTCGGGACCTTCGACCTTGACGCAGGCTCGGGCGCAAATGACCTTGGTCAGCACTTGATTGCCGAACTTCAAGGGTACGCGCATTTCCACGGGAAGGAAATAGAGGCTGGCGTCGACGATTCGCATGGGGTGGGAAGCATTGTCCATAAGCTTTGGTATGTGGCTGATCTTGATCGGTCAAGTCTGAGAGTATCTGTCAGCGCCCTAACCTTGCTATTGTAAGGTTAGTCGTCTTAATTCAACAACATGAATAGACGCGACTTTGGAAAGCTTGCTGTAACAGGAGCATTGGGCCTGGCCTCTGGCGGCTTGGCGAATCGGGCTTCGGCGGCGTCCAGCAATGATCGCTTGCCGGTGTTCCTTTTCTCGAAGCATCTGCAATTTTTAAATTACGCAGACATGGCCGAAGTGACGGCAGAGCACGGATTCGAAGGTTTGGACCTGACAGTTAGGCCGACTGGTCACGTTGAGCCGGAGCGGGCTCAAGACGATTTGCCTCGGGCAGCGGAGGCGATGAAGTCCAATGGACTCAAGCTTGATATGTTTGTATCGCGAGTGACGAATGTTGATGATACCGTAGGTATTCAATCATTGAAGACTGCATCGGCGCTTGGTTTTAAGAGTTACCGCATGGGGTACTACAAGCCGGATGCATCGGGCACCTTGCGCGAGAACTTGTCGCGTATTCGCAGCCAAATGACTGAGTTGGCAGCATTCAATAAAAGGTACGGCCTGCATGGAGCTTACCAGAATCACGCTGGCCAGCACATGGGTTCATTCGTAACGGATTTAGCTGATTTACTCGATGGACTGGATCCTCGCTGGTCTGGATCGCAGTATGATATCCGTCACGCTACGGTAGATGGCGGCGCATCGTGGCCGCTAGGGCTGCGCTATTTAAAGGATCATATCAAAACGATCGCCATTAAGGATTTCATTTGGGCGCAGGTTGGCGGTCAATGGAAGGTGATCAATGTACCTCTAGGCGAGGGCATGGTGGATTTCGACCGATTTTTCAAACTCTTGCGATCCTATGGGATCCGTCCTTCGGTATCCTTGCATCTTGAATACGATCTCGGGGGCGCGGATAAGGGCTCGCGTACATTGACGATTCCTAAACGAGACGTATACGCGGCGATGAAACGCGATCTAAAACGCTTTCATGAACTTTGGGAAGCTAGTGCAACCTAGCGGCGACAAGTAAAGACTATGCCGCCCCAGAAATGGGAGCGTTCGTCGGTGTTTTTGAGTTCAGTGCTTTTGTAGCTCGCAGAGAGGCTTACTTGAAAAAGTCGATGCCCATAAGTTACGCCAATACCGGATTCGTGAACGAGGCGTTCCATTTCACTCGAGCTAAAAGTGACATTGCTGGAGCGAAACTGACCTTGGATAAGAGCATCGTACCCGACGAGTCGGGCTTTGTAAGCGCCCCAGACATACAGTTCGGAACTTTCGGCGGCGGGAATAAAGCTTCCGCGATTGATCGGATCATAAGGCATGGTCCAAAAACCACTGTCAAGAAGACCAAACCGA
>JBNMOQ010000233.1:0-8265 GCA_051275055.1 Candidatus Pelagisphaera sp.
ATATCTTTGATTCTAGCGGCGGTATTTGTCGGGGCGCTGTCGCATAGCTTACCCGGTGAAAGCGGGGGTAATCACATTGTCACGGCGATAGGGCTAGCCATGACTGAGTTTGGTACGACGGCAGGCAAAATCGCGTGGGTTATTGGATTAGCAGCAATCATTGGCGTTTGTCTCATGGAAAGCGGTGCGGCCGACCGTATTGTTCGTGGGATGGTACGAACATTAGGTGAAAAACGAGCAGGAGTTGCACTGGTTCTCTGCTCGTTTTTTCTCTCGATTCCGGTGTTTTTCGATACGGTGTTCTTTTTACTGATTCCGTTGGCTCAAGCCTTGGCGTTTCGACTCGGACGAAATTATCTTTATTTTGTAATGGCAGTATGTAGTGGAGGGGTGATTACGCATGGCCTGGTACCGCCAACGCCAGGGCCGTTGGTTATGGTGGAGACCTTGGGTTTGAATCTTGGATTCACGATTGTGGCAGGTATTGGACTGGGACTTATCCCTGCGTTCTCCGGATTGTATTTCGGAAAATGGATTGAAGGCCGCATGAATATCGGAGTCCGCGAGAGCCCGGGGATCAAGATTGCGGATATTGAAGCGATTGTTTCGAAAAAGGACAGCGAGTTGCCTTCTTTCTTTATGTCGATGCTGCCGGTTGTACTGCCGGTCTTTCTGATTGCCGCAACCTCGTTTTTGGGGATTTGGACTAAAGAAGGACAATTCTATGAATTGATGCAGATTCTAGGTAACAAGAACGTCGCTATGTTGCTTGGTACGATCATAGCGCTCTATTTGTTGGCGAAGCAGCGAGGTGTAAGCTTCAGAGCTTTGGAGGGCGTTATTGAAGGTCCGCTTGGAATGGCAGGGACTATCATTTTGATTACCTCGGCTGGTGGCTCGTTTGGAGCGATGATTCGTCACTCGGGCGTTGGCGATGCGATTCGTATGGCGACGGAGAACACCGGTTTTTCGTTGATAATAATGGCCTGGCTCGTAGCGGCCATCATGAAAGTCGCTCAGGGATCCGGAACGGTTTCAATGATCACTACATCAGGAATTATCGCTGCGATTATCGGAAACGGGGCAGGGCTTGAGTATAGTCCAATCTATCTATTCGCAGCTATCGCGTTTGGCTCTCAAATGGGTTCTTGGATGAACGATAGCGGGTTTTGGGTAGTCTGTAAATTAAGCGGCTTCACCGAAAAAGAGACTTTGAAAACGTGGACGGCATTGCTTGCTGTAATGGGTATTGTGGGACTAGTTGAAGTATTGATCGTTTCGTCTATATTGCCCAATTTGTTTATGTAGTTGGTAATGTTCGAAGACTTTGATTGTCTGAAAAGTACCGTAGGACAGCTCGGGTGACGAGTTGAGGCGTTATTCTTGATTGATTTGTATTTGATTAATGATTTTCATGAATGGCTCGGTTTGAAGGCTAGGTAAAGTCCATTTAGCTCCAGCTTCTACGAGAGCTCCTATGCGGCTGCCGGTTCCGATGAATGGAATATTCAATTCGCGACAGGCGTTGAGGTCCCAAGGACCATCTCCCACGTATATGGATTCGGAAAGTGGGCGATTGGCTCGCTGAGCGGCGAGTCGAATTATATCGGCTCGTTTTCGAGCGTCGGATGAGGTGGCGTGAGGAAATTGGTTGATAGCGATTCCAGCGCTTTGGAGCTTGAAAGTGATTGAGTCGAGCCAGTCTCCAGTGGCGATTGCGACTTGAAAGCGACTGTCGCGGTGCAGGAGATTGAGCAATTCCAGAGATCCTGGAGTGGTTTGGAAGGCCTTCTGGTTTTGATTGCTCACTGCTTGGAGGTTTTTCAGGAAAGCATTGGCTATGTGTGTCTCTAGTTGTTGGATACGTTTTGGAGAATGTGCGGATAAGACATGGTGAACGAATGACCGGGCAGTGACCTCCTCAAGCTCCATCCAGTCGTTCGGGCCGATGGTGATTCCCGAGGCGCTGGCGAACGCATCGTTGAAGCATTTCCAATCGAAGGCTTCTCCGCCTATGAGAGTTCCGTCTACGTCGAATATGATGAGCATGGGAAAATGGAGTTGTTGGTCTGGGTTTTTAAAGGGCCAAAAAAAGTCCACAGCGGTTAGCTGCGGACTTTGGAAAAGTATTTTGAAAAGCTACTAGAACTTTCCGCCGTAAATCGCGTTCGGGCCGAGTTCCTCTTCGATACGGAGGAGCTGGTTGTATTTCGCGACACGGTCGCTGCGGCAAAGTGAACCGGTTTTGATTTGGCCAGCGTTGGTCGCAACAGCGATGTCGGCGATGGTCGTATCTTCGGTTTCACCAGAACGGTGCGAGATGACTGAAGTGTAGGATGCTTCCTTGGCCATTTCGATCGCGTCGAGCGTTTCGGTAAGCGATCCGATTTGGTTGACCTTTACGAGAATGGAGTTAGCCACTCCCATATCGATTCCCTTTTTGAGGAACTCGGTGTTGGTAACGAAGAGATCGTCGCCGACGAGCTGAGTGTTATGTCCCATCTCATCGGTGAGATGCTTCCAGCCCTTCCAGTCTCCTTCGTCAAGACCGTCCTCGATGGAGATGATTGGGAAGCGGTTCGCCATGTCCTTGAGGAATGCAACCATTTCGGCGCTGCTCTTCTTGGATCCGTCAGACTTGCTGAAGACGTACTTCTTGTTCTTGTAGAACTCGCTAGCAGCAACGTCGAGAGCAATGAAGATATCTTTGCCGAGCTTGTATCCAGCTTTCTTGGTCGCAGCTGCGATCACTTCGAGCGCGTGCTCGTTGGAATCAAGAGCTGGAGCGAATCCGCCTTCGTCTCCGACAGCGGTAGAAAGATTCTTACCCTTCAATACACTCTTGAGAGCGTGAAAGATTTCAGCTCCCATGCGAAGTGCTTCTCGGAAGCTTTCTGCTCCCTTAGGAACGATCATGAATTCCTGAATGTCGATAGGCGCATCTGAGTGAGCTCCGCCATTGAGGATGTTCATCATTGGAACGGGCAATACCTTAGCATTTGGTCCGCCGAGGTACTTGTAGAGTTCCAGGCCAGTCGCTTGAGCGGCTGCTTTCGCTGTGGCGAGAGAAACGCCGAGAATGGCATTTGCGCCGAGCTTGCCTTTGTTTGCAGTTCCGTCGAGCGCGAGCATCGCGTGATCCACGGAGATTTGGTCGCAAGCGTCGATGCCTACGATTTCAGGAAGGATCAAGTCGTGGATATTAGAGACGGCCTTGAGGACGCCTTTTCCTTGGTAGCGTTTCTTCGCTCCCTTTGGCGCCTTCTTTGCGGGAAGATCTCCATCGCGTAGCTCGAGAGCCTCGTTTTCGCCTGTACTGGCTCCAGAAGGGACGGCTGCGCGTCCGATGATTCCGGAAGCGAGTACTACGTCGACTTCGACGGTTGGGTTGCCGCGCGAGTCAATGATTTCGCGTGCGTTGATATCGATGATGTCTGTCGTCATGATAGTTTTATTTCGAATTTTCGGAGGTTTCCGAAGGAAAAAAGAGCCTCTTATGACGCTTGAAAGACGAAACGCAAGCGAGCAAAAGGGGTTTTTTAAGAGATTCTAGAGGGTGGGCGGATTAAGGTCGTCGAATTACGGAAGAATTCGAGATCGCTGGTCTTTGGTTGGAATGGGGCACGATTCCTTGGATATGAGCGATCGGCGACGTTTGGCGATCGCATCGTAAATGGAATCGCGAAACCCGAGAGGGAGAATCCTGAAGACGAGTAGGAGTTTCCAGGGACCGCCGGTATTGCAGAGGATTTCGAAAAATGCTTCGGATTTCGCGAAGCGTTGGTTTTGCGGATTGAGATAAATGACAGTGCTGAGAGCTTCTAGGTTTCGAAGCTCAGCGGGAAGAAGTTCGGCGGCAGTCGTTCCTTGCAAAGGCGCGTAGCGGATTTGTTTTGCCCGATCGATTTGCATGATCTTGCGAATTGATGTGTCGCAGAATCCGCATTCTCCATCGAAGAATACGATGTTGTTTTGGGGCGTTGGCATTGAGGGTGTTTACTTACTGCGCTAGCGTAGCTCGCCGTATTTCGTATCGCTTAAAGAATTCATTGAAAACAAAATTTCAACCACAGATTTCACGGATATTCACAGATGATTTGGTTGAGGAATTCATGTTGGCTGTGTTTGCCGATTGGCGTTGTCTTGGTTGGATTATCGTATCTGTGTTCATCTGTGAATTCTGTGGTTATTATTTTCTAACCGGAAGGATTGCAGAGAAGTTCAGTATGGTCGAGCAGTGGTACACCTTATAGACGGTCATCATTAGCTGCGTTTGCGAGCAGATTTCTTTTTAGGAGGTGGCGAGATTTCCATGTAGGTTTTCTTTTGCATTCCTTGCTCGTACATTTCCATGAAACGAACGCCTTCGCGAGGTTTAACGAGGTCGCCTTTCGTAGCCTTGTCGATTTGCTTCTTCATCTCGCGGCAGAGCATTTCGGATTTGAATTGCACGCCTTCAAGCACGTCTTTGACGCGGTCGCCTTGGATTGTGTCTTCTATGTAGAAGCCATCATCTTCGTCGTCTTCGAGGAAAACATGGGCTTCGTTGACGCGGCCAAAGAGATTATGATTGTCGCCCATGATGTCCTGATAGGCGCCGATGAGAAAAAAGCCAAGGAAGTAGGGTTCGCTTTTCTTTAGTGGATGAAGCGGCAGGTATTCCTTCTCGTCTTCGAGATCGATGAACTTGGATACCTTACCATCGCTGTCGCAGGTGATGTCGACGAGTATGGCGTTTACGGTCGGGCGTTCCTTTAAGCGTGTAATGGGCGCAATGGGAAAAAGCTGATCGAGAGCCCAGTGATCGAGTAGCGACTGGAAGACCGAAAAATTGCAGATGTATTGGTCGGCCAACAGGCGTTTCAAAGCAACGAGCTCTTCGGGATTGTAGCCGGATTTTACGGATTGGTCCAGCTTTTGGCAGATTTGCCAAAATAGCGATTCGGCTTGAGCACGACCTTTTAAATCAAGGTACCCGTGATTGAATAGTGAATACGCTTCGTTTTTTTTCTGAAGAGCGTCGTGGAATTTTTCGAGTCGTCCGTAGCGAACACGGCCGTGCATCATTTCGTAGAGGTCGTTGACGACGGGATCTTTGATTTCTTCTTTGAGGACCTTGAGGACGCTGTCTCGTTTCGAAATACGATCGATGACCTGAGTGACGAGAATGCTGTGCGGCGCGGTGATCGCTCTGCCGCTTTCGGATACGATGTTTGGGCAGGGGACATCGGAGGAGTCGCAGATTTGCTTAATATTGAACACTACGTCGCGGGCGTATTCCTCGAGCGTGTAGTTGATTGAGCTTTCCCAGTTGGAGCTAGATCCGTCATAGTCGATGCCGAGGCCTCCGCCGACGTCGATAAACCCCATCGGGAAGCCCATCTTCTGCAACTGGCAATAATAGCGGGTCGCTTCGATGACCGCATTTTTGAGAGTTATGATGTTCGGAACTTGCGAGCCAATGTGAAAGTGCAGCAGTTGGAGACTGTTCTTGAGATCTGCATCTTCTAAGAGACTGCAGCCTTCGAGCATCTCGGTTGTCGTCAGTCCGAATTTTGCGTTGTCGCCGGTGGATAGAGCCCATTTGCCTTCGCCTTGAGCATAGAGCTTGGAACGAAAGCCGATGAGTGGCTCGACATTGAGCTCTTGGGAAATCCGAATGATGGATCGGACTTCGGAAAGTTGTTCTGCTACGATGAAAACGCGTTTGCCGATCTTTCTTCCGTAGAGGGCGAGACGGAGGTAGTCGTCATCCTTGTAGCCGTTGCAGACGAGGAGGGCATCCGGGTCATCATGCATCGCGAGGGCGATGATCAATTCCGGTTTGCTACCGCATTCGAGCCCGTATTGGTAGGGCTTGCCTGCGTCTTGAATCTCTTCGATGACTTCGCGGAGCTGGTTGACCTTGATGGGGAAGACGCCCTGGTACTTCCCAGAGTAGGCTTCTTCCTCGATGGAATTACGGAAAGCTTGATTGAGTTGCTCGACTCTTTGGCGAAGCAAATCTTGGAATCGAATGACGATGGGAGTCTTCAATCCTTTGCTCTCGGCTTCTTTAATAATGTCGGCAATTCGGACGCTCCGTTCGTCTCCGGCTGGCTTGACGCAGAGGAAGCCATCCGAGTCGATGGCGTAGTAAGGGTTGCCCCAGCGACTCAGACCATAGAGGTCATTCGAGTCGGTGACGGTCCATCGTTTGGATTTTTGCGCTTTCAAATCGATTCGAAGTTTGGAAGTTAAAGGCTCTTCAGTGGACGCTCGAGAGTGTTTTATTTTGTTTCAGCAGCTTTCTTCTGTCCTTGCTTTTTGAAATGCGGCTGGATTGAGTAGCCAACTTCATTTTTCAAGTAACTCGTCATAGCAAACTTTTAAGCACGTTTCGATGGATCAAATAATTAATATTCTCGCTCAGGCCGCTCCAGAAGGTGGTGGAAGTGGACTCGGACAGTTTCTGCCGATCATTATAATGTTCGCAGCGATGTACTTCCTGCTAATCGCTCCTCAGCGTAAAAAGCAGAAGGCGCATCAGAAGATGGTCACGGAGCTAAGCTCTGGAGCTGAGATTGTCACTTCCGGGGGAATGTACGGAACGATCACGAACGTGAAGGAAGACCGTTTCGTCGTTCGCATAGCGGAAGGCACCAAGATCGAAATAACCAAAGGTTCGGTCACCACAGTCGTTTCCAGCGAAGGCGACGCTTAATCTTTCACTCTTAATAAACGCCGCGTAGTCGGCGTTTTTTTGTAACTCAGGATATCACCCTTTCGAATCATGTCTGGAAAGCACCTCTGGAAACTCATATTGACCGTCCTAATCGTAGGCTTCTCGGTTTCATACCTTGTACCTTATGAAGATCAGCCTTTCGGCGAATATCTTCGCGAAAAATCTGATAACGAGGAATTCATTCAACTCCTCGATCGCGCCGAGCAGCGCGTGGAAAATAAAGAGGTCGTGAGTTTGTACATGGGCCTCAAGGCAATTGGAGCCGAAGAGCGAATCGATATTTCCGAATATTTCCCTGAGATCAATCTGGAAGCTTCCCTACGGAACGTTGAGAAGCGAAACAAGATTCTGCTCAACGCGTTGTTGAACGACTCGAAGGCGGATTTGCGTCCTGGTTTGGACATTGCCGGTGGTGTTGCGATGACCTTGCAAGTTGATCCTGCTGCAATTGCAGGCCTTCCGGCGCAAGAACGTAGCGAGAAACTCTCCAAGGCTATCGAGATTATCGAAGCTCGTGTTAACTCGTATGGAGTATCAGAGCCTATTGTTCGCGCAATCGGCGAAGATCGAATCGAAGTCCAGTTGGCTGGATTGAATCTAACCGACAATCCTACCGTGCTCGACGACGTGAAGCGCCCGGCGCGTTTGGATTTCCGCGAGGTGCATGCGACTGATCGCCCTGGCATCAATCCATTGCCTTATGGATACGAGATAATGACTTTGTCTCGCGAGTCTGGTGATGAAGTAACCGAGGAAACCTTATACGTCAGCAAATACCCTGCTTTGACCGGCAAGTATGTCAAAAACGCAAACCCGATTCAGAATGCGGTTGGCGGATACGAGATCTCTCTCAGCTTCGATAGCGAAGGTTCTGCTCGTTTTGGCGATATCACGGGCAAGCTGGCTCCGACTCAGACAAAACCAGCGGGTCGTTTGGCCATCGTTTTGGATGGTAAACTCTATTCGGCTCCGAATGTAAACGAGCGGATCAATGGAAACGCTCAGATTTCGGGAAGTTTCACTCAGCGTGAGGCGATTGAATTGGCCAACGTTTTGAATAACCCGCTTGAATTTTCTTTGGAAGTCGCAGAACTCTACGAAGTCGGACCGACTCTTGCGCAGGAATCAGTTGATTCCGGTAAGCGTGCCGCGACATGGGGCGTGTGCTTGGTAGCGATCTTCATGATTGCCTATTACATGGTCGGCGGCGGCATCGCTTTGGTATCAGTCGTGCTCAATTTGGCGATCGTGTTGGGAGCGTTGGCAAGTGTCGGCGCTACTTTGACTCTGCCAGGTATTGCGGGTGTTATCCTCACTATCGGTATGGCGGTTGATGCTAATATTCTAATTTTCGAACGTATTCGAGAGGAGCTGCGATCGGGCAAAACGCTCAAATCCGCGCTTGTGGGCGGTTTCGACAAAGTGTTTTCGACGATCTTCGACGCGAATGTGACGACCTTGCTTGTCTCGCTTGTGATGTTCTATTTTGGAACAGGCCCTGTAAAAGGATTTGGTCTGACCCTCGCAATCGGCGTTGTGAC
>JBNMOQ010000234.1:0-8235 GCA_051275055.1 Candidatus Pelagisphaera sp.
ATGGAGATACTATTCGAATCGAAATCGATACGCGAAAATTAGAAGGATCAATTAACGTCGTAACTGAAGACGACAGCGCGTTCGACAATCGACCCCGTCACCCCGATCTAATAGCCAACCCGAACGTACCAACCGACACACGCCTCTGGGCCACACTCCAAAACGCCAGCGGCGGCTCCTGGGCCGGTTGCATTTACGACGCCGACCGCATAGCCGAACTCATCGAAAAAGGCCTCCAAGCGGAGCAAGGCGAAACCCGTGAATAGGTTTAGATCACAGATTGAATGTGTCGAGTTGCTCGGTACACAGAGATAACGGATGATTTCGAATAAATTTAGACCCTAATAATTTTCCGTAAACGTCTCTTTCTCATTAAAATAAATCTGTGTACCGAGCCACCGGCGACAGCGAAGCGAAAAACATATCTGTGTCATCTGTGGTTAAAACAATCCACAAGTTGAATCATTAGACTAAAAACGCAAAATGTCCGCTCTCAAATAGCCTGGCCTGTTGCCCGGTCGAACAGATGAATCTTTCCCGGATCGATCGAGACGCTTACTTCCATTTCGTTGGATACCTCCAAATGGCCTTTTTCTTTTACGACAAAGCCATTTTCGCCTGTATCTAGATAAACCAATGTCTCTGATCCCATCGGTTCGCTTAACTCGACTTTAGCAGTAATTGAAGCCTTCGAAGAATCATCGTCTGCTTTCAAAATATACGTATCCTCCGGTCGAATACCAAATACGACAGCTTTTCCATCCAGGCCACTAGCCTTTTCCGAAAGATCTCCTTCTAAAGGAATCGAAAATCCATTTTCGGTTTCATTAATTTCTTCAAAGAAACTTTTTCCCTCTTTGAAAACGACTGTTCCTTTAAATAGATTCATCGACGGACTGCCGATAAAGCTAGCGACGAACAAATTCGCAGGGTTATTATAGAGATTGAGCGGCTCATCGACTTGCATAATTTCGCCCTCATTCATCACGCAAATACGATCGCCCATCGTCATCGCTTCCACCTGATCGTGCGTCACATAGATCATAGTCGTCTGCAACCGATCGTGCAGTTTAGAAATCTCGGCTCGCATCGAAACGCGCATCTTCGCATCGAGATTCGAAAGCGGCTCGTCGAACAAAAATACCTTCGGTTGGCGAACAATCGCTCGACCAACTGCAACACGCTGACGCTGCCCGCCCGAAAGGGCCTTCGGCTTACGCTCAAGAAGCGTATCCAAACCCAAAATACTCGCAGCATCATTTACTCGTTGCTCAGTTTCCTCCTTTGAGAACTTTCGCAACTTCAGCCCGAAAGCCATGTTTTCGAAAACCGTCATATGGGGATAAAGAGCGTAGTTTTGAAAGACCATCGCAATATCCCTATCCTTAGGAGCCACGCTATTCACGACCTGACTATCGATCTCAATCGTTCCACGGGTAATCTCCTCCAAGCCCGCAATCATGCGCAGCGTAGTTGATTTTCCACAACCAGAGGGACCCACCAAAACCATGAATTCCCTGTCTCGAATTTCTAGGTCAATACCTTTAACCGCCCGAAAACTCTGACTCTTTCTCGAGCCAGCATAAATCTTTTCCAATCCTTTTAAAACAACCTGTGCCATAATCTTAAAAAACTAAGTGCCTATCGCTTCAGCGGCAATGCTTCCCAAACGCGAATATTGTCGTAGTAAACGTAACCCTCAAAACCGCCCGCCTGAAATCCGTAATTCGTCTTCTTCTCGGTGATACCGATATGCTGCCCTATCACGCGCGCACCATCGACCTCCATTGCCAATTGATCGCCAATCATCTCGATTGTCACGCGATACCATTTGCCCTTCTTGAGGTCTACCGCGCCCGTATCCATCGCGAAGGTCTTCTCATCCCATTTTCCTTTCATAGGATCCTTGCCCGGGTCGTGCCCTTCCTTTGCCATCTGAGCCCGCTTTTTGCCTTCGAATATCTTGAACACGCTGATCGAATCAACCCGAGTCACGCACTTCGCAATATGCGATAAATCGTAGTTTATCAAAATTTGCGAAAACGCATCACCTTCGATCTTCATATCGAATTGGTAAATCACATCTTGGTGATCCAGGTAGATCTTCCGAAAGGCCGTGTGCTTGTCTGCTGCCTGTTGACGGCCTCGAATCGAATGATCGACGATCGACCAATCGCCCACTCCCACCGTAAACAATTCCGGCAAATCAGCTCCATCGAAATTTTCCTTCATGAGGAGCTTACCCGGTTTTGAAATCGTGAAATCAGCCTGGGCCATGGTCGCCACAAATAACAGGCCTAGAGCCCATCCAAAGAAATCCTTAATCATCATAATATTCGTATCTTAAAAATGTTTACAAAAAGCAATGGCCGAACTCCAGAGCAGTCATCGAAATTCCTATCGCCCCAGAGCGTCTACCTTATGTTGCAGTACCGCGTTCATTCCTGCGGCAATCATGCTGCCATCGGAGCCAATCCCGACAAAAGTAAACCCTTCGTCGAAGCATTCTCCCAATTTATTGCCGTCTATCACCAACGCTCCGCTTGCTTTGCCATGTCGCTTGGCCGCTTCAACTACTTTCGCGCACGCAGCCCGAAAATCGGGATGCTCCAGTTGGCGGGCGATGCCAAGACTGACCGACAAGTCCATCGGCCCCACGAAAAGCATATCGATCCCTTCGACGGCAGCGATCGATTCCACGTTTTCCAAGCCCGACTTCGTTTCGATTTGAGCGATAATCAACGTATTCTCGTGAGCAGACTGTAAACGCTCGTCGAGCTTCTTGCCAAATCCAGCGCAGCGCGTCATTCCCGATACGCCTCTGACTCCATAAGGTGGATACCTAGAAAATGATACCGCTTCACGCGCTTCTTCCGCCGTGTTCACCGATGGAATCATCACCCCATGAGCTCCCAAATCCAGCGCCCTTTTAAAATAAACCGAGTCCAATCCCGGCACCCTCACAAGCGGCGCCGTCCGCGTACCATTAAGCGCGCCTACCTGATGATTCAACGATTCCCACTCGCCGACGCCATGCTCCATATCGAACAAACACCAATCCAAACCCGTATTTCCAGCGATCTCTGCAGACATCGGCGATCCAGTATTAACGAACGTACCAACCAATTTATCGCCAGCAAGGGCACGTTTTCTCAAGGCCAATTCATTCATATCGAAATTACGTTCGCTCCTATTAGTCGCCCAAAACTTCGATCAACATGATCCGGGGCAGAAATTCACCATCCTCCTTTGCCCAACCTCCCGCAACTAGAAAATCTACAGATACGAAGGGTAAGCAATCATTCGAACTCTCACTTGGATGCGTCCACCGGAATCAAACGTAGTTCCCTCAGGCTCAACAGCCCGTTTTTCAAGCTGTGGCGCAATTCGAATTTCGCGACCTCTAGATCCGATTCGACTCTTATATTGCCAAATTTCCGTTTACGGAATCGATCAAAACCGCCAGTCGTGGAAATCACGCCCGTTACAAAATGATCGTCGAGCGACAATGTGAACGGTCGGCCTTCGTACTCTGCCGCCAAGGACGCATCCGAAAAGATGTCGTAGTACCCAGCCTTCAATCCCTGCACAGTCCATTCGATGGAATCCGTTTCGGCCATCCATTCGAAGGCACCGCTCTCTGTATTGAAACGAACCGATACCCCTTCCCCCATTCCTCGAGAAGCAGTCAAGCCAACCGAACCATCCGGATCAGGATGAACTCGCAATCCAGTATCCGAAGCACCAATAAATGCGATCAAGTCCGCCAGGTCTTGAGCATCCATTCCGGTCTCAAAGCCCTCCGGCATTAGTGATACGTCACCACTTTCTAACGACACCAGTTCTTTTCTAAGAATCTCCTGTTTCAAGCCGCCAGCATTGACTAGCGTCAGGCTCGTTGCGGTTTCCTCATCGAGGATTCCTGCGAAGCTGCGCCCGTCTCGAGTACTCGCTACAAACTGTAAATATTTGTCTTCCACAGCACGATTAGGGTCCAAAATCGCGACCAGCATCGACTCTGGCGATTTGTCTGTAAGCGACGCTAAAGCAGGGCCAACCTCGAACCCCACATCACCCACCTTGTGGCAAGCAGCGCAAAGAGCTGAAAACTGTACCCTACCTGCTTCCAGGTCCCCGACTAGTTCAAGCGAGCTTTCAAATTCGTCAACTAAGCGAGATCGATCTGAATGCTCAAGATGACCGAAAACGCTGTTCGCCAATTTCTGAATACGATTATCCGCATTGCGTCTAAGTCCCGCTATCTGGGCTGGCGAAAACGTTGATGCCATTGCCGGATGCTGTTCAACACCCTGCAGCAAACGCAACGTAGACTCTCTTCTATTCAAAAACGTCCCAACAATATGGTTACGTAGATAAGGACCATGACTTTCCCAGTTCTCGAAAAGTCCCGAAACACTCACGGTTCCCGATAAAGCGACAAGGCAATCGAAAACGGCCACCTGAATATCGACCGGCTCGCTCGAATTCAGCATCGCTGTCAGGTTCTCGATACTCTCTGTGTTCTGGTTCACATCGGAACGTAAAACATCAATAGCTACTTTCCGGACCGGCGTCGCCAAATCCCTATCGAGAACTCGAGCTCGAGCAATTCGAAAAAACTCATCCGTAGCATTCAATACCTCCGAAAACGACGGTTCGGCACTCGCCTGCAATTGCTTCAGAGAAAACCCTGATCTTCTCGCTATATTCAGCCAATTCGAAAAAACTTCGAGACGCCTATCCTGATTCGACGATTCGACAATCGCTCCCAAAATTAATTCCAATACGCTCTGGTTCCCGGTTCCCAAAGCCGTTTGCGTTAAGCCCTCAAATAATCCGCTATACGTAGGGTCCAAACAATGCGGGAGAAAGGCGTCCGCGATCGCTTTTTGGTGCGGAACGGCCGAGCTCAAAATTGCCGATAGCATCAGCGGATCCTTATGGTGAGCTATAGCCATCAAAGCCAGAACTTCCCCCGACTCGGTATCTCGCGATTCGCCTAATGCGTATGCGACCTGCATCCGCGTTTGCGCATCCGCGTCCGCTGCAAGCTCCCAAACACGTTGCCCAACTCGAGGAGCCTCATTCAAACGAGATTCCGCCAACAAAACAGCCTGTCGCCGAACACCGCCGACGGCATCGTTCAAAGCCGCCAGCAACGTCGCGTTGTCTAAACCTCCCAGTTGCTCCAAGATTCTCAACGCCTGCCCCCGTCCTTGAGCATTCCGTCCATCTACAACAATCCTTCTCAGCGGTTCAATTGCTTCCTTCGACTGTTTCCAAACAAGCATTTGATGTGCCTGATCTCGACGCCAGCGATTCGACGAGTCCAATGCCTCTACGATAGAAATCGTATCCAATTTATCAATTCGTTCAGTCGATTCACTATCGAATTCGTTTCCCGAAATGCGATAGATCCGCCCTTTGTCGTGTCCATCGCGCAAATCGAGTTTCCGCTGCCAATCCTCAGACACCCAAGTGGGATGCTCGATCACAAGACGATACATATCCACTACATAGAGCGCTCCATCCGGACCGCTACGTATAGCGGTCGGGCGAAACCAGTTATCCGTCGATGCGAGAAACTCGGAACGAAACTCTTCCGGAGCTCGGCGACTCTTAAACGTCGTTTCTTCAGGATACACGACCGCACGTGAAACCAAATTGTGAACGCTTTCCGCTACGAACGAATTTCCTACGAACGCTTCACCCAATGCGGCGTCTTCATAAAGCATAAATCCGCTCGCGCTTGTGAAGCGATTCGCTTTCTCGTAATCATTATAACGGCTAAGTGTTCGACTAATTGGATACACAGGACCGGCCTGTGGTTCGCTAGGCAGAAACGATCTTCCATTTGCATACAGAACATGAGGATTACGTTGCAGATAAGTATCATCCAAGGCGTAGTGCCAGCCAGGCCAAGAATTGCTATTCCCAAACCAATTACCCCAGCCATCCCGATTTCGCCCATACTGACTCCGCCCTGCAATCGCCTCGATCAGCCCTTCCTCTGGCTTAATCCTCAAATCACGACCGTTGATATCAATCCTATTTTCTGAACCTACTGAACGAACAATCCCTCCACTGTCGCCATTCGCCAGATACACCCAGCCATCCATTCCCCACTGAAGTCCATTAACGAGGTGTTGCTGGTTTCCCAAATTGAATCCCGTATAAAGTCGCTCTATATCGTCTGCCCTTCCGTCTCCATCGGTATCTCTCGCAAAAAGAATATCGGGTGCCGCCGTCACTAAAACTCCATCTCGCCAAGGAAGAACCGAAGTAGGGAAACCGACTCCGTCCATAAAAAGCGTAGAACGATCGTAAATGCCATCGCCGTTCTCATCTTCCAAGACCCGGATACGTCCTCCCGCCTGGCCCGCTCCATCGAGGCCAAGTGGATAGTCCGCCATTTCAACAACCCACATGCGGCCATCCACGCCCCATGCGATATCGATTGGGTCCATCACCAATGGTTCCGCAGCGACGAGTTCCACCTGTAAATCTTCATGAATCCGCAATGTCTCCAAGGCTGCCTCAGCTTCTATTGGTGCAGGAATTCTTTGCAAAGTTCGCTCCGAGAAAAACGGATGGGGGACCTGCTTTAGAACCGCATCCAAAACAAGCTCTTCCGTATCCGGCGACAAACGAGTCGGCTTATCATAATAGAGCATAGATCGATCGACCTCGTACCCACCTTCGTCATACAAACGACGCGACGGAATGTAAGATGGAGCCGCATTCGCGTAAGCATTGATCCAAATTCGATCTGAATCGAACATCTCTTTGAGCTTAATCGAGTAATCAACCACAACCTCGCCTGGTAGAAAGACCATCGCCAGGTCCGTACCAAAGGTCCACGTCTGAACCGGGTAGTCGATGGACGTCGGCAGGGAAACGCCCCGACCCAATCGATCCAGGATCAACTGACCATAATACGCCGTCTTATCAGTCGAGACCGCATGCTCTTCCCAATATTCTCGTGAGGGCAAAGGGTCTAAAGGAAGCTCAATGCGTTCGATACGACTGACAGGCAAAGACCGCAAAGCACTAAGCGGTGCCCCAATCACTCGATCCACTTCATCCGCGAGAGCCTTACCATTTTGCAACACTGCGTCCATGTTTCCCCGCGGATTCGGATTCGCGTCCGCTCCGCAACCAATCGCAATCAAAGCCATCGCTCCTGGATGCCGCTCTTCCAACAACCGCTGCGCCTCCCCTGCCCAGTCTCCATGAATCGAATGCATGTCGCCGCCAAGCGTTGTGCAATGACAAGCGTAGTTCGCAAAAACAGCTCTCAACTCGCCTTTTTCTCCGACCACACGCATCACCGGCAAACTGTGATCCACCGGCCCGTCGACCTGTACTCCGAAGCCCGTCCATTTCCCTTCTTCAAGAACGCGACGGTTGCTCGCAAAGCCCACTTCTCCGATCCCCCAGTCCAAGCGACTCGCTCGCCTATCCCCCAAGGCCGTCTGGCAAACCGCGACTAACTTATCAACCAGCCCATCCGAATACCGTCCAATCACCGCCATTTCTTCGGAAGGAATTTCCTCCATGAATATCGGCTCCAAAAGACCTCTCAACTGCGGGCCCGAATGCGTGTGCGTCGCGCAAATCGCCAAACGTTCCAAAGGAAGCCCAAGCCGCTCCGCGACCGCTTTCTTCAACCACGCGGGGATGCCCACCAAATCCGCCGTCACCAACAAACACGCCTCATCACCCTCCCCAAAGGCGAGAGCCTTAGCGTACAACTGACCAGTCGCACCCTCCGAAAGCGTATTACGCCCACCGTACCCGCTCATTCGAATCGGTTCGGTAGGAGTAATTCCAATGGCTCCAATTCCAACCGGAATTAAGTGATTCGATGATCGAGCATCCACCAAATTTTGAGCGATTCCTAACGCGGGCATCGCCATCGAAAACAACAAAACAAGAATCTTTGTAGGGATCATGAATCAGGGGGAAAAGTTCAACCGGTCCTTGTAAACAACCGTCCATACAGTTACCCGCGGGAACTCATGAGGTCCAGGCGATACTTTGTCCTTCATAGGTTATATTACGATTCTATCCCAACCCCGACAAGACGTCACTCCCTCTAAAAATCGCCCAATACAAGGCAGGGCCACCGCGCAGAAAACGACCTCTATCGAGGTTCGTTGCCCTTCGGTGGAGAAAGGTAGGGCGGCATCGCCGAGGCCGCAGCAGAACCCTGATTTCTTATTAGGCTCCACT
>JBNMOQ010000235.1:0-8217 GCA_051275055.1 Candidatus Pelagisphaera sp.
GAGATCGACGCGGATTCCCGATTGCTTTGGCGCTATCCGCCCAGACGAATCGAGGCGGAAGCGCTGCGCGACTCTATTCTCAGCGCGAGTGGCAAACTGCATTATGAAATGGGCGGTCCTGGATTCGACTTTTTCAATCAACGCGGCGGACTCACCGACTACGTGCCGAAAGAGACTTTCGAGAAAGACGGTTGGCGACGCATGATCTACGCACATAAAATCCGCATGGTCTCCGTTGATATCTTTGGAGCCTTCGACTGTCCCGATGCCGGTCAGATGAAACCGAACCGACCTCGTTCGATCACTCCGGTGCAATCCTTGGGGCTGCTCAATAGCCCGTTCGTCAATCGTCAAGCGGCATTCTTCGCGGAGAGACTGCGAGCGGAAGCGGGCGACGATAGAGGCGAGCAAATCGCCCGCGCCTTTGCCATCGCTTTTTCCCGTCAAGCGTCACCCGCCGAGAGTAAGCGACTCGCCGCTTTAGCCGACGACCATGGCCTCGAACAGGTCTGTCGCGTAATCTTCAACTCCAGCGAATTCGCCTTTCTCCAATGAAGCAGTTCAAAAAACTAGGCCGACCCATGCTCGATCGACGCAGCTTTCTTTCTGGCTCCGTTCAGGGGCTTGCCGGCATCGCTCTCACGGCAATGCTTGCCGAAGAACGCGCTCGTGGGGCGTCGCCGAAGATCGACCCGGCCAATCCGTACGCGCCTCGCAAGCCCCATTTTGAAGCCAAAGCGAAAAATGTAATCGTCGTTTTTTGCTCCGGAGCCCTCAGCCACGTCGACACCTTCGACTTCAAGCCGGAGCTCATCCGGCAGCACGGCAAGCCGTTGCCCGGCAGCGAACAGCTCATTTCCTTTCAGGGCCCCAATGGAAACCTAACCCAGCCGCTTTGGAAGTTCCGCCCTCGCGGTCAGAGCGGCAAGATGATCTCCGACCTTGTTCCGCATATCGGTGAGATGGCCGATGAAATCAGTTTTATCCACTCCCTGACTAATACCTCGAATACCCACGGGCCCGCAGTAAACCTCATGAACACAGGTTTCACCTTTGACGGATTCCCCAGCATGGGAGCTTGGGTGAACTTTGCCCTCGGCAGCGAAAACCAAAACCTTCCCGCCTTCGTCGCGATAGAAGATCCCCGAGGCAACCCGGTGTCAGGGCCCAACAATTGGGCTAATGGCTTTCTGCCTGCCTCGTTCCAGGGAACGCCCTTCAGCAGCACCAAACCCATTCGCTTTCTCGATCGTCCCGATGCGTTTAGCAGCGACACCGACCGAGCCGCGAGCGAAGCCTTGCGGTTTCTCGACGAACAAAATGCGGCACGCTATCCAGGCGATGAAGAGTTGGCCGCTCGGATCTCGAGCTACGAGTTGGCCGGACGCATGCAGCTTTCCGTTCCTGAAGCGGTCGATCTGGATTCCGAACCCGAGCATATTCGGAAACTCTACGGCGCTGACAGCGCTAACGAAGACAAGGCCGCCTTCGCCAAGAATTGCATTCAGGCTCGGCGACTTGTCGAGCGCGGAGTGCGTTTCGTCCAGCTCTTCAACGGTGCCTACGCCACAATGGGACGCCTGAACTGGGACGGCCATGGCGCAATGAAGGAACAGTACGATATACACGGCGAAATCCTCGATCAGCCCGTTGCGGGTTTGCTCAAGGACCTTAAGCAACGAGGCCTTCTGAAAGACACCTTAGTCGTTTTCGCGACCGAGTTCGGACGCATGCCGATGTTTCAAATGGGCACTCAGGGCCGCGACCACAACCCGCACGGCTTTACCGGTTGGCTTGCGGGAGCGGGCGTGAAGCCGGGCACATCCTACGGGCGCACCGACGAATTCGGTTTCAAAGCCGTCGAAGACGTTGCCACGCCTCATGACTTCCATGCCACCATCCTCCATCTTCTCGGCCTGGATCACGAACGACTCACCTATTACCACAATGGAATCGAGCGCCGCTTGACCAATGTTCATGGTCACGTGATTCGGGATATTCTTTCGTGAGGGAGTGTTTATAGCAGCATTATTCCCTGTTGCCTACTGCTCCGCTATTAGAGCAGGATTGCTGTATCATGCACCGTGTGAATCGAAGGACTTTTCTCGCCACTACAGGTTTGGCCGGAATTGGAGTAGGCCTGGGTCTTCCCCGGCTTTCTTCAGAGCCGGTATTTCCGATCGTTCCGGGTGAACGACCGAAGCAGGCTAGTTCTGTCACTGTTCTCAATCCCTATGGACAGGTGCCGGTTTCGTTCATTATCGACGACTCAACGACGCTGGTGAACATGGGGCATTTTTGTTTGCCTCAATTCGCCGAAGCCTGGAGCAGTACGAAAGGCGCCGAACGCTTCAACGTGCCCTGGCAAAGCTGGCCGAAAGAAATACCCGATTCGTTCGTTCGAGAGTTTGGTGAATTTTGCCGTGAGCAGGGAGTGAAAGGAAAATATTCCGTGGTTCCTTATCCCGCTTGCGTCGGTTGGATCGATCGATCCATGCCCGGTTGGAGTCGCTCCCAGTTACGCGATAGTCTTAAACTGATTCGCGAGTTTTTGATGCCGGATTGGGACATTCATCCTGAAATGATCAGCCACACTCGGGTGATTGATCTCAAGACGGGACGTCCGTTGCCGCAAAAGTCGGATGGAAGCTATTGGATGGAGAACGGCGGTTGGTGTGAAGGAAAGAGCGCAGATGAAATTGGCGCCTATATTGACTACGCCCTGCGGATTTTGAAAAACGTCGATCTGCCTTGCGAGGGATTTACCACACCGGGCGGTTTTGGAAACCCGGCCATGGGAAACCTCGAAATTGGCGGAATTCAAGCGCTCCGATCGGTCTTTAACGTCGAGGTGCCGCACTATTTCAAGTATGTTGTTACCGGTTCCGATGAGAGTACGCTTCCGCGGGTCGAGTTAGCCAAAGGGATCGATAGCCAATCCCCCGAGTTCATTGTGAATATTCCCTCCTGCACGGGTGACTGGTTTGGCGACTGGCACGGTGGCAATCCCGACCCTATGAATGAAGTGGTTGATCGCCATATAACGGCGGATTTCAAACATGGCCGAATGGTGGAAGTGATCGAGAAGGGCGAGCCAGCTTGTTTTCTGACCCATTGGCCCAACATGTATGCCAATGGTACTGGGCAGAACTTCAAGAGCTTCCAGGCTATCGTTAAACGTATCAATGAAGCCTACGGAGATCGGATTCGCTGGATGAAACTCAGTGAAATCGCCCGGTACTGGGCAGCAAAGGAACTGACTGCAATTGAACGTAGTGGAAATTTAATGACGATAAAAGCTCCTGTTGGAGCGCCCGGATTTACTCTAAAAGTCGATGTCGTTGATGGGGTCGAACTGAGTCCGCGCATCGCCGCGGATCCATCCTCTGAGTTAATCGGATTGAAGGAGAACAATCAGATCGCGGGGCCGTTGTCGTCCGGCGAATGGCGTCGCCGGGAGCAAGCTATCGAGCTGTGTATTGATTTACCGAAAGGAACATCGATTCTCGAGCTTTCCTGATAGCGTTATCAGTCGGTTCGAGAATATTTCCGCAATGCGTCGAAAAAAGGAGCATTCTTGGAAAATATAGGCAGAATGGTGTTCTCTTCGAGATATCCCTTCAGATGTTAACCCGAATGCCCTTTCTATCCTCTAAACGGATTTTCCGTTGTCTACTAAGCTTTTGCTGGGCAAGTGCTTTGCTATCCAGTGTTTCACTCGCCGGCGAGCGTCCGCACATCATCGTGATGCTGGCGGATGATCTTGGGTGGGGCGATGTGAGCTATCATGGGGAAGGGGAGATCGCCACGCCTCATATTGATCGCCTGGCGGCTCGCGGCGCCCAGCTCGATCAGTTTTATTCGCAACCGGTGTGTTCTCCGACGAGAGCGGCCTTGATGACGGGGCGCTATCCGATGCGCTACGGCTTGCAATGCGGCGTGGTGAAACCTTGGGCGAGTCATGGGCTGCCGTTGGAGGAGCAGACCTTGGCGGTGGGAATGAAGGCGGCTGGCTACACAACGGCGATCGTTGGCAAGTGGCATTTGGGTCATTTCGAACCGGAGTACTTGCCGCTGCAACGTGGCTTCGATTTGCAGTACGGCCACTATAATGGGGCCTTGGATTACTTTACTCATGATCGGGACGGCGGGCACGATTGGCATCGGAACGGTCAGCCGGTTTACGAAGAGGGATACACAACGGATTTGATGGGGAAGGAAGCGGCGGATATTATCGAAGCCCATAATCCGGATACGCCGTTGTTTCTCTATGTGCCTTTCAATGCGCCGCACACGCCCTTGCAGGCGACCCAAGAACAGCTTGAGCGGAATGCGCATATCGAAGTTAAAAACCGCCGCACTTACGCGGCGATGGTCACGAGTATGGATGACGCGATTGGAAGGATTGTGGGAGCAGCAAATCGTCACCTATCGCGTGAGAACACTTTGATCGTTTTCTTTTCGGATAACGGAGGCCTCGTTCGATTCGGATCGAATGGAAAACTTCGCGGAGAGAAAGATACGCTTTACGAAGGAGGCGTGCGCGTTCCAGCGATCGCAGCGTGGGACGGAACGATCAAGGCGGGCGATGTAGTGGATGAACCCTTACATGTCGTTGACCTGTATCCCACTTTGTTGGGGCTCGCGGGAAGTACGCTTAAACAGGCGCTTCCGCTCGACGGGAAAGATGCTTGGCCTAGCATTCGTAGTGGGAAATCGATTCAACGCGATTTTCTCCTTCACAATTTGACGCCGTTTCATGGCTCGATTCGTATGGGCGATTGGAAATTAGTACACAATGGGCACGCAGGGGCGAATGAGCGTACCGCCGTAGGCGGAGAAAAGTGGGAGTTATTCGATTTGAGCGTGGATCCTTATGAAACCACGGATCTTTCTGCTAAGCGTCCCAGGGAGTTTCGTAGGCTAAAGGCTAAGTTGGCGGAGCTGTCGGGTGTGGCATCGCCGCCGCATATCGCTCCACGAACGATCCCGAATAAATTCAAAGTACCCAAGATATGGGGACATAATGACTAAAAAGGTAGAACAACCAGATTGTAGGTCGTCTCGCTGAGGCGACGCCTCTTTTCGATTGGCGGGTCAGCGACCCGCCCTACAATTTAAATTTATAAAGATTCAAATTTTATGAAACGTAACCTTATTACACTTACCCTCCTATTTGCGTGCCTCCCCTTTAGCCAGGGCGCTCAGCCAAATGTTCTCTTCATCGCGATCGACGATTTGAATGACTGGGTGGGCTGCTTGGATAGCCATCCACAGGTGAAGACGCCCAATATCGATGCCTTGGCGGAGCGGGGCACTTTGTTTACCAATGCCCATTGTCAGGCTCCTATTTGCAATCCATCCCGGACGAGCGTGATGACTGGACTGAGGCCCTCGACCACTGGAATTTACGGCTTGGCTCCCTGGTTTCGGAAGGTCGATGATTTAAAGGATCTCGTGACCTTGCCGCAGCATTTCTCGAAGGCGGGTTACCAAACGTATACCGTTGGAAAAATCTACCATGGGAGAGATTGGAACAGCTCAGGGTTGCCGGAGTTCGATGTGGTGGCGAAGACGGAAGCTGGCTTGTCGCCAAAAACGAAACGGGTGACAACTCCGCGTGGCGGGCGTGGAATGGATTGGGCAGTCTATCCTTACGAGGAATCGGATCACAAGGACTGGAAGACGGCCAGCTGGGCAGTCGAACAGTTGGATGCGAAGCCGAAAGATCCGTTCTTCATGGCGGTGGGATTCGCCTTGCCTCACGTACCATTATTCGCAACGCAGAAGTGGTTCGATATGTATCCGGAAGATGAGGTCGTCCTGCCTCGAATGCTTTTGGACGATCGCTCGGATACACCGCGTTTTAGCTGGTACCTTCACTGGAAACTACCGGAACCGCGCCAGAAGTTTTTGCTAGAGGAGGGGGAGCAAATTAAGATAGTACAGGCCTACCTCGCCAGTGTGAGTTTTGTCGATAGTCAGGTCGGTCGCGTGCTGGATGCCCTGGAGCGGAATGATCTGGAGGATGATACGATCGTGGTTCTTTGGTCTGACCACGGTTATCATTTGGGTGAAAAGCAAATTACGGGAAAGAACACGCTCTGGGATCGCACGGCTCGGGTGCCTTTGGTTTTTGCGGGTCCCGGAGTGAAGGCGGGGCAACGATCGAATCGCCCTGCGGAGCTCTTGGATATGTATCCCACCTTGAGTCAATTATGCGGTCTAGAAATTCCTGATCATCTGGAAGGGCTTAGCTTGGTGCCGCAATTGAAGAACCCCAAGGCTCCCAGAAGCCGTCCGGCGATCACGACCCACAATCCAGGTAATCATGGCGTGAGAAGCGAGCAGTGGCGCTACATTCGCTATGCGGATGGATCGGAAGAGCTCTACGATATGGTCAAGGATCCGAACGAATTCACTAATTTGGCATCGAATTCTGAATACGCTTCCGAAAAGCGGAGATTGAGAAAACACATTCCAAAAATTGACCGAGCCCATGTTCTCGGCAGCGCTAAACGAGTGCTTACCTATGAGAACGGAGTCGCCAACTGGGAAGGCGAGGACATCGACCCGAACGAGGCGATTCCGGATTGATTGGGTAGGGATGCTCATCCTCTTAATCGAAATTGAGTCTCGAACTCCTACCACACTCAGATCTTAATGAACGCACGTTTATTGGTTGCCAGATGAGCGAACGACCTTCGCTTTGGCGGCCGATGTTCAACAGCGAATTTGAGAATTCATGACTTGGCTATACTTGGGCATTCTCTCCGGTCTCCTACTGGGGATCTACGACCTCTGCAAAAAGCAGTCCGTTAACGGCAATGCGGTTCTGCCTGTTCTCCTTTTTTCGAATTTGGCTTCCGCGTTGGTCTGGATCCCAATCGTCATACTCTCGCATACCGGTGGCCCTCTTCACCCGGGTCTAGTCGTTCACGAAATCAGCTTGCTGGAGCACGGTATGCTCGCTTTGAAATCCTGCATAGTCGGCACGTCTTGGCTTTTCGCTTATTTCGCAGTTAAGCATCTTCCAATCAGTATTACCGGCAGTGCCCGATCGATTGGGCCTATCTTTACACTGGCTGGGGCGCTGCTCATATTCGGCGAATCGCCCAACCTGCAGCAATGGCTGGGGATCTCGCTTACCTTAGCATTCTTCATTGGCCTATCCACCGTCGGCAAGCTCGAAGGTATCCACTTTTCCAATAATCGATGGATATGGATCTGCATCACTGGAGTGGTCATCAGTTCCTGTTCGGGACTCTACGACCGCTATCTGCTCGCCTCCTATGGTTTCTCTCCAGCTACCGTACAAGCGTGGTTCTCGATCTACTTGCTGGTTTTTATGCTGCTACCGGCTTTCGGTTGGTTTCGCGGTTGGTGGGCACACTCCGATTTTCATTGGAAATGGAGTATTCCCTTTACGGGTCTCTCGCTTCTCGCCGCCGACTTTGTTTATTTTCACGCCATGGCGGAACCCGATGCAATGGTATCTATAATTTCCTGCCTTCGACGCAGCGCTGTATTAGTGACGTTCTTTGCGGGGACATTTCTCTTTCGCGAAAAGCTCTTCCTTCGCAAGCTCCCTTGGGTTCTGGGAATCCTCGCGGGAATCTCGCTGATTCTGCTCAGCTAGAGCAACTATTCCGATGTCATGGCTTTTCGAACACTCGTGAACGATTTGCGGAGTGGTTGAGGATGTGGACTGTTAGATGAATTTGGTAGCGGCCGATCTCCCAGCTCAGCGCATTCAATAATAATGGCCGCTCGGAGATCGGTCGCTACCTTTTGAAAGTCTGGGTGATTGGTCCGAGGACACTCTATTTAAAATCAAATTTAGACGTTGCTACGCATCTTACAAAGGGGCCTTCCTTTGCCTCAAGTCTTGCCATATTTATTATTATACGTTGGATAGGCATATGGTTGATCCCCAGTTCATAAGGTTCCCTCGGTATTCAAAGCGTATTTTATTTGTACTGCTCCTTTCTCTTAGTTCGCTATTTGGCCAGACGGTTTATGAGCAACTTGAGCTTGTGAGTCCCGCCCCAACGCCGAATAATATTGTAAATTTGCAATACGAAAATGGGAAGTTCCTTGCTCCTACAGATCGAGGTGGGATCCTTTTAAGTAGTGATGATGGAGTTTCCTGGGTAACTCATGATACGACCTATGCGAATTCCCTCAATGACGTCGCCTATGGGAATGGTCTTTATT
>JBNMOQ010000236.1:0-8168 GCA_051275055.1 Candidatus Pelagisphaera sp.
ACCAATGCCCTTTAAAAACATCAACTTGGCTCCCAGAGATCGACTGGATTACTCTCTGGGTCGAGCACTCTAGAAAACTGGCCATTTGGAAAAATCTCCGGATCAGAAACGACTATATCCGCTCCCCGCAATCGTGCGATCATTGCGTCGAGATCAGGCACTCGAAAGTTAATCATCCACTGTTTGGTAGCATCTCCAAAATAGTCAGTGTCATCAGAGAATGGAGCGATGACAGATCAACCCACTACCCACGCCCGACGAAAGGCATTTTAGTAGTCATAACGGTCATGGAAAGAACATTAGCATTGGGCGGCAAGTTCGCCATATAGAGCACTGCGTCAACCACGTTAGCCACATCCATCGTCGGCTCAACGCTCATTGAACCATCCGCTTGAGGCACGCCTTTCGTCATGCTCGAAGTCATATCGGTTGACGCGTTACCAATATCGATTTGCCCACAGGCTATATCATATTTTCGCCCATCCAAAGCTGTCGATTTCGTCAGTCCAGTAATCGCATGCTTCGTTGCGGTATACGCAGCGGAATTCGGACGGGGAACGTGAGCCGAAATAGAACCATTATTTATAATACGCCCTCCCATAGGTTTCTGATCTTTCATCACTCGAAACGCAGCCTGAGTACACAAGAAAGCTCCAGTCAAATTCACATCGACCACCGCTTTCCAATCTTCGAATTTCAAGTCTTCCAGCAAAGCCGCTGCCCCGAACATGCCCGCGTTATTGAAGAGCAAGTCCACTCGACCAAAACGCTCGATTGCCTTTGCGAACAAACTCGCTACATCGCCCTCATTCGACACATCCGTTTGAATAGCCAAAACCGAACCGCCCCCAGACTCAATCAGCCCAACAACCGTATCCAAAGCTTCCTGACGCCTGCCAGCCAAAACAACGGAATAGCCAGCCTTGCTCAACCCAATCGCCACGCTTTTCCCAATCCCCGATCCGCCTCCGGTAATAATCGCTACATTCATATCTGGACCCAAAACTAAAGAAAGCAAAGCGACTTGCCAGCCAAATGAACTCTCAGAGACTGTTAAATAAATCGGAATGAACTACAATTGAAACCCAATACGGTAAATTCTGAAAAGTTCGGTTTTGTAGGTCGTCTCGCTGAGGCGACATTTCATTCCAAGCGGCGGGTCAGCGACCCGCCCTACAGTTGACCTGCTCGAAGAAATTGGACTTATTAAACAGTCTCTCAAACAATTTCCCCACAGATTACTTGCCCAAAAGCTAAACCAACACAGGAGCTTCTTTACCAAGCGGAACGCTGAGAATTTCAGGTCCGTCCTTGGTAATGATCACCGTGTGCTCGAAGTGAGCCGATGGACTTCCGTCCGCGCTGATGGCCGTCCAGCCATCATCAGCCATAGTGACCCGATAATTGCCCATATTCACCATGGGCTCGATGCAGACCACCGCGCCTTCACGCAATTTAGGTCCGCTTCCAGGCTTACCGAAATTTGGAATCTGAGGTTCTTCGTGAAGACTGCGCCCAACTCCGTGACCCACAAAATCGCGAATCACACCAAATCCCGCTTTTTCCACAACACGCTGAACTGCGCTTGAAACCTTTCCGACGCGATTACCCTTACAAGCTGCCTTTATTCCTTCGTACATCGAAGCTTCCGTCACATCCAGCAATTCCTGAATGTCCGGTTCAACACGACCTACGGGCACTGTTCGGCAATTATCGCCAATGAATCCCTTGTAGCGCGTGCACACGTCAACGCTGATGATATCGCCTTCTTTTAGAACGCGATCGAGGCTGCCAATGCCATGCACCACCTCCTCGTTAACCGATAGACAGGTGAAGGCCGGATAAATCCGCGAGCCCACCTGGTACTTATAACATGCGCTCTCCGCACCCAATTCTTCGATGAATCGGCGCCCATGCTGATCCAGATCATAAGTGTTCATGCCCGGCGTTACGAGTTCGCACATCCGATCCAAAACGGTCGCTGCCACTTGGGCTGCATCGCTTATCGATTTCATCTGCTGTTCGTTTCGGACAATCATTATGCGTTCTAGATCTATCGGTCTATTCGCTAATAACAAAAACCAACGTTTCGGGATTACAATAAAATCCTGCTATTCCCAACGAAATTGTAGCCTTTCGAGTACAAAAACCTTCCAAAACCAGCTCAAGCTAAAGTCGTCTACTCTTCCAAAGCAGCAGTCTCGACAGCATCTTGAGGCAGAGATTTCTTCGTCTTCGCTCCTAGGGTCTTAATATCTTCGACACTTTTGACCAAATTACCTTTCCCGGACTTCAATTTATTCACCGCCGCATCGTAGACTTCCTGGCTCTTACCAAGACTCTTGCCGAGATTTTCCATATCCGTGTAAAATCCGACGAATTTGTCGTACAAGGCCCCACTGCGACGGGCGATTTCCAATACGTTTTTGGTTTGCTTCTCTTGCCTCCAGATATTGGCGACCGTTCGTAAAGTAGCTAATAGAGTTGATGGCGTTACGATCACGACGTTTTGACGAAATGCGTGATCGAATAGCGAATCGTCAGCTTGCATCGCCAGCGTAAAAGCCGGCTCAATCGGCACGAACATCAATACGAAATCCGGCGAATTGATTCCATAAAGCGATTCGTATCGTTTTTTGCTGAGGTCGCTCACGTGTGTTTTCAAGCTCGCCACGTGATCCTTCAAGTGTTTCTCGAGCAAGTCGCCGTCTTCCTCGTTCACGCAACGTTCGTAAGCGATAAGACTGACCTTCGAATCCACAACCAAATGTTTGTCCTCCGGAAGTTTGATTAAAACGTCCGGCTGATAGCGACGCCCGTCCTCGTTGGTCAAACTCGCCTGCGTCTCATACTCCTGCCCTGAAACGAGTCCCGACTTTTCCAATACACGCTCCAGGATCATTTCTCCCCAATTCCCTTGCGCCTTACTTTGCCCCTTCAGGGCAGAGGTCAGGTTCTGCGCCTCCTGGGTCATTTGGCGATTTAGGGAATGCAGGTTCTTCAATTGCTCGTTCAACGCTGCACGATCCTTCAGGCCCTCTTCGTGAGTTTTGTCCACGCGTTCCCTGAAATCCTTAATCCGCTCGTTCAATGGAGCGAGTAATTTATCCAAACTCTCCTTGTTTTGAACGACGAATTTCTTGCTTTTATCATCCAGTATTCGATTGGCTAGGTTTTCGAATTCAGCTGTCAGCTTCTTTTGAATACCGGCTAGCTCTTCTTTCTGCTCCGTCAATCGTTTTTCCTGCCCATCGGAACGCTCGCCAGCAGCGGCCAATTTCCCATGTAACCCCGTGTTCTCCGCTCGTAGAGCATCCAGCCCCGTACGAGCATTCTCTAAAGACTCGTCTAAGCTCCGAGCACGTTCCGTCAAGCAAGCGGACGCTTCAATCTCCTCAGAGCGTTGACGAGTTCGCTCTTCCAATTCTTCCGGCGAAGCCGCTCCGTTGTTTTTCAACCGGTACTGCTGTATCAGCCACGCGGCGACAAACCCAATTGCTAATGCTACTATCCAATCAAACTCGCTCATAACTTCATCCAACAAGTTCTACCTGAATTTTTCGAGCAGCTGGAAACCCCATACTGCATTCGTTTCCATCGGCAAAAATGACCGACAAAACGCCCGCATGCCCATCCCTATTGGTCACCGTAACGGCCTTGCCTGGAGTCAATTTATTCGACTCAAGATACTGGAGAAAGCCCTCTTCCTGGTCTTCGATTCGACTGATCTTTACGGCCTGACCTTCCTTGCATTGATCGAGTGGCGTTAGGTCGCGCTTGGCGATGACGCCCGCAGCCGAAGGGATTGGATCGCCGTGCGGATCCACCTCCGGGTTTCCCAAAAGATCATCGATCCGCTCGAGGACACGATCGGAAATCACATGCTCCAAAGTTTCAGCTTCGTCGTGAATCTCGTGCCATTCCATTCCCAGAGTTTTCACCAAGAACAACTCCACGAGCCGATGTCTTCGGAGCACCAACAGAGCCAGACTTTCGCCTTCTTTCGACAACTTAACGCCCACGCGCGGGACATACTCGATGTGACCCGATTTCGCTAGAGACTTAACCATCGAAGTCGCCGTTCCAGGCGTCACCTTCAAGGCTGAAGCCAAATCGCCCATGCTCACATTTCCACCGTCGCCCTGCTCAAATTGGAGGGAGTAGATCTGCTTTATGTAATTCTCAACTGTACTCGATGCCATGGACGTAACGCTAAATGTTATTGGTGTCGAAATAACGCCCGAATTGAAAGCCTTTATGCCGAAGAATTAGATCTTCCGCCAAACCGATACCTCGTGTCGGGTCATCACCGGTTTCGAAGACTTACCGCTCCTCGAACAATCAGCGGCAATCGTTAATAGAAAGTAAAACACGACCGGAAAACCCATAGGCGCATCACCCTATAATATTCGTGCCGATGTACGCAGTAAGCTCATGGATTCAAAACCGATAGTACACATTGTCGAAGACGACACAACTACCCGTCGTTTGCTCGAAAACCTTACCAGCCTGCTCGGATACAAGGTCGAATCCTACGACAATGGAGATGATGCCTGGTACGCATTCGCCCAGAAACAACCTCAGGTCGTAATCAGCGACTGGAAGATGCCTGGAAAAGACGGTCTCGATCTTTGCCGTCGTCTCCGCGAAAGCAATGCCGACACATACACCTATTTCATACTCGTAACTGCTCAACGCCGTTCTCGCTCGAACATGGAGCAAGCGATCGAAGCAGGCGTAGACGATTTTCTCAAAAAGCCGATCGGTTCGGAAGAAATCTGGAGTCGCCTCCGGGTGGCCGAACGCATTCTCAGCTTCAACCGCCAGGTTAAAACCCTGGAAAGCTTAATCCCCATTTGCGCCTATTGCAAAAAAGTCCGCAATGACAGCGATCTCTGGGAACAGATCGAACAATACGTCAATGAACGTACGGGAGCCGATTTCACTCACTCGATTTGCCCTCCTTGCATGGACAAGCATGTACGCCCGCAAATGGAAGAATACAAAAAGTCGTTCAAAGAAAAAGAGAAGCAATCCGCTCTCGATTAGTCCTCGGACTTCAACTCGACCAGCGTAGCTCCCCAACCCCCTGAGCTTTGATCGCCCAATCGGAAACTCGCGACTTGCTCTGATTTTTTTAAATGAGCGTGGACAGTCTCGCGCAACGTACCAATTCCCTTTCCATGGATCACGCGAACTTGCTTAAGACCCTTCTCCTGACAGGCGTCGAAATAGTCTTCCAGCAGGTATTTGATGTCCGACGGGCGAAAGGTATGAAGGTCTAGTTCTCCGTTAATCGGAATCTCAATTGGGTCATCAAACGCATCCATAAAAGACTGGGTCAGGGGTTTCCTCTTAAATCGTTCATAAAACGGTCGAAATACAAGAGAGCAGGAAACGAATAAAATCGCTAGCCATTTGAAACGCCGATTTCATCCGCCATTATAAACGTCATGAAACCTTGGAACGCAATCTTAGCCACTATCGCCATCTGGGCGCTGGCTCAACCGAGTCTCTCGCAAGACCAGGGAGGACCCAAAAGCAAAGAGATAATCCATCCGCCGGTTCCAGTCTATAAGGTCTCCCCGAAACACCCGCAGAAACTCTACGATGGCGCAATCGAAGGCAAAGCGATCATTATCGTAACGGTCGACATGTTCGGAAACGTAAAAGGACCCGAAGTCAAAAGCGCTACGCAAACGGAATTCGGATTAGCCGCCTCCTTGGCAGCTTCAGAATGGGTCTTCGAGCCGGCTACCAAAAACGGCGTTCCGATAGAGATTCGAGTCAATTTGCCCTTCCTTTTCGAAATCGCTTTCGAGCACAAGATGAATGTCCAAATGGGGAGAGAAATGTTCGTCAAACTAGATCACTCGGTCGTTCCGTCATCTGACCTACCACAGGAGCCAACGCCCAAATACGTACCTCCTTTCACCGAATTCTATCCAGAGAAATTACGAGGGTCAGGCAAGTCCGCTTCGGTAAACCTCGAGTTCGTCATCTCCCCAACCGGCGAAGTGCTCAATCCCCACATACTTTCGATCTCAACAGACGGCTTCGACAAAGCCGCCCTGCTAGCAGTCAGCCACATGACCTACCACCCTATCTTCGTTGAAGGCAGCCCGGTCTACGTTTCCACGATCCGCCCGATTCAACTTTCGGAGTAGCGCTCTCGCGGCATTTTCGCGAAGCAACCAGTCTTAATTCGAAAAACGCTTCGCTAGGGTCAATCGATGGATCTTTGCGTTGTGCCGAACATCGACCGGAAACGCCTTTTCGAAAAAGAAAAACTCGATCGATCGAGTCGCCTCAGACTCAGCCCCGAGCGTTTTCAACGCCTCGATAAAACGCTCCCGTTCTTCACCCGTTTTCGGAAATGCCCCGTCAATCGGCTCTACCACGATAGCCGGGTGAACCACGCCGTCATTTCGCCAAGCGATAAGCGCCGTTCGAAAAACTTCCGAATGCCGGTTAAAGACCCCCTCGCAACAATCGCTATAGTAGATCCCCCCCCCCGTTTCGACGCGTTCCGCCTGTCGTCCGCAAAACCACAAATAGCCCGTTTCGTCGAAATAGCCCAAATCACCCATTCGGTGCCAGGTCCGTCCATCTTCTGCAATTTTAGCGCGACGCGTTGCCTCCGGAAGCTGATCATACTCCTTGGTCACGTTCGGGCCCGTCACGACGATTTCTCCGACCTCACCAATATCCAAAGGACTCCCCAGGGCAGTCGATTCCAAAGGTTCATCGCTTATCGCCAATATGCGAACTTCCACTCCCGGCAAAGGCCGACCCACGCAAGTCCCGAAACCTTGAGCCGTTCGGTCGGCCGCATCGCCTAAAACTTCGCGGTCCCCTATCGAAGCGACCGGCAAAACCTCCGTTGACCCGTATGGAGAAAACGTCTGCCCATCCACCAAGATTCCTTGGAATTGCCGCATCAATTCCGGCGGAGCTGAGGCACCCGCCATCAATATTCGCTTCAAACTTGGCAAACGCTGCTGCCGCGCCTCGCAGTACGCTCCGATTTTCTTCCACAAAACCGGCGATCCAAAAGAATTCGTTACCCCACACTGCTCAATCGCCTGAACAATCTTGGCCGGATCGACCGTAGCCGGCTTGCTCGGATTAATTTCCGGCACCACCGTAGTCATTCCCAAAGCCGGGTTAAACAAAGCGAAGATAGGAAGCATCGGCAAATCAACCTCTCCCGGCTCAATCCCATACTCCTCGCGAATAGCAGCCACCTGCGCTTCGAACATTCCATGCTCGTAGCGGACTCCCTTCGGTGCCCCAGTCGAACCAGAGGTAAATAGAACAGCGGCCAAATCTCCCGGTCCCGTTTCAGCCGCTTCAAGCGACACATTCGCCGCTGGCTTTGGTGCCCTAGAATGTGGCCCGCCAACTTTAATGCGAATCCCTACCGAACGAAAAGCTCCCCGAAATACCCGTGCTACCCAGATCGCCAAACCAATCCCCACCATTGCATCCGGTTGAGTTCGGCGAACGCAACTAAGGAAACTCTTCAATCCCATCCCGGGATCGATCACCACCGGAACCGCTCCGATTTTAAACAACGCGAAACTCAAAGCAATCAGCGGCAGGCCTGGACGGGCCATCAACAGAACCCGCGCTCCACGACGAATCCCCCGTTCTTTTAGATAAATGCCCCAAGCGTCTTGCTCGTTCGACAGCTCCCGAAAGCTCAGAGTCAAATAATCGATCCGCCCATTCGCGTCTCTCCCCCTGGGAATTTTCAAAGCAGGAGTCTCGCTCTGCTGCAAAGCCATCGCATCTAAAAAACGCGAAACATTCGCTACCGATGCATCCATCCCGATTTCAGTCATCGCCAAATTTCAGTCATCGTCGATTCGACAGGGCTCCGATTCGAATCGTTTAGATCAAATCGTCGAGACAACGCTCAGGAATCTTCGATCGTAATCAGTCCAGCGAGCAATTTCACGCGATCGCCGCTTGGATTTCCCCTCGGCATGATCTCGGAAAGATTCAACCCGATCGTCAATGGACCGGTCTTACTGTAGCTAGCCTTCTCCACCTTTATTATTCCCAGCACATTCGCTTCCTTCTTTCCATAACGAGACTGCGTCGTGGTGCACCCAGTAAATAGTGCGGCAAACAGAGCGAGGAGAATGACAGTGGAGAGCTTC
>JBNMOQ010000237.1:0-8141 GCA_051275055.1 Candidatus Pelagisphaera sp.
GCCTGCTATTGTTTATTTCGCTGATGATCTGCGCCACATTCATCGACTTCGATTACATGGAAATCCCCGATCGGTTTTCCTACGGAGCAGTGCTTTTCGGCACTATCCTTTCTGTAACCGTCCCCTCCCTACATGGATTTCAAGACGTCTCTCCAATGATCGCTCCGATCAAAGGTTTCTTCGAAGCCATCATCGGCATCATGATCGGTTCCGGACTCATTCTCTGGATCGCTCTCGCATCTGAAGCAATTCTCAGAAAGGAGGCCATGGGATTCGGCGACGTGAAACTACTTGGCGGAATTGGAGCATTCGCTGGTTGGCAAGGCGCCGTGTTCGCGCTTTTCGGAGGGGCCGTCATCGGCACCATAGGACTTGGCCTTTGGTTAATCATCAAAGCCCTCATCCCGAGCCTCCGCAAAAAGGCTGCCAATGACACCGAGGAAGATGAAGGCGGCCTTATCGGCAAACAAATGCCCTTCGGACCAATGCTGGCCGCAGGCGGATTACTCTACCTGCTTCTTCTTGAGAAGGAGGTCGACCAATACTTCGCCCTAGCTATCGAACTGGTTCAGTCAAAGTAAACGGTTACCCTTGAGTCTGTTTAATAAGTCAGTGAAGGAGCGGATTTACCCCGCGATAGTGCAGATCTACATAAGGTAAAAAAGAAGGATCGCGGGATAAACCCGCTCCTACAGATTAGAGGCAGAGCGATTTTCGACTTATCAAACAACCTCTTAGACCCCAAAAACCTACTTGAACGTCGACTCCAATACCCGAGCTCCATCCGCGATTCGGCAGCGAATGACCACAGGTGTTTCGCCAAAATATCCGCGATACGCCGCCGCCACAGATTCGGCATAAGTCTCGGTAAACGCTTCGCCCGCCAAGGCCATCGCTGCGCCGCCGAATCCCCCGCCTGTCAAGCGAGCGCCCAGGACATCCGGCATCGACTCCAAAATCCGGACAAGATAATCAAGCTCTTCTACGCTGTTCTCAAATAGATCGCGCGAGCTCGCATGCGACTCGAATAGCAACTTGCCCGCTTCAGCCGACTTGCCTTCAGCCAATAACGATCGGACACGGTTAACCCTATCTATTTCATAGACGATGTGCTCCGCGCGCTTAGCAATGTCAGTATCCAAACTTTTCTTATTAGATTCAAATTCCTCCGGAGTAACATCCGCCAAATATTCAACATCCAGGCCAGCCGACTTCAGCTGCTCAACGGCTTTCCGACATTCTTCATGGCGCTGCGAGTACATTGACTCGACCAAAGAGTGTTTTTTATGCGTATTGAAAATCCAAATACTAAAGTCATTCCCCAACGGCATTGTCGAAAACTTCAGTTCGCGACAATCGATATGCACGAGGTGACCCGCCTTTCCGCAAGCGGAAACTCCCTGATCCAAAATCCCGCATGGCACGCCCACAAAATCATTTTCCGCTTCGCGTCCCGCAACCGCCAGCTCATCCAAACCGATGTCTAATCCATACGCTTCGCTGAACGCCTTGCCAGACGCCAGCTCCAACGCAGCGCTACTACTCAACCCCGCTCCAGAAGGTACGTCTGACTCTACCGACATCTCGAAACCGCCACTCCTCTTCAATCCACGGCGTATCAAAGCATTGTATACGCCAAGAGGGTAATTCAACCACGAAGCCCCTCCACGTTGCCGTTCACTTGAATCCGAAATTTCAATCACTGAAGAATCCGCGCTAGAAAATCTGAATACAGCTTCATCAATTCTCCGCAAAGCTACGACTACTCCTCGATCGATAGCCGCGCCGATTACCGGTCCTTGATTATAATCCGTATGATTACCGATTACCTCAACGCGCCCAGGAGCCGCAGCGATTACAGCGGGGTCCGCTTCATAATTGCCCTTAAAGCGTTCCTTCAAACGTTCAATCATAGTCATCACCGAATCTTAAAAACGAAAATCCCGCAGCCGTAAAGCTGCGGGATCAAAAAAATTAATCTCTAAAGAAATTCTAGAGCTGGTCTTTAAGACCTGCGCCAACCTTGAATTTCACGGCTTTGCTAGCCTTGATCTTCAAAGGAGCTTTAGTGAGTGGGTTGATTCCAGAGCGTGCATTACGGCGTGTGACCGAGAATGTACCGAATCCAACGAGTTGAACTGCGACAGCTGGCTTTGCTTCTTTATCGCTAATCTTAACGGTCTTGGCCGCCTTTTTGACAGCGGTCTTGATCGAGGCCAATACAGCGCTCAATGCTTTTTCCGCATCCGCTTTAGAAGCGTCGCCAAGGTTGTTTTGAATTTCTGCTACGAGTTCGGCTTTAGTCATATGTGTGGATCGTAATTAATTAATTATTAGAGGTTGAGAATATTTCCTACTGGAAACGGTTTGAATCGAATAAGCTTACACAACCGCGTCAAACGAATTGTTCGCATTCCCTTAAAAATCCTGGTCCCCATCGCTTCGAGGCTGCTTTTCGCCCTCAAATCCAGGCGGAGCCACGCCTTGTCGCCCAGAAACGACCAACTCCAACAGACTTTGCATCGCTTCGACGCGATCCATTCCACGCTGCTCGACCAACTGATCCGCCCGCTTTATGAGCTGCCCCGCCATTCGTTTAGCCTGATCCTCGGGCGAGCCCAACTTCTGACACAAAGCCACCAGCTTTGAAAATTCGTCTTCCGCATTCATCAGCTCGTACCGCTATCCTCTACTATAGCAGGAGCGACAACCACGTCCTCCTGACCATCGATCGTAAAATATCCGTCTGCGCGCGACCGCTTTAGCATCGCCGAGCCGACAAATGATCCCTCCTCCGAAAGAACCCTTCGCAATTCACCGACGCGTTTACCTGCGCTATCCCAAAGTTTCCACGAACTCTCGCCTTCTGGAAGACGGGATACCGAAACGCATTCGAGCTCCCGTCGAGCCCGCCCCATAGATTTCAACCGAGCCATTACCTCCTGTCCGATATAACAACCCTTTACATACGATACGGCGCATTCGCCCAATCCGGTTTCTTGCGGCAAATCGGATTCCAAAATATCCCGAGATATTTCAAATTTCCCCGACCGCATCGCCATCAAACTCACTTCATTCGTATTCAAAAACTGGATTTTAGATTCAACAAGCGATACTTTCAACGATTCCGCCAACTCGTCACTAGCAAAAAATACTTCAAGATTTCGATCTCCATTTCGACGTCCCCAAAATGCATATACACTATCTTTTAAAGCAAAACCGTTCTCCGACGGCTCTTCCAATCCGAGCAAATTCAGGACTCTCTCAATCGCCGACCCCCAAAGCGAAACCCCAATCCAATCTGAATCAGTCGCCCGCGTTTCCACCTCATCCATTATGATCCGGTTTTCGAGATTCTCCCTCAAAAAGTCCGTTTCACTCGAATAGCTAACCGCCACAAACCTTTCCGACGACATTTTCAAAACGAAACTGTCCGCCAAAACCTTGCCCTTCGAATTTAGCCACAGACCATAAGCGACTTCTTTATCCTCAATTCGGAGGTCCTGAGAGAACTGCCCCTGCAAAAAAGTCGCCGAATCCTCCCCTTCAACAAAAAGAACGCCATTTGGCAAATAAAAGTACGCTGCAGAACCTACCATATATCAATGAGTTGTGAAAAACGCAGATCTTTTTTCAATAAATCCATTGACAGACACCACTCAATTCCTATCTCAGACGTCAACAACAAAGACTTTCCCGCCTAGCGGGATTTTGGGGTAACTAAGAAAACGAGATGGCGGGTAGCTTAGGGGTAGGCTACCCGCCTTATTTTTGCCCAAATGGCAGGCCTTTCTGCATCATTACGTGAATTCGCAATTGAAATTCACCGAGCAGTCTCCCAACTATGCGCCTTGTGAAGAAAACCTCCGACATCAACGTTACCCAGACCGTCACGCTTCCTGCGCCTCACGCCCTGATCGACGAAATCCCTAAGTCAGAAGCCCAAGCGGAATTCATTAGCCAATCCCGGCAAGAGATTCACCGTATCATCTTCGGAGATGACAAACGACTCCTTATAATTGTCGGCCCTTGCTCCATTCACGACATCGACGCCGGCCTCGAGTACGGTAAACGTCTGGCCGCCCTCAGCGAAAAAGTTAGCGACCGCATTTGCCTAGTGATGCGCGTCTACTTCGAAAAGCCCCGCACCTCTCTCGGATGGAAGGGCCTCATCATGGATCCCGACCTCGACGGCTCCGCAAACATCGCCCAAGGCCTGCGCGTCGCTCGCAATTTTCTTCGCGATATCATCGACCTCGGCGTCCCCACCTCAACCGAGCTGCTTGACCCAATCACTCCACAGTACATCGCAGACCTCGTTTCCTGGGCCGCTATCGGCGCACGTACCACTGAATCGCAAACGCACCGTCAGATGGCCTCAGGCCTCTCCATGCCCGTCGGCTTTAAGAACGGAATGGACGGCACCTGCCAAGTCGCGATCAACGCGATCAAGGCTGCTGGAGGCGTGCAAACCTTTCTCGGTATCAATCGCGATGGACAAGCATCCGCCGTCACCACTGCAGGCAACCCAAACTGCCACGTCGTCCTTCGCGGTGGCAGCAACGGTCCGAATTTTGACGCCGACAGCGTCGCCAAGACTGTGGCCGATCTCCAGAAGGCCGGCCTAAAGGAAGCGATCATGATCGATTGCAGTCACGGCAACAGCAGCAAGCAACCCGAGAAGCAGCCAGAGGTTCTCGATGCAATCGTCGCCCAAGTCGAAGCAGGCAACGATGCGATCATCGGCGCCATGGTCGAAAGCAATATCAATGCCGGCAGTCAGAAATTCCCAGCTCCCAAGGAAGATCTCCAATATGGCGTATCCATCACCGACGGATGCATCGACTGGGAAACCACCGAAGCTTCCATCCTCAAGACCTACGATAGCTTAGCCGCTCGATTCTCAAACGCGTAGGACAAAGCGCCGCCTAGCACGCCCGCTCATTACAGAAAATTTTTCCCTTCATAAGCGGCCGAACTTCTCGGCGAACCCAATGCGTTTTTAGTCGCATTCAACATAGGCTGCCCTAACGTTTTCCTCCTATGAAAGCACCTGTTCATGTCGCAGTCACCGGCGCCGCCGGTCAAATTGGATATTCGCTACTCGTACGTATCGCGTCGGGTCAGCTTCTCGGACCCGACCAACCGGTGGTCCTTCGCCTCATCGAGATCGAGCCCGCCATGCAGGCCCTCGAAGGCGTCGTAATGGAATTACAAGACTGCGCATTCCCACTCCTTAAAGGAATCGTGCCGACCTGCGACCTCAACGAAGGCTTCAACAACGCAAGCTGGGCGTTGCTCGTCGGTAGCGTACCACGCAAAGCCGGAATGGAGCGTAAAGATCTGCTCGGCATCAACGGCAAGATTTTCACCAGCCAAGGCAAAGCCATCCAAGACAACGCCGCATCCGACATCCGGACGCTCGTAGTCGGCAATCCTTGCAATACCAATTGCCTCATCGCGATGAATAATGCACCAGACATCCCCAAGGATCGCTGGTTCGCAATGACCCGTCTCGACGAGAACCGCGCCAAGACGCAACTCGCCATCAAAGCCGGAGTCGACGTCACATCCGTTAAGAAGCTCGCAATCTGGGGGAATCACTCCTTAACGATGTATCCAAACTACTTCGACGCGACAATCGACGGCAAAGCCATTCCCGAAGTCATCACCGACGAATCATGGTTCAAAGACGACTTCATTCCAACCGTTCAACAACGCGGAGGCGCCATCATTAAAGCGCGCGGACTATCTTCAGCGGCTTCAGCGGCCAACGCTGCCATCGACACCGTCAATTCGATCATCACTCCAACCGCCAACGATGACTACTTCAGCGTAGCCGTGCATTCAAAAGGCGAATACGGAATCGAGCCAGGCCTCATCTACTCCTACCCGATGCAAAGCGACGGTCAAAACCTAAGCATCATCGAAGGCCTCGAAGTCAACGCCTTCAGCCAGGAAAAGATCAAAGCCACCGAAGCCGAGCTCAGCGAAGAGAAAAGCATGGTCAGCGACCTGCTTCCATAAACCGGAATACAGTTTTTCTCAATAAAGGGAGGGCCATTTCGGTCCTCTCTTTTTTTGTGCAAAAAGGTAGGGCGGCATCGCCGAGGCCGCAGCAGAGCCCAAAGCCCAAATAAAGAATCACACCCACAAACAACGCTGCGGCCTCGGCGATGCCGCCCTACCAATCCTAATCCTCCCGCTTCACCCGAACATCCAACTGCGGCAATTCCTTTATGTGCACATCGCGCTGAGGGAAAGGAAACTCGATGCCATTTTCCTTAAAGAGATCCCAAATCCGAATATAGAAAGCGCTCCGAATATTCCCCAAACCATCCGTTGGATCCGTTATCCAAACTCTCAATTCAAAATCTACCGAATTATCGCCGTATCCCGTAAGCCTTACTGCCGCGACAGGCTCCTTCAAGATCCTTCGATCCTCGCTCGCCGCCTGTAAGGCCAAGTCCATCGCCTTATGAATATCCGAGGTGTACGATACGCCAAACGGAATCCTTACCCGCACCTTATCATCGCTAAACGACCAATTAACCACCTTTTCAGTGATCATCATCTCATTCGGAATCAAATGCTCCGTACCATCGCGCGTGATGACCGATGTATACCGTGCGCCGAGCGTATTGATCCACCCATACGTTTGGTCCACTTGAATCACATCACCCGGCTTGATCGACCTATCCCCCAGCAGAATAACACCGCTAATCAAATTCGAAATGACTTTCTGAAAACCGAAGCCCAAACCCAGGCCAATCGCCCCGCCCATAAACGCGAACGCCGACAAGTCCACCCCCATAGAACTGATCACGAACAAGATCGCTCCCACCGCGATAAATACCTTCAAAAACTTCGTCACCAAAACCTGCAAGGCCGGTGAAACTCGCTCCATCTTCCCCACCCGCGAAGTCGAGGACCTGATCAACCAACCCGTCATTGGGATCAATATCGAAATCGCGATGATGCCCTTAAAGAGGGACAACACCGTCACCTTCGTTTCTCCAGAAGAACCGGATACGGGAAAGATCTCCATCCCATCAAGCCCATCTCGAATCACAACCCACACGCCAAGCAGATTAAGCACGAGCACGATCGCTAGTACGAAAAACAACGTCTTAAAATAGACCTGCTTCTTAATCGCCGCCGGCAAAGCAGCAGAGAACAGCCAAAGCGTAGCAATACTGGCCACCGCTCGAACCAGGATATAGTTCATCCCCCCCTCCAGAGACGAAGCATCCAAATACATCGAAACAGACCAAAGCAGCACGAACACCAAAATCCGGAAAAAATTATCACTTACCCAATCGACTGTGGCCTCAATCCAATCATCCCTTTCCTCGATCGCATCAGTCACCTTTCGAAAAAGCGGCCTCAATCCCATCGCGACAATCCAGGCGATCAAAAACGCCGCCGCAATACCGCCCAACTGAACCCAAAGATCCGGTCCCACGAACACCTGACGAAACGACTCCCACCACGGATTAAGATAGTCATCCCAAATACGAACGAACCAGGAGCCTTCATCAACAGCGAGAAACGGGGAAAGAAACACGGACATCATTTAACACTAGAGAACTCCGCTCCATGCTTTCAACCTTGATTTCTCCAGAAAAACCATCGATAAGCCCAACCTGTTCTTTGATTTGTCACAAACGATGCTAACGCATCCGACAAATCGACTCCGAATAATGGTAAACGAGGATTTCATCCTTCACCATTCACTTTTCACAATTCGCGAGCTCTGCTCGCGCTGGGGGTGTTCCGGATTCGACCTTAAGTTGGAGCGTCTGGCTGCATGTCGAGGATGATGGTTGGCCTCGCAAAAATTCCATCAAAAAAACAAATGGCACACACGAAGAAATGCCTCTAGCAGCATAGTCTGCTACGTCTCCCCTATCAATACTCGCTAGATAGGACGAGGCGACGACTAGCGAGCATAGCCTGGGTGGCTGTCTCCTGCGCCCAAGCCGTACTTCTTCAGAGGGCTGGCTAACTGAGTAGCGCGGTTTCGTCGCGACTCACCAAGCGAGATTAAAAACGAGAACAAACATGTAGATGCCTTTCGCAAAAGCTCAAGGGACGCGGGTTCGACTCCCGCCACCTCCACCATTTTAAGTTGCTGTTGT
>JBNMOQ010000238.1:0-8108 GCA_051275055.1 Candidatus Pelagisphaera sp.
GGCCTCTAGAAAAAGAGCGAGAAAAATGATAAGACTCTGAGCGATGGCAATTTCGGACCGTTTGTACGAGACTTCCGATCGCTGTGGTTTTCTAGATTGTGATACCCGGTCGATTTTTGGCTAGTGAGCGTATTAGGATCCGATAGGTAATTGGAAATAGAAATCGGTTCCGCCTTTGCTTCGGTTGAAGCATCCAACGAGGCCCTTGTGGGCATTGACGATATCCTTGCAGATCGAAAGTCCGAGTCCGACTCCGTCTGTTGAAGGCGTCCTAGAGGAGCGGTAGAACTTGTCGAATATCTTCGCCAGATCCTCCTCGGGGATTCCTGGACCGTCGTCGAAGACTCCGAACCGGATGTTTTCAGCATCCGATTTCCGAGCGTATACGGTAACTTCGGAATTTGAGTCGCTGTATTTGATCGCGTTTGACACGAAATTAGACAGGGCGATATGGATCAGTTTCGGGTCAACACACACTTGGGGCAACTCTGCCTCCACTTGGTGCCCTACTCGAATTTCTTTGGCCTCCGCGATCTGGGCGTGGGGTTCGATCGCGTTCTCTACGATGGTTTTGGGAGAATACAACTCCGTATTCAATGTGGGGTTACCTCGATCTAGTCGAGCTATTTGCAGCATGTGATCTAGTAGCCGTTGGAGTCTTTTTAGATCGTCGGTCGCCGTTTGGACCATATCCTCTTGGTCTTCATTGAGACCTCCGAGGTTCTTTTCGAGCAGAAGGTGAAGTGCCATGCCAGCACTGGTGACGGGCGTTTTTATCTCGTGGCTGAGGGTGGCGACAAGATCACTTTTCAACTCGTCCGAAAGTCGTAAACTAGTGACGTCTTGAAGAATGAGGGCACACTCGATTTGGTCTAGCTCGTCGCTGTCGATACGAACGACTATGGGAAGAAAATGGAGTTCTTCGTTGTCCACCCTAAAACTGATCGTTTCTTCAAAATCGGTGGAATAGACGTCCTCTCCGGTACCAAACACCTTTTCCACTCGGGATGCGAGGGAGGGGTGAAGCTCGCCATCTTTGCCACCGAGTGAGTCAATCAGGGAGGTCGCGCTTGGATTGCGGTAGACAAACTCGCGTCGGGCATTGATAAAAAGAATCGGGTGAGGAAAGTTGCTAAAACATTCTTCCATCCGTCGACGTGTGCGGATAAGTTGCTTGCTTGTGATTCGCTTGTATTCCTTGAGGCGAGTAGCCATGTCGACGAAGGCGATCTCAAGTTCACCGATTTCGTCGCTCCTAGTTGGCTGGTAGTCTGTCTCCCATTCGTCGTTGGGCAGTCGGTTTGCTGATCGAGTGAGCGCTTCAATTGGCTTAAGGATTCGCTGGCTCATAAAATAGGAAACAAACCCCATCAAAACCACGCTGACAATGATTCCGACCATAACGACATAGAAATGAGTGCTCGCTTGTTGTTGCAGTTGTCGGTTGATCAATTCGATTTCTTCGTTGTGAGCAGCGATCGA
Source organism: Candidatus Pelagisphaera sp. (assembly GCA_051275055.1). Classification (GTDB taxonomy): domain Bacteria; phylum Verrucomicrobiota; class Verrucomicrobiia; order Opitutales; family Opitutaceae; genus Pelagisphaera. Next base: position 1,483 of record JBNMOQ010000238.1, read on the forward strand.
GCTTAAGGCGCTGGCCTCTATTCGTTCTATAAGAAGTTCGAGCTGGCCCTTGGGAATTTCGACGAATGATGCGAATGCCGACTGCGTGAAGCTTTCAAGGTTTCGCACAAGCTGAAATAGCTCGTTTTCGGATTCGCTTCGGGAATCGTCCCTCATTTCGCTGTGCTCTTGAATCCATTTTACGATGACACCCTGACTCCGTTGAAAGATTCTTTTGGACAACTCGTTGTCGCCATCTTGACGCAGGCGCAGCGCTCGGTCTACCTGGGAAGTGGCGAGAAGGAGCTTCTCGGTTTTCGATATCGCGTTGAACTGTTCTTTTTGCAGATTGATCAGCTGCTTGCTCAACATTTCGTAGTTAAAAATCGAGTATAGGCAAATAGCTATAAGGACCCCGGCAGCGGGAAACATTCCGAAATACAGTCGTGAGCGGAGCATGGGCTTTTTCGTTACAGAAGACCGAGCTTCTTGCGTTTGCGGTACAACGTTGCGGTGTCGATGCCCAAGATTTGGGCAGCGCTCTCTAGGCTTTCGCTACTATCAAGGACGCGCCTAATATGCTCGTCCTCTAGTTCCTGTAACGTTACTTTGGCTCCGATTAGCCCACCCGCGTTGGCTGAAATATTTTCCTGTCCTGATTGGGACAGAATACCGAGAGGTAGATCCTTTAAATGGATCGTATCCTTGGAGCACAGGATCGTACAGCGCTCAATGGTGTTGCTAAGCTCCCTTAAATTGCCGGGCCAATCGTATTCAAGAAAGGCGGCGTTGGCTTCCGAGTCCATTTCAATGCCTGCTTTTCCGATCTTTTTTGAATGTAGCTGCAAGTAGCAGTCGATGAGAGCGGGTAAATCAGCCTTTCGCTGCGACAACCCGGGAACCTCAAGTGATATGACGTTGATTCGATAATACAAGTCTTCGCGAAACGACCCATCGGCCACCTCTTGTAGCAGGTCTTTGTTCGTGGCCGCTAGAATCCGGGCGTTCGAGGACCGAGTCTTGGTTTCGCCAATTCGTTCATATTGCTTGTCCTGAAGTAAGCGGAGCAGCTTTGCCTGGATTTCAATCGGAAGATCTCCGATTTCGTCTAAAAATAGGGTGCCGTCATCAGCAGCCTCTACTTTCCCCCAAGTGTCTTTGATGGCTCCCGTAAAGGATCCCTTAACATGTCCGAAGAGCTCGCTTTCTAGAAGTTCCTTGGACAGGCTAGGGCAATGGACAACGACAAAAGTGCCCTTTGAGCGGTCGCTCGTCTCGTGTATCCTGCGTGCCAGTACGGTTTTTCCGGTACCGCTCGGTCCAAGCAGAAGAATGTTGGCATCGGAATTTGCAGCTTTGTCAGCTGTATCGAATACATTCTGCATGCCGGCCTCGGAGGATTCGAACACCAGAGCTGAGGCTGTATCCGACAGGCGAGATTCAAGGTCTTGGACCTTCTTTTCAAGTCTGGTATTATTTTCGAGCTTTTTTAAAACCTGACGAATCTGCTCGGGCACAAATGGTTTTGGAACATAGTCGTAGATTCCTTTTCGAGTAGCTTCAATTGCCGTTTCGATCGAGGAGTAGGCCGTAAACATGATGACGGGCATCTCGTAGCCGTCGGCCCGCATCTGATCGAATACGTCCAGTCCATTTTCCTTGCCTAAACGCAAATCGAGGAAGACCGCGTCGATGCGTTCTTCCCCGAGTTTGCGTAAAGCTTGCTTACCGCTGTAAGCGGATATTGCCTTGTGTCCCATCGTTTTTAGAGCGAGGGCGGTCGTTTTTTGTATGTTCGTTTCGTCGTCGACGATAAGAATATTCATATTTGTTGCAATGATACGAATTGCCGCTGTCAGGACGACTTCTTTTTAGGTCAAAGAGGATTCGAGAGTATTTCGGACAAGCGAATCGGAGCTTAGGTAATGCTCAATCTCATGAGCTTGGTCTTCGCGGGCGTGAAGAATTCCTTTCAGAATCGTTTCCGTACCATAGTCGGAAAGCTCGCTTGCTGTTTCGATAGCTTTGCGGATCTCGTCAATTAAAGCCTGTTCGTTTTTCAAATCAGCTTCCAGCATTTGGCGAATCGGCAAAGCTCCTTCTTGTTCGGATTCGATGAAGCTGAGCCCCGACTGTCCTCTCAAGGTAGAAATAGGTATGGCACCGAGGGTGGTCATACGCTCCGCTATAGTGTCGAGGCTGTCTTTCATCGATTCATAGCTCTCCTCAAAGAAAACATGCAAGTCACGATGCCCCGGACCTTCGACAAGCCAGTGATGCTTGAGATACTGATGAAATTGAACCGACATGCTAGAGACCAAGGGATCAAGTTGATCTGATACCTCTTTGGCAGAGATAGTTGGAAGACCGATCGGGTTACGTTCGATTTCGTCGATAGTTTGTAATGGCTGTTTCGTGTTCATGCCTCAGGGTAATGCTAGTATTGTGCCAATTTTTGAAATATGCTAGTGCAGGAGGGGAGGGGAATGCAGGGATCTTTGTATAATGGCTGACTTCGCCAACAAGAATGCAGGTTGCACGATTGAGGTTCAGCCAACGTGCGAAATGCAACTGTCGGGGCACTCTTTCTGCCTCTTAGGGGAAAGCGTCGACTAGAGAAGACGCTCACACCTTCAATCACGTCCAGCTTCCTTCTAAGAGTGACTGCAAGGTAGAATTCAGGGGGAGCCACCAAGAAAGGCATGTTCACTCGCTGCTCACGAGCTAAATACTCGGTGTAGATTTTGTCTAAGGCGTCGCCAGCAAAACGAACTAAACTACCTTCTGCAACGATCAGGCCAAGTTCTTCAAAATATGATTGAGTTTCCTGAATTTGTTCTAATGTAAGATTGTCATTCTCCAGCAAAACATTGTCGATAGTGACAATCTGCTGAAGCTCTGCCCCTTCATCTGCTATGCAAAAGTATCGCAATTGCCCTAGCTCCTTTCGCGACAGTTTTTGCACAGCTTTGATTAGTGGTCGCTCTTGCAGAGATTGACCCGCCACAAGTTCTTTTTGGACATCCTCCATGACTGCGAAATCAAGCGAGATCTTTGAGGAATGTTTTAGTTGAACTCTCTTGAACATTGAAGCGCCCTGATTTACTGGGACACGGGATTCTCCAAAACGGAGAATAGAAACTTGAGTAAAAAACGATACACAAACGAGTTCAAGAAGGAAGCGGTACGCTACCTCGTGATCGAGGGAGAGAGCGTGGCTTCGGTCTCGAAGCGATTGGGCGTAAGCTCCAATCAGCTTTACAAATGGAAGAGCCTCTATCAGGAATTTCTCGCCGAAAGAGAAGAGATTTTGAAGCATAAGTGGCTGGAGTCCGAGCGAACGGGAAGCGACATTGGATTGGAACCCGCCCTGTTCGATTGGATTCGCCACCACAGGGACGCATGGCGAGCGAGCAGACGCTGTGCCGCTTAGCGAGGCAACCAAACTTAGGACATCCAAGCCTACATCCCCGAAACTCCCCCCCCCCCCCATCGTATTCCATCTCGCATGAAGTCATGCCTAGCATCTTTCCATGGAGAAGGAGCAAAGGGCTTTTTTGGAATCTGCGTGTAATTCGCCGTGTTCTGTCTGGCTTCCTCTTCGGTCTCCCCGCAGAATCCCATTTGATCGTCGTCCTTGCGTCCCTTCCAGATTGAGTCGAAGTACATTGATGTCCTGAGCTAGAAGCGCGAGTCGAAGGGATCGAGCTTCTTGAATAGATACGTCTTTGGCCTGCGTTGACCTTAGCGGATTGGATGGACCAATACGGTCATACCCTTATTCGATCTCTCAGTAATAGCTCTGCTGATCCACCTGCGATTACCTAGGGTCGAGCGGATAGTCTTCAAATAGATTATCGAGCCTCAAGACGTCCCCAAAACTGGCGAAATCCAACTCAAGTATGAAAAGCGAAACACGAAATGAACACACCCAAAACGCGGGCGAACTCAAGAAAACCGTCAGAAGTTTCCTTCCTGCGGCCGTTCTGCTAATTTTATCTGGAGGAGGCCTCTGCAGCGCCTTTGCGGGTCAACTGACACTTAGCTGGAACGATAATTCCGACAACGAAGATGGCTTCAAAATTGAACGATCCTTAGATGGTACCTCATACGCTGAAATCGGGACCACGGGAGCCGATGTCTCAACGTATGTGGACAGTTCCGTTGTCGATGACCAAGATTACACCTATCGCGTGAAGGCCTACAATCTCTACGGCGACTCCGGCTACTCCAACATCGCCACCGGTTTATACGAAAGCCCCAACTCGCCCCCGATGATTACCTCTATCCAGGACCAATCGTTCCTCGAGGATGGGTCTGCGAGCGGCCTTGCGTTTACCATTAGCGATGCCGAAACGAGTTCCTCGGCCTTGACGGTCGAGGCGATTTCTTCAAATGTTTCCCTCCTTCCGAACAGTGCCATTGTCCTGGCTGGCACTCAATCCAGTCGCAACCTCAGCCTAACGCCAAGTCTCGGAGCATACGGCTCGACGATCGTCACAGTATCGGTGAGCGATGGACAGAACACTGCCACATCGCAGTTCACTGTCTTCGTCCAATCCGTAACCGACCCAACTATCACCACTATCGACAGTCAAGTCGTTGAACAAGGCACCTCTTTTCAATCGATCCCCTTCGCCATCGGAGATCAGGAAACCGCAGTCGACCAACTAAGCATTAGCATCGCAAGCTCCAATCAAGGGCTGGTCCCAAGTTCCAACATCACCCTCTCCGGGACCGGATCGAATCGATCCCTCAGCGTTTCACCAGTCCTCAATACCCTGGGCAATTCTACACTGACGATTACGATAGGTGATGGAACTGCCTACGTCACTCAATCCTTCGATCTCACCGTCTACAGCGCCCCGAGTATTTTGACCCAACCCGAGCACACCGACACAATGCTTGGCGATTCCACCACATTGTCAATTAACGTAGAAGCGTATCCACCGCCTTCCTACCAATGGTATGTAAATGGGTCTCCCATCCAAGGAGCCACCAATGCCCAACTCTCCTTCGCGGAGACTCTATTCTCGCACGAAGGACTCTATAAAATTCAGATTATAAATACATACGGAAGCGTCACCAGCCAAGAAGCGGTTCTCAACGTCGACCAAATAATAAACTCGCCGAGCGGACTTCAAATAACTGCAATCTCCCTCTAGGAACACAAAGCAGATACAGGCGACCGATTGTTTCGCAATTTCCGGTTGATAGCATATTCAATTATTCCGATGGCTGGCCTTCTCGCACACTCGTGAACGATTCGCTGGGCAGGCGAGGGCTGAGAGCATCGAACAGACAAGGACAGTCTAACCCCTCGCGGGTATCGGTCTAATCTTCTCAATCAATCCCCGAAACTCCGCCCCCATTGTACTCCATCTCGCATGAAGTCAGACTAGGATCTTTCCAAGGAGAAGGAGCGAAGGGCTTTTTTGGAATCTGCGTGTAGTTCGCCGTATTCTGCCTGGCTTCCTCTTCGGACTCCCCGCAGAACCGCATTTGATCGTCGTCCTTGCTATTCTTCCAAATCAAGGCGGAGGGATCGAGCTTCTTGAGGAGGTATGTCTTGGGCATGGGAAGATGTTAGCGCCTAAGCTCGGACAATTGCGGTCCGATGCCTAAAATGCTAGCGTAGCCTGAAAGCAAATACTGATTGGTTTCGGATATTCCCTGTTTCCTTAGCTCCGCGTCGATGAGGTCGAGGATGGATTGTTGAAGGATAAGCAAGCTATAGCTGGATCTGATCTTCAATTAAGGAAATGGCTGTATCCAACCGCGTTTCAACACTGTCGTAGCCTAGCAGAATATCATATTGTACCCACCATCGAATAAATACAAGGTTTTGAAACTCGCGATTCTTGAGCAATTCACGGTGATTCTCCAACTGTGAATTTGTAGGAACAGAAAGACTTGGTATGGGTTGATCACTTCCTGGGAAATGATCTGATGCACTGGAAAGTTGAGCTAAATAGCTATGTTTGCGTAGATAAGGCAGAAATTCCCGATCCCAAACCGATCGGTCTTGCATCTCGAAGAGTCTCAATTCCTCAAAGTCTTCAGGCCATCCAGCTAGCAACTGACGTAATTCGGGATTTCTTATGAGATGCAATTTACCGCTTTGAATGACGAAATTCAACGCACTAATGGAGAGGATCTTAGAACCCCAATACCAAATAAACTCACCCATCAGCTTATCCATATCAGCCCGCGAAACCTCGGGATCTGTTTCGGCTGCCAATGCTAAAAGACGGTTCTCTGATTCACGAAGACTAATGTGAAAACTACGACCCGTCTTCTGATGAATACGCGAAACTCCTCGAAAAAATTAAGTCGGAACTAACCCAAGACAAGGATCAGTTACGACGGAATTACGAAGAGATAAATAGATGTGTTTTGGAGAAAAGAGTTGAATGCCTAAAGAAAGGCTATTTGGAGTGCTTTGGGTGCTCGCCTCCCAATAAATTTTTGTATCCAGATTTGATTACGGTTAGCAACAATCTCTGTAAGCGCCTCAAGGATACTGGCTTTATGTAGTTGTACGCAAATACGGTTTCCGTACATGTACGCTGAGGCGATGAACGTATAAGTTCAATACTTTGCCATGATTCGAAATATGCCCTATTTATTGCGGCATGAGCAGAATA
>JBNMOQ010000239.1:0-7956 GCA_051275055.1 Candidatus Pelagisphaera sp.
GTCCAAAAATTTCCGATTGGAATCCCAAAGGCGGAAACGACAAAGAGCCCGCTAGCGATAATGAGGCAATAGCGTAAGGCCATCCGTATGGGAAAGAGCAGATTTTCGGAGAATCGAAATTTTTTCTAGCGATTTAAGTCCGCGAGAAATGAGCATACACAAGCCAAAATATAGGAAAAAAACCAATATGGCGATTAGGGTGCTTGTGATCGCTAATTGAATATCAACGGATAGATTGGTGATAGAATCGAGAAAGATTGTTTTTGTGTCCATCCTGAGGTTTACAGCAACATGCATGGCCATTGGGTGAGAAGCGGAAAGGGGCAAGGATTCGTGCGATCTAGCGATTTGATGATGCTAACTGCAATGAGTCATCTAGCGAAACATTGCATCTGGTATGTTTGTCCAGTGCACCTAAGGACGACCTTATTTACTATGCCGCTTGAGAAAGCACCGACTCATGACCTTTTGTGCAAAGGGTGCTTGTATGGTAAGATGAGTTAGGTCCGTAGGACATTCTCGGCTAGTTCTGCAAATTCGTATTCGGGTTGCGCTCCGTGTTTTGCAGCTACCAAGCTTCCAAGACGAACTGCGTTTTCGAGACAGTCTTCGATTTTGATATCCCTCAGAAGCCCTTGAATGAGGGCCGCAGTGAACGCGTCCCCTGCTCCTACTGTATCGACGATTTTCAGGTGTTTGGGAGGACTGGCATATATAGTTCTTGATCCGTCGAAATAGACGGCAGTTTTACCGCCACGAGTTACGAAGATCATCGAAGGATTTACCAAATTCCTGAATCGAACGAGAGCCTCTTCTAAAGTAGAAGTACTGCGATCAGTGCCGCTGAGAGCGTGAAGTTCATCCTCATTTAGTTTTACAACTTGGGCTTTGCGGGCGATTTTCAAGGCCGAATCTCGGTCCTCGTGAGGTTTACGCAAATTGACGTCGCAAAGAGTGAGGCCTTGATACGTATCCAGTATTTTGAATAGGGTATTGCGGGACACGGCTGATCGAGATGCGAGGGTTCCGAATACGAATGCTGGGCATTGAATCAGTTTGTCTTTCAACAGTTCAGTGTACGACAAACTGTCCCATGCAGCAGGTTGCCGTATATGATAAACAGCATTTTTGGAATCGTCGAGAGTCACTTCGGAGATTCCTGTGGGAAATGTTTCGCTAATCTGAATGCAAGAAATATCGATTCCGTAAGCCTCGGCTTTCTGGATAGCTTGATATCCCAATTCGTCTCGGCCGACCGAAGATATCATCAAGCTCGGTTGTTCCAGCCTCGTAAGATGGTAGGCTACGTTGAGCGGGGCACCTCCCAAAAAGAGGCCTTGTGGCATTGAGTCCCACAGGATTTCACCAAAACAGGCGACGGTAGGTTGATTTTGTTCACTTGTATTCATTTCTACTTGTTTAGCCCTAGTTGGTTGAACGCTCGGATGTACTCGGAGCAGGACCATGCTTGGATGGCTTTGCCCATTGGCTTCCCTGTGGTGCCGTGCGCCCATTCGTTGAACTCCCACGCTTGGTTGATGCCTTGTTCATTAAGCTTCGCGACTTGTAGCAATTCGCTTTCCGCTAGTTCGCGAAGGCCAAGCTTGTTTATAAAAAGTACCCATTGCGCCCCGACAAACGGCCAAATGCCGCCGTTGTGGTAGTGATTGGGCAAATTAAGCAGGTTGACTGTATAGTAGTCCCTCCAGCCGGGGTCACCTGCTTGCACAGGGGGATATAAATTTTTTCCAGGGAACGGGCTATTGACCCCCACTCCCCACATAAAACGGAATGATTTTTGGGCACGGTCGTAGTCTACGACATCGAATAGAAAAGCGAGTATATTGGCATAGACGTCACAGCGCCAGTCAAAGTCAAAAGGAGTGACCTGTGCGATTAGATATTGCGTGTCCCCGATGGCGCTTTGCTGATCGGAAAAAGAATACGTTCCATCATTGCGGGCCTGGGTGGATGGCCAGAATTTGTCCAGAATTCTTTTTTTAATGATTGAGGCCCATCTAAGATAGTCTCCTGCCATATTCCAATCGCCTATCGTTTCTAGGATACGGCCGTAGCACACATTTGCCCGATACCAAAGCGCCTCATCATAGAGAACATTGTAGCTCCGTCCGAATAGGTCTGTCCAGTCACTCGCTTCTGGGATCTCAAGCAGCCCGTCATTGTTGGAATCGTGGGCACTAAGCCAGTTCATCATTCGTTGGAGTTCGGGCCTGTGTTGACGAATGAAATCGATATCTTTATTGACCCTAAGATACTCGAAACAAGCGATGACGAGCCATAGACCACTGTCTATCGAACAGATACCGCCTACTCCGGAATAGTCGGGTTCCTCCGTTTCTATGGATACGTTCGCCGGCGCCTGACCAGGAATGGATATATGGTCGAGTAGAGTCGTCAAAGTCGCTTTTTGACATCGCTTAATATCGGGTTCTTTGAGGGAAAGAGAACCAATAACGGCAATACACCCGTCTCGAGACCACACGCTTCTATAGTTAGCATCGGTGCCTGAAGTTTCGTTGTCTAGGGGTGAACAAGCGGCGAATCCCATAGGGGTAATACACTTTCGCAGTCCTTCGATCGCCTTAACGTATCCAATACTAAGGTACTCGTAATCTTCTGGTTTTAGAGATCGTCTCGATTCTTCGTCGATTAGCCGTTTCAGTCTTGGCTGAATTGAAACGTCTTTGGCGCAGAGAGCATCGCCACGTTCCGTTGCTGCGATACGTTCTATTACTTTAAAATGCAGGAGTCCTTCTAGTACTCCCTCCGCACTGGAATTTTCGGCTCGATATACAGGTAGACCAATAGTGGCCTCGTGCAACTCTGGTTGGGAATTGCCCACGACAATCCCTCGTATTCCTTTTTTGTGGAACATAGCGCTGTCGTTTCCTGTGTCGCCCGCTACCATGGCCGCTTCGCGTGGAATTTTCAAATATTTCAGTAGCCAGGAAAGCGCGTTCCCTTTGTTCGCGTATTTGGGTAGAATGTCCAAATCGCGCTGAGAGGAATAGACGACATTCAAGTCGAGTCCTCTTTTTTCGATTTGTTGTTCGATCTCTAAAATCCGTTCAGCACTTGCTTCGGGAAAGTACCAGCTAGATTTGTACGCGTTCTGGAAGCGTTTGGGCTGTTTCGTAGCTCCGATCAGATCGCGCATATACTTTTCAATTTCCTCAAGGTTCCACCCTTCGTCGAGGATATCGTTGAAACTCTTGATCGATTTGTGTTCTCGATAATCGTATATGCTGGTACCCACGCCGCAAATCATGAAATCCGGTTTGGGTAGGGGTTCGAGATCTATTAACTCGAGAAGATCTTCGGTTAGTCGTCCTGAGTTGTAGCAAAGAAGGGGTCGGCAATTTGGATCGATCTCATCCCATGTCTTCTTAAATAGCAAAAGGGCGTTTGGGTTTCCGATCAAGGTTCCGTCAACGTCAGTAGAAAAGATGCGAACGGGGAATGTGTCCGCAGTCTTTAGTTGAGGTTCAGGCTCTTCTTTCTTCGTGGTAATCATTGGCGGACCAGAGCTTTCTGTTTGGACGGATTTAGTTGCGGCTTAGACGAAACTCGTTCTGAGAGACTTGTGGGATTCTTCTGCAGCAATTAGCTGTTGGGCGATTCCTGACCAGGTGAAGAGACTTCGCGCTTTTCGGGATCCGCGTTCGGAAATGCGGTTGCGCAAGCCGGGAAAATTGAGAATCTTCGCGATGCTGAGGCCAAAATCTTGAGCGTCAAACGAGTCTGCGAAAAGCGCCTCGACACCGTATTCAAGTGTACGATACAGTCCACCATTGGTCGTTACAACACAGGGAGCGCCGCAAGCCATTGCTTCCACTGCCGTCATTCCAAACGGCTCATAGCGGCTCGGAAGGCAAAAGACGTCACTGGCCCGATAGAAATCAGCCAAAGCCTCATCGGGCAGAGAGCTGCCGATCGTGACTTTTTCATCTAGCCCGTGTTTCTTGACCTTGGTCACGATTTCGTTCAACATGGGATCCTCAGTAGTTTCGCCTGATTCCGACCCCAGCGCCATATACAAGTAGGCATTGGGGTCGCGCTCGCTCACAACTGCAAACGCATCCACCAGAAGATCGAACCCCTTGTTTCGGCTGAGTCGCCCGATAGAAGTTATGACCCGCTTCCCTTCGAAGCTCAGCTTTTGCCGAATGGAGTCTCGGGATGCTTCGCTGACCGGGAAAAATCGGCTATCGTCGTAGCCCGGTGGAATCATTGCGATTTTTCCTGGAGAAATCTCATAGTCTTCAGTGAAAAGATCAACTTGTATCGGAGTGGTGGCGACAAGCGTTTCACAGCTTTTGTAGATTGCTTGTTCCTGTCGTATGCGTTCCGTGAAATTGTAAACTTCCTCGAATTTGTTGGAATTTTCCGGGAAATCCTCCGCCATTTTTTTCCGTTTCCAGGTACCTATTGAATGCGGGGTGTGGATGTGGGAAACGCCTGCTGAATCTCCGAGCGCCTGCCCAACGATTCCGGCATCCCAGTAGTGACTGTTGATGAAGTCGTACACGAGAGACTCTCGCTTGATGATTTCCTTGGTTCTGGAAATATATTCCTGAAGGGATTGGTAAAGGTACTCTTTGGGTATGAATTCGCTGTTGCCACAGGGTACGCGTCTTATAGTAACGTTTTTGCTAACCCACTCCTCGGCGGGTTGATCTTCAAACTGACGTGTCCAAATATCGACTACATATCCGAGCTCCCCGAGTTTTTTTGAGAGTTCTATGACGAATACCACCTGTCCTCCCGTATCAGGCATCCCAAGGGGCGGTTCAGCGGCGACGTATCCGTGAGTGGAGATCATGGCAATGCGCCCACGGAATTGAACCTGCGGCGTGTGTGTTATGTTGGGTGAGATAATGGCTCTAGATTCTTGAAGCATAGCAATAGTCGGTCTTGTGTTTTTTTAGTAACCTTTGTTGGGGGTAGTTAATGAATTGCACAATTCATGCCAGGATGATTCTGCACCTGTAGTGTTCTCGAATCCGTGCGTTGTGCACGATTCTCGATCCCATTCATTGCAATCCGCAGTTACTTAGAGTGAATCGGCAAACACGAACCAATGATTTTTTTTGCCGTAAGCGGGTTCAGAGGCAACGAAAGCGTGTCTCTTTGTGTGGGCACTAAAAAGCGCCAAACACAAATGTTTGACGCTATTGTTTTTGATTTGAGTGTGGTTTTAGGAGGATGAAAGATCGTTCTTCGTCTTTTGGAGAAACGTGGTAAAGTCATTCCATTTTTCTTGGGTCTCGTTCTTGACGTCATCCCAAGTTTCACTGGTAGCATTCGTCATCTTTTTTGTCTGAAGGGCGAAGTCGCGTCGTTTTTCCTCTAGTGCGTCTATAGCTTGGGCCGTCTTTTCCTTCGCATTGGACGACTTGGATGCGGACTTTTTCAGATCTTCGATTTCGTCGTCGAGAGATGCGATTTGCTTGTCGATGAACGTGGCTGCCTGATCCTTCTTATCGAATGTGTATTCAGATAATGAATTCCATGCGTCTTTTGTCATGTCCGCCACTTCTTTGGACGTTGCCTTTGCCTTGCTTATAACTTTTTCTGCTTTTTCTTCTACTTTCACTTGGTCTCCTTTTTGTTTGTCGCTGCATCCGATTGCTAGTGTAACCAGTAATGCAGTTAATGTTACGATTGATTTTGTATTTATCATTTTCATAGCGTTAGAGGTTGTTTGTACGGATAGATTGTTTGAAAGGAGTAACGCATTTACCGCGCCAAAGGCATTCGTTATACCAATAGATGAGAAACAAGCATTTACCAGGAGGGGAACCAGGGAGAAGGGACCCGCTTTACATTCAATCGGAGTATTGGAGCCGAAGCTGTATGAACGGGTTGTGTCTAAGCAAGTGGTTAACAACGTTGCAATGCGCATGATATTGCCGGTTTTAAATCTGCATTTTGCATTTACCGCAACCGTGGAAGAAAAGCTGCGTTGCGAGTTTTTCGTGCAGAATATTGGGTCGTTGCATTGACTTAAAAACTCTGTTAACTCCCTCTAATGAATCACGGAAAGAGCACGGATCGAATTGAAGCTGACTCGATGGGAGAGGTACGGTTGCCGGAGGCTTCGCTCTTTGGCGCGTCAACGCAACGAGCCGTTCTAAACTTTCCAGTGGGAGAGTCGCGTATGCCGATCGAGTTCATCCGCTGTCTCGGAAGGGTCAAGCGGGCGTGTGCCATTGCGAACTGTGAGCTAGGAAGATTAGACCCTAAACGAGCGACACAGATCGAGAAAGCTGCAGGCGAGATAGTAGCCGGTATGCACGACTCGCAGTTCCCGGTAGGCGTTTTCCAGACTGGTTCGGGTACCTCTACAAACATGAATGCCAATGAGGTTATTGCCAATCTATGCAGTCAGTTCGCTGGAGAACCACTGGGTTCCAAAAAGCCGGTGCATCCTAACGATCATGCGAATTTGAGTCAGTCGTCTAACGATGTCATTCCTACGGTGTTGCACGTAAGTGTCGCCTTGGCTCTAAAAGAGAAACTGAATCCATCGTTGAAGTTGTTAGAACATGAACTGAAAGGGAAGGGCGAAGCGTGGAAGACTATATTGAAAGTTGGGCGTACCCATACTATGGATGCGGTACCTGTGACGATGGGACAGGTGTTTGATGGCTATGCGATGCAAGTTGCTAAGTCGCTTGAGCGGACCGAAAGAGCTTCAGAGGCCATGCGAGAACTGGCGATTGGCGGGACGGCCGTAGGCACGGGTCTTAATGCTCCAAAGGGTTTTGGAGACCTGGTAAGTCGACTCTTGAGCGAGGATACCGGGATTGATTTCAGGGAAGCCCAAAACCATTTCGAAGCCCAAAGCGCGAGAGATGATTCGGTGGAGGTTGCCGGAATAATTGCAGTGATCGCCGCTAGTTTGCTCAAAATTGCCAGCGACATTCGATTGTTAGGTTCCGGGCCAAGGGCGGGGCTGGCAGAGCTCAAGTTGCCTGCGGTCCAACCTGGATCCTCAATCATGCCGGGAAAGGTGAATCCTGTGATGTGCGAAATGCTCATACAGGTGTGCCATTATGTGTCGGGCCTTTGCTACACCGTGCAGCGATGCGGATCAGACGGTCAATTCGAGTTGAATACAACCTTGCCGCTTATAGCTCATTGCCTGCATGAGAGTATTGAATGCCTTGGATCAGGAGCTAGGACCTTTGCTGAGAAGTGTGTAAGCGGTCTTTTGGTCGACGAGAAACGCTGTCGTAGTCATGTCGACCAGTCACTGATGCTCGTCACTGCATTGAATCCGAAAATTGGTTACGATAGTGCAGCGGCAATAGCGAAGAAAGCCTACGATGAGGATTTGACGCTCCTTGAAGCGGTGGTGCAGTCAGGAGAATTGAGCGAGGAAGAGGCCCGTACCGTTTTGGATCCCTTGAGGATGGTTAGTGACGAGTAGGCGCATGCACATGGCCGACGTGATTGAACTCGTTTTAATCTGAGTATTACGCTCATTTTCTATTTGGCAGGCCGTCGGAGATGGCCTTGTATGTGACGTCAAAGGTTTCCCAAGCATGGACCACTTCGTCGCGCCGATTAGGCCAGGATTTTGGACCCGCCTCTTCCAACGCCTCGATTTTTTTGGAGAGAACCAGCATTTGCGGATCGAGCGAGGTGAAGACGGCTTGAGTGTACGTAAGTGTTTCTGGGCGGTCGCTCCGGCTTAGCATGGAGTCGCTTCCTCGAGTGACGTAGTCGGAAGGGGCTACATCGGGTTCTGCGGACCGGTAGTCGTTTCTAGCGAATAAGAGAAACAATATCAACGCGGCGAATCCGGCGACAAATGTAGGAATAAAAAATCGCTTGATGTACCGATTGAGAGAGCGTCCGGTGTCGACGTTTCTGGTGGGAGTGTGTTCGTTTTTCATAATTTCTTGGGGTGTGGTTTCTAACGTATTG
>JBNMOQ010000240.1:0-7919 GCA_051275055.1 Candidatus Pelagisphaera sp.
AATTGATAACCGGAAACGATACCGGTCGCAAGCATTCCGATCTAAAGCCCGGAAGTGGACGGCACGGTCCCTATTTACCTAGAATTTAACGCAACACAGTCAAGGATAGATCCAACTATTCATAATGCAATTCGATGCATCCTAATGCTTATAAAAAGGGCTTCAATCAGCCAAATACAGGCCTAACGACCTACTCGTGATTCAGAGCCTTTAACTGCTCGCTCAACCAAATCTTGTGTTTCCAACGAAGGTTTTTCGAGGACATGTCGATCGAATAAATACTGTCATCCTCTCCTTGAGACGGTACAGGCAACTCAAGGATACGGCGCAGATTCAAAGCCAACCATTTCTCGATTTTCAACACGACCATCTTCTTGCGAAGGCGACCTTGAATATCGCGATTGAGCACGGTTGGTATCGTATTCAGGGTAAGAATTTCATCGATCGCCGTATTCGCCATCTTAACACGTCCTTCTTCACTTGCGTAAAAGTGAGTCAAAGCAAACACGGTTTTGCCTGGATTGACCTGTTTGAGCAACTGGCAGGATTGCACAACAGTCGATCCCGTCCGCACCATATCGTCGAACAAAACAATGTCGTGACCTTTAATCTCATCTAAACTCCACTCGCTTTCCGCGTGGATCTTGATCTCGACCTTTCGCTCTCCCGTCCGCTCTTTGTCCAAAAGCACGAACTTGGCTTTGCTCAAATTCAATCGATTGCACATCTCCTTCACGAATTCGCGAGCGCCCTTATCCGGCGCGCACAATGCCAAACCTTCGCCATCGTCACCGTAACTCACGATATTCGAATTCAAAATGTAATCCACGTAAATGCTGTACGGGATGATATTGTGAAACTTCCCATCGAACACTTCGGTGAACATCGTCTGCACTGAGTGAGAGTGATTGTGCACGGTAAGCACGCGGTCGACCCCTGCCAACTTGAGCATCTGAGCGTAGAGTTTTGCCGTGAACAACTGACCATCGAATTTCTTCAAATCCTTTTCTTCACGTTCGCCCACCGTTTCACCAAGATCCGATCGAGGACCACGATCCTGAGCACTGTAGTAAAGATCGGGCTCAACCAAAATCACTTCCGAAGCGCCGTTTTCCTTAGCGGCTCGAGCAATCATCAAGGTACGCATCGCCAAGCTCTGGCGACTCATAACCAAGCTGCTTGTGCTGACAATGATGATACTCTTTCCGCGGAGCTTATTTCCGATCTCCTTGAAGTCCTGCTCATCGGAAATGAATCTCGGACAAAATTCTGTATTCGCGAAACGTTTCATGCTGATCAGGTCAGCCACATCTTCGCTCTGCCCCATGGCAAATGCGACGTCGATCGCAAAGGGGTCATCCGAAGAATTTCCAACGACAATGTATTTCGGTTCGGTCATAGAAGAAGCAATCAAACAGTGGATGAATTCAATAGCCGGGCAAAAGGCTCTCTAAAAAATCAAGCGTCCGAAAAGAAAAGGGCGAGCTTTATTCCAATCAATTTTCCAGAAAGCCATTTGACCCCGCCGCCACGCTCAAAACACGACCGGAAAGGCAGCGGCCGATCTCCGAGCGGCCATTCATGGCCTTTATGGCCGCCCGGCCTGCACCGCCGTAGTAGCGTAAAGGCGTGAGGTCGGCCGGCGACCTTGATTCGTAAATCGATACAGCGGAGCAATCCGAGTGCGATTAAACGGGAAGAAATCGGTATTGCCTATCTGAACCTGAGCTTCCAGGTTTTCCGCATGAAGTTCTTTGGACTCACCCCACCCAGCGTTCTCGACCGATCCTCACAAGGCGCGATCAAACCTGCTCCAAGCCAATCGTTTTCGATCATCTTCGGAAGCATAAGCTTTGGACTCGTAAGCCTGCTCGCCTACGCAATCTGGGCATTCCGCCTGGTTCCAGGACAAGCGCCGATGTACAGCGCAATCGCGGCGGTTTATCTGATTCTCTCAGGCTTGGCTCTGAGTCGCCTAGCCATTGCTCCGAAAATCGTGCTTCGATTCGCCCTACTCTTCGCCATATCGTTCCTCGTCTACGCTCTCTTCTGGTGCCTTCTTTGGTTTGGCATAAAGGGCAGATACCATGGCGACCTCTGGGGCTCCCTTCTCGGACTCGCCGCCATGACTTGGCTCTTCCAAAATGCCTTCGGCTCCAAAAACGGTTTCCTTGCCGCGTTTTCGATCCTCTTCACTTTCCACACTATCGGCTACTACCTTGGCTACGAAGCGAACACCTACTTCGGCGGCACAACAGGCCGCCTCCTCTGGGGCGCTTTCCATGGCCTCGGATTTGGAGCGGGCCTCGGCAACCTTATGTTTCACTGCCAGAAACCTTTGGCTGCGGTGAATCAAGAAAATGCATAATTTTCCCCACGCACCCAATTAATGAGATTGCATCGAACGCTAGTTATAAGCCTCGCTTCACTATTCATACCACTCTGCGCGAACGCGGCCAATCCTCCCCCCGGAATTTCAATACCTAGTGACGTTCGAGAAAAACTCGAAAAAAAACTCGCTGAGCTTGGAGCTGCTATAAATGTCCTCAAGGCCGACAATGACCTGGCTCCTCGATCCAAAACGTTAATTCCCGACGCCGAGATCTACTACAACGCTGTTCGTTACGCTCTTGTTCACGACCAATTCTATCGCGATGAGAAACCAAACGAATTCGATGTCGCAGCCAAACTTCTAGAAACCGGCAAGCTAAGAGCTGGCTTGCTCAAGAACGGAGAGGCCCCCTGGACTCGACAAACCGGTCTCGTGGTTCGCGGTTACATTTCAGACGTGGATGGATCCGTTCAGCCCTATGGTCTCGAAATACCGGATACTTACGACTTCGATGGCAGCGACGACCAACGCCTCGACATCTGGTACCATGGTCGCGGAAACACGCTTTCGGAAATTAAATTCATAAACGACCGGGAGACCAGTCCGGGCAAATTCCATTCTCCAAACACCATAATTATTCACCCTTTTGGTCGCTACTGCAATGCCAACAAGTTCGTCGGCGAAATCGACACATTCGAAGCTTTCGAATCCGTTTCGGAACGCTACCGAATCGACTCAAAACGTACAGCCGTGCGTGGTTTCTCAATGGGAGGCGCTGTCGTTTGGCACATGGCCACGCATCATGCAGGACTCTGGGCTGCCGCTGCACCTGGCGCAGGATTCGCCGAAACCGCCGTTTATGCGGATACGATAAGCAAAGATCCTCAACCAACCTGGTACGAACAAAAGCTCTACAACTTGTACGACGCTACCCAATACGCCCGAAACCTGTTCCATTGCCCCACTATCGCCTACAGTGGCTCCGAAGATAAACAGAAGCAAGCCGCCGATATCATGACGGAGTACATGGTAAACGAAAACCTGGAGCTTGCACATATCATCGGACCCGGCATGGGGCATAAATACGACTCAGCATCAATCGAGATTATAAACGATCAGGTGCAGAGGTGGGCGAGTAAACCAATCGATCCCTATCCCAACGAAATCCGATTTACCACCCACACCTTACGTTACAACAAAATGCTCTGGCTCACAGTCGATGCGCTCGACGAGCATTGGAAGCGTTCTGATGTTACCATTGAGGTAGTCGGAGAAGATCTTCTCGATATCAAAACCAAAAACATTCAAGCGTTTAGAATTGACGTACCCCCTCAGATTCAATCGACCGACCCCATCATCTTGATCAATGGACAACGGGTGAGAACGTTCTCTCCCATCAGTCCAACCGGCCTGCGACTCCTCGCCTTTCGTAAATACCGGGGACTTTGGGCCCCGACGTTTCCTGGCAAGCAGGACGGCCTCATGACGAAATCCCATGGGCTCCAAGGCCCCATTGACGATGCCTTCATGAGTCGTTTCCTCTTCGTGCTTCCCTCGGGTAAATCCTCTTCGTCCGAATTGGACGAATGGGTCGAGTCCGAATCGAAAGACGCCATTGCTCAATGGTGGAAGCAGTTTCGAGGAGAAGTTCGGGTTAAGCGAGATGTAGATGTCACACCTCAGGATATTCAAAAAGGCCACCTCATCCTCTGGGGCGATCCATCCAGCAATAGCATCCTGGCGCGTATCCACAAAGAACTGCCAATCCAATGGAGCGGATCGCAATTCAGGTTCGCCGACAAACGCTATTCAACCGATGAAGCCACGCCCGTTCTCATCTACCCAAACCCCCTCAACCCCGAACGTTACATCGTCATCAATTCGAGTTTCACTTTCAGCGAATTCTCCGGCGGCAGCAATTCCCTGCAAGTTCCCAAATTACCTGACTGGGCCATCGTAAACCTAAACGTCGCAAGATCAGAGCGTCACCCCAAAGGCATCATTGATGCCGGCTTCTTCAACGAATACTGGCAACACAAGACCCAACCCTAATGGTAGCGACCGATCTCACGTCTTCACTGCGTTGCGCCGACGCAGGCCGAGCGGTCGTTCCCGCGTCCATGATAAAAACGCCGCCTATCAGTCTGCTCCTGAGCGCTTTTGATAAGCATTCAGTTCTCCAAGCAAACGACTGACCAACTCCGGATGCTCAGCGCTGATGTTGTTCCTCTCACCAAGATCCTGCGATAAATCAAATAAAAGCGGTTGTTCATATTTAACGACTTGTTCGCGTTCTCGCGTATCAGGATTGGAGGAGCGATTCTTCGTACTGAGATGAATTTTGTAATTACCCGATCGATACGCAATCGCGCCACTACTATAAAGCCAAGATTTACGCGGTCCTGTTTCCCCACGAAGCAGCGTGCCCGTTAGATCTTTCGAGATGTATCCGGATTCGGCACTTGGTTCTCCTCCTCCAGTCAACGCAGCGAAAGTCGCGTACAGGTCGAGATTCGCTCCCATATCATCGACTACTCCCGGTTTAATTTTCCCTGGCCAGCGAAAAATTCCCGGCACGCGATATCCACCTTCCCAAGAAGTCCCCTTCTCGCCTTGCAGCGGAGCGGCAGTTCCTCCATGCGGTCCAAACATCGTCCAGGGTCCGTTATCACTCGTGAATATCATTAGCGTTTCCTTTTCGATATCCTGCTCTTTCAACGCAGCCATAACTTGGCCCACCGACCAGTCGATCTCCTCAACCACATCGCCGAATCGCCCGCCCTCGCTACGCCCCTGAAATTCCTTCGAGGCAAACACGGGCGCGTGCGGCATATTGTGAGCCATGTAGAGAAAGAAAGGTTTATCCTTATTCTCCGCAATCCAGTTAACAGCTTCCTTTGTATACCGCTTCGTAAACAACTCTTGATCTGCAGGAAACTCTACGATCTCACGCCCGCGAATTAAAGGTACCTGAAAAGTAAACTTCTCGGTCACATCAAAAAGCGCTCGCGTCTGCTTCTTCCCAACAGGTGCCGGCACATCATTGCTGCCTGGCGTTCCATAGTGGTAATCAAACCCGCATTCAAGCGGATGCATTGGACTCTTTGTAAAATCTTCCGGATATCCCGCCAAATGCCATTTCCCCAAAATCGCCGTGGCGTATCCTTGCTCCTTCAACATCGCGGGTAACAATTGATCACGAATATCAACGAATCTGACCCCATTCAAAAATGCGGGATGCCGACCAGACATGAGCCCTCGCCTACTCGGAACGCAAACGGCTCCGGACGCATAAAAGCTCGTCCAACGCTGCCCCTCAGCAGCAAGTCGATCAATATTAGGAGTGCGGTTTTTCGGATTTCCATAACAAGCGAGATCCCCATAACCCATATCGTCCACGAAAATCAGAATGATGTTGGGATGATCTTTCGCAGATTTAGCGTCAGCGACACCTCGCAGCAATCCGATTGCAAGCACTAGCGCAAAAGCGCTCCTCGTTAAAAATGAAATATTCCTCATGACATATATGCTACTACAATTAATGGATATTCTCAACATTGATTACTCTTTGGAAATATCGGCGCCAATGGATGCAACGTAACAAATCTCCCCTTAATTCGGTATCACTAAATTGGGTACTGGGCTAGTACTCGTCCAGCCTCCATCCACCACCAAGTTTTGCCCTGTCACGTGCTTTGCCTTATCCGAAGCTAAAAACAACGCAGCATCAGCAATATCCTCAGGAGAAGCGACACGTCCATTTGGGGTCGCTCCCGACCAGCTAGCTTCGAATTCCGGATCATCGCCAATTGTACGTTCAGTTCGCACCGCTCCTGGAGAAATCGCGTTTACCGTAATCCCATACTGCGACAATTCTCCTACCAAGCCCTTAGCCAACATAATCAACGCAGCCTTAGTCATTCCATAAGGAACCAAGTGAGGGTGTGATTGAAGGCCCGTTACGGACGACATAAACAAAATCCGTCCGCCTGTACCCTGTTCCTTCATTTGCTTCGCTGCTGATTGGGCCAGAAAGAAACTACCCTGAAGATTAAGACCAACGAGCTTCTGGAATTTTTCGACCGTGTACTCCAGGAAGGATCCGTATGTCGTAATGCCTGCATTCGCGATCGCTATGTCAATCGATCCAAACCGAGTCACTGCTTCCGCAACCATTTTCTCCACAAACTCAGGGTCTCCCGCATTTCCGGAAAACGGCCGGCAAACACCTCCCTCTGAATTGATTTTCTCAGCGGCTTCCAGCGCCAAGGATGAATCCAAGTCGTTCAATAAAACAGTTGCGCCTTGAGTCGCCAACGATCGACAAATCTCAAAACCGATTCCGTTTCCAGCACCGGTTACAATCGCCACCTTATTCGCAAAACTATTATCCGCCATATGAACGTAATCCCTTAAACGGAGTTTTTCATTCTGACAAAGCTTTCTTACTCAAATTGCGAATGTATCAAGAATGACCTCGCCGTCAATTTCCACTATCTAATCAAAGGTTCTCCAGATTAACCCCGTACTCGCTAAAAGGACAACTCAAGTAGGTTTGGATACGCTTCAAACTCGTGAGCGTACATCCACCATACAACGTTTAACCCCATACCCCAATGCTCTTCTATAATAAGATCGATTCTAAATCTCCCGAAAGAAACGCTCCATAGATCGGCTACTAAACCTCAAAGCTGCACTTAAAGAGATTCCCGACAAGACCATGGGAGGCGCCTACCTGAAGACATTCAAAGGAAAGACCCGAACTACTGCTCAAAAACATCTTACTATAAATCCTACTGGAGAACTCACCAAATGTCAGATCACCTTCCTATGTGGGTGGAACTCAAAATCGACTACTCAAAACGGTACCTCGAACGAAAACGCCAAAACCTCGTTTAAAAAGGAGTCGATAGGCCTTACTTCAAACAGGATATGCTTCGTTGCATGATACCTCCGATGTCGGCAGCATGAAACATTTGCACACACCATCATACTGGCAAAGCCATCATACAGCGGCGCAGCCCCGTATCCTGTTAATAAAACCAAGGTCAACTAAATCACCCAATCACTCCTTAGACTTCGGATTCAACTTCGCGATCAATCGATTACTCTCGTCAAAGTACAACTGAGCCGCTCGTTGCGCCTCTTCGCCATTAAACGCTTTCGCTACTTCCGGTCCACGTAGAATCGTTTCCATTGGTCGCTCTTCCTGCAAATAACGCGACAAACCTCCCAACCAAAAACGATTCTCCTTCACGCCCTTCTCAAAGCTACGGATACGTTGTTGACGTATCTTTTCCAAATCTTCCGACAAAGGGCCTTCCGTTTGCAAACGCTCGATTTCCTCACGAGCGCTCTGTATCAAGCCATCCGCATTTCCTGGATCGCACGAAAAAGCAAAGCCCGTCGAAAACCGCTCTACCGGCAAACGGCTCAGAGAACCCGATACACTCGCTCCATACACCTTGCTTTCCTTTTCCCGTAGTCGCTCGCGTAATCGAATATTCAGAATGTCTTTCGCAAACCCCAAAGCGTATGAGTTTTCTGGGGACCACTCTGCATCCCCATGATACATGACTCGAGCTAC
>JBNMOQ010000241.1:0-7905 GCA_051275055.1 Candidatus Pelagisphaera sp.
AACTGGTTAACGCGTCGAAGGTTTGGATGTTTTGGCGCCATCCGACGTGCCCGATGAAACGATGATCGTCCAGGGTGTAGATCTGTCGTCCAAGTTTGATGCCTTGGGTTTGGACCCATGCTTGATTGAGCTCGGTGGTCGGTACGTCGAGAGCGGGTCGATCATCGGAGTCGATGAAGTGGACGTCTTCGACTTCAACCATCGCCGAAATACCGTCTTCGTTTGCAATAGTATAGCCTACGCGAGTTCGCTCGCCGAGAGCGTTGACGTCCGAGGCGCCGTTTTTCCCATCGATGTATTCGTAGCGAATACGAGCGTCGACGGAGAGTTTCCCTTCGCCGAACGGGGTCGAGTTTCCTGCACTTCCGTCTGCTCCGAGCAAATTGGAGCAAGAGACGGCTATTCCGAGAATAGCGGCGATGCTTGTGTTGAGATTCTGGTTTGACCGATGTTTCGTATTCATTATCCGATAGAGCTGATGTTATTCGTCCTCAATAATGAGGACAATTGAACGATACTATTTATAGCGCGATTCAGTCTTGGATTGCTTGATTTAGGTCAATAGGAAGCGATTCTAGGCGTGGAATTTGCGGTGTTTTCAACGTACTTACCGCATCCTTGGGAGAAAATCCTCTATTTGGGTAGAGACCAGGTGAAAGAGCATTTCTCTCGTGTGAAGCGGTGGGCGTTTGGTGGAAGGTGGCTTGATTGGCTTTCGCGTTGGATTGTCAGGTCTAGATCGTCGGGTTCGAGGCTTTTTTGCATCAACCAGCGATGAAACGCGCATTCGGGTTCGCTTGTAACGTTATCGGGCTCGAGGGCATGTTTTCCTGCAATGGGAACGAAGCGGCAGGGGAAGTGAAGTTCGCTGACGAATGCGTCGGGCGTTTTGCGTAGCACTGTTAGTAGGTCGAAGTCGTCGGAAAATTTGAGGACGAAGAGAAGGAGCCCACCTTCTTTGATTTGTTCGAAAAAGACGGTAGGTAAATCCCATGCAGAGGCGGTGAAGATGCCGCAATCGAATGGACCGTGATTGGACAGTCCAAGCATGGCGTCTCCAAATATCAATGACACGTTATCGAGTCCAGAATTACTGAGAGCGCGCTGGGCGTTTTCGATGAGGGCGGCTTCTACCTCCACGCTGAAGACGCGTCCTTCGGTGCCGACTATGCGTCCCATTAGGGCTGCGTTCCAGGCGCTCCCGCCTCCTAGTTCGAATACGCTTGAACCAGGTTCAAGCTCGAGAAGATGCAGCATGTAAATGACTAACGAAGGCTGGGAAATTGTTGAAGCGACCTCGCCTTGGTTGTTCCGGTAGATGCAAAAGGGCTGGTCGGCGTAGAGAGTGTCTAGGTGTTCTAGGAGTAGGGACTCGTCGACATCGCTCCACAATCCTGGGCGTCCATCGGGGAATCTTGGTGTGAATTGGTGACGTGGCGTTGCTAGAAATGCTTCGCGTATTGAAGATGACAGGACTTCGCCTTGTAGAAAACGTTCGGTTTGTTTAAGGAGCAATTCTTGATGCTCGCGAATGCTTTGTTGGAGATTGGGAGAACGGGATGAATTCACGGAAGGAAAGTGGGTGTATGAGATCTGCTAGGCAATGTTGATCGATTTCATGCGGTTCGCTCGATAATCAAGGTTTAGAGTGACGATCGAGATAATTATTGGCGTTTTGTATTTGTGAGTGTCGGGAGATCTGAATTAGGGTCAGTGGATGTCGAGTTCTAATGATCCGGATTGGGAATGGACGGGCTTTCGCGAGAAGTGTCGTCGCGTGATATTTCTTAGTAACAAACCTGCGGAGAAGCTGTTCGATGTGTTGCTGATTATCGCGATCATTCTCAGTCTTGTGATGGTGATGCTTGATAGCGTTGGAGCCGTTCGGGAAAAATTCGGACATTGGCTTTTTGGTATCGAGTGGATGTTCACGATCTTGTTTACGATTGAGTACATTATCCGGCTTTATGTCGCCAAAAGCGCGTTTCGCTATTCTCGAAGCTTTTTCGGAATCGTGGATTTGTTGTCTATTCTGCCGACTTTCTTGGATCTGTTTTTGCCCGGGGCCCATTATTTGATGTCTTTACGGGTGTTGCGGGCTTTGCGAATTTTCCGAGTATTGAAAATGGTTCACTACGTTGGGGAGGCGAATCAATTGGCTCAGGCAATACGGGCTTCGGCGAGAAAGATAGCTGTATTCGTTTTCGCGGTTGTGACTCTTGCGTGTATTTTAGGATCAATGATGTATCTGATCGAGGGGCCGGAAAATGGATACACCAGTATACCAAAGAGTATGTATTGGGCGATTGTGACTCTAACGACTGTCGGCTATGGAGATCTATCGCCTCAAACGACTTTGGGTCAGATGTTCGCTTCGATTATCATGCTGACTGGATACGGGATTATCGCCGTTCCGACGGGAATCGTAACCGCGGAAATTGCCCGTGTTTCGCATGCGATCGATCGAGAATACGGGTGTGGTTCTTGTGGATTAAGCCACCACCAAAGTGGAGCTCGGTATTGCCGCAGTTGTGGGCAGGAATTGTCCAAAGCTGATTTGTGAGATTGTTCTGAATCGCGACTCTAGTTGGTGGGCGAGTTGAGAAACGGGGAGCCGGATTGTCTTTTACTCAATTTTAGCGACACATGCTCTGTTTCAGCATTTTGCGCGCTACAGTGCATTTAAAGAGGGTTTATGCCTATTGGTTATCCGAACTCAATTCGGGTATTGTTTTAATCTATTCTAATAGGACTGGTAGAGGCGCGTATAGATTGAGTTTGGCTGATTGCTGACTCTACTTAGGTTTCGATTTGATGGAGGGTCCTGCGTACTCTCTGCGTATTTGGAATAGTTGACAAAAGTGGGTTGAAGAGATTCCGTTACCTTAGTGCTTTGAGCTCTAAAGTGCTTGATGTTGATAGACTTGGAACAGATCTGTGGAGAGTTGAGGTATGGGGAAAATTATTGAAAACAGTAGTTTGAATCAGCCCTGATAAATTGCAGAGCATTTTAAGCGGTAGCGTTCTATCATCGGGGTCCGTTCTCGGACTTTCTATGTGTCGACGTTTGCTGGAAGCGGGTAATGGACATTTGGATATTATTTCGGAAACCGGAATGGGTACCACTGTCAGTATGTCCTTCCCTTGTTAAACAGGGAAAGGTTCGCGCGTTGAGCGTCAGCTAGACCAAATTCTCAGCGCCTGAAGCAGAAACGATTCGAGCATGGCTTCGGCTTTCATGTTTAGGCGAAGCAGGCTAGTCGCATCTTCGAGAGAGTGTACGGAGTCGACAAGCTTGTTGGCGGCTTCCGGGTGTTCTCGCATCTTTTCCCGGGCGAATTTTTCAGTGGTCGTTTCGATGGCGGCTAGGAAATCTTGGCGAAGCGAAATGCTGATCCGTGATTCCATGGCGATACGTTCGTCGTCGCCGAGATCTTCCGGAAGTTGTTTCGAAAGCGTTTTCCACGTTTCCTTGGTAATGGATTCGATGGTGTGTCGAAAGCGTTCGACCAGCCCGTAAAGTCCGATCACGTAGTGGGGCACGGTTGCTTTTCCGCCAGGTCGTTTTTCGAGAAGATCGGAAAGCCAGGAGCGATAGCTATCGAGCCATGCGATTGCTCGTTCGTCGTCGAAGGTTTGTTCGGATGTGGGGAGTCGAAAGAGTTGGCAGCGACTGCGGATCGTGGCGAGAAGCGAGTGCGGTCGTGTTGTTAGCAGTAGAATAGTGGTATTGAGCGGCGGCTCTTCCAGTGTTTTGAGGAAGGCATTGGCGGCGCTGGCGTTGAGACGATCGACTTCGAAGATGAACGCGACTTTTCGGTCGCCGCGTTGGGGGGAGTGCTGGATTTTGCGAATGAGTTCCCTCGTGTCACTGACGGAGATGATGCGCGATTTTTTGGAAGGCCGTATAAAAAAGACGTCGGGATGACGCGCCAGGCTTTCTTCTAGATTTCCCGAAAGGTCGATCTCCATGAGCTTGCATGCGAGCTCTTGAGCGAATTCTTCGACTTGCTTTAAATTCTGCCCATGTATTAGCAGGGCATGAGCGAGCCGGTTCTCCTGAATCGCGCGATCGACGAGTTGGGAGGGAGATTGATCTGAAAGGGTGGCGGGCACTGTATGGTTTTCGAGAGCTCTAGATGTGCTCGAGTACCGTTTTGAGGATATCCTCTTGGTTTACTTTCAGTTCGCGAGTGCCGTCTACCACGTAAAACCGTTCGGGAAGGGAGCGGGCTAGCAAAAGATAGCCCTCGCGCACCTTCTTGTAGAAATCGACGTTCTCCTGCTCCATGCGGTCGGGCAAGTCGTTGATGCGGCGCTTGACGCGGGCAATCGATTCTTCGGCGGGCACGTCGAGAATGAAGGTGAGGTCAGGCGTTATTGCAGCCGCTGCGAATTGGTTGATGTAGCTCACTGGATCGGTGGCTATGCTGCGAGCGGCTCCTTGGTAGACGGTAGTCGAATCGAGAAATCGGTCGCAAAGGATAATCTTCCCCGATTCGAGGCCGGGGAGAATGACTTGGCGGACGAGCTGAGCTCGCGCTGCTGCGAAAAGTAAGAGCTCCGTTTCAGGAGTCATGTTCGCACCGGCGGAATTGTGGATTAGAAGATGGCGAATTTCCTCGCCGATCTCTGTGCCCCCGGGTTCGCGGGTTACGATGACTTCGTGACCCATGCCTTCGAGCTCGTCGGCTAGAAGTTCGATTTGGGTCGATTTTCCGCTACCTTCGGATCCTTCGAAGGTGAACAGCTTTCCTGTTAGGGAGTAGGCGTGATTCATGGAAATTGGTTTACCAGTTTTTGAGAAAAGTGTCGATGTCGTTGAGGTTCGGGCTCTGGGCTGTTCGAACATAGAAACCGGAGAAGGAAACGCCTACGGTAAGGCATGCTTCGGGCGAGAGTCCGAGTTGCTGTCCGGTCGAAAAGCCTGCGTTGAAATGGTCGCCGGCTCCGGTCGTGATGACTGGATTTTCGACGTAAGGTCCTTCGACGCACCATTCGCCATCTTTGGTCGCGCAGGCGGCGCGGCGAGTCGGGTGAAGGATAACGGTGGCGATATTCAATTGGCGGCGAATTTTCGAGGCGAGACGTTTGAGCGAGTCGGCATCGTCGGCGCCTTCGCCGAGATTGAAGGCTACATTGACCTGCTGGCCTTCCTTTAGATTGAGGCCGAGAGTGACATTGCCGAAGTTCTGGAATTTGGCGATGGCGTGAAGCGCCTCGATCAATTCGCTCTCAGAGCGTTTTTCGGGATCGGCGAGATCGAAGAAGAATGTGCGTCCGCCTTCTTTTGGAGGCAGACTTGGCAGAACTTGATCAGTGAGCGCCTGGAAAATTGCGGTCATGTTCGGGATCATGGTCCAGTTGACTAGGGCCACGAAGCTTGAGCGGGAGAGTTTATCGAAAAATGCGCCTTGGCCCATCGTTTCGATAATGGCCTCGTAGGTCACGGCTTCCAACGTGTTGGTGATGCCCATCATGATCTTGCCGTCGTTGAATTCGAGGGCGTTGGTCAGTCCTGGATCGGAGACGGTGATCGCGTTGGTCTTTTTGGCAAATTCTTTGAATACGGGAAGCACGGCGTGTTTGCCGAGGGCGCCGATGTAAGTGAGCGGAAATCCTGCAGCGCAAAGAGCGTTTGCCATGATTGGGCCATTGCCGCCGAGTTTCTCCATCTTGGGAAACATCTCGATGTTCGCGCTCTTGCCAGCGGCTCCTAGGATGCGATTACCGAAGGCTTCGATGCTGTCAATACGAGTGAAGTCGTCGCTGGGACCATGACGTTTGCCGACAAGATGGATGATCGTATCCACGAATCCATCCAATCCGACGAGCATATGCTTGTCCGATTGATTGCCTCGATTGTCCTGCAGTTCTTTAAGGGCGCGCTGTATGTAGTCCATAAGTGAAGAGGAGAGTTAAAGATGTGGAATAAGAGGAAGGTTGGGGGGCAGAGCAATCGTATTTCTCGCCCTAATGGTTCAAGCGCGAATTTTTCCTGTGAATCGATGAAAATAGATTGAACGGAAGCGCTTGCTTCGTTTCAAAGAGTTAGGGTTTGAGCGACCTGTTGTCTTATAACGTAATATCCCGGTTTCAATGGTTCTATTTTCTCTTTTCGCCGCGTCCGGCGGTCCAAGTGTTTTCACGTATTTCAGCCAGAGTAATGACGCTGGCAGGGTCATCATTGTCGCATTGGCGTTTTTCAGCGTTTGCGCGTGGGCGATCATGCTGGGCAAGTATTGGGAGCTGAAGCGCCTGCGATTGTTTAATCTCGGATTCGAGCAATCTCTGCATCGACTGAGCTCCATCCTTGAAGCTCCGCCGACATTCAAGGCTCCGAAGCGCGTGCCTTATGCGGCGCTGTATTCGGATGCGATCGACGCTTACAATCGAATCCAGCCGAAGGCGGGCGAAAGTATGGAGCAGTTGCGAGCGGCTCGCGTCGAGCATGTCGAGAATGCTTTGCAGCGGACTTTGGCGAACAAGACATTGAACTACGAATCGAGTATGATCTTTCTAGCAACGATCGTTTCGGGAGCGCCATTCTTTGGATTGCTCGGTACGGTTTGGGGTGTGATGGATGCTTTCGGAGCAGTGGGTTTGCAGGCGAGCGCTTCGCTTCAGAATTTGGCCCCTGGGGTTTCGGGAGCTTTGCTGACGACGGTCGCTGGCTTGTGCGTGGCAATTCCGTCGGTTTTTGGGTACAACTATCTTTTGTCTCGTAACAAGCTTTTGGTGACGGAACTAGAAAACTTCGCTAGCGCTCTGGCGGATATGATTGAGCTGGAGAGCCGTTAGGGAATCGAGATGGCTAGATCGTTTCACAGAAAAAGACCTTTAGAGCCGAATTCGGAGCTCAATGTGACTGCTCTGATTGATTTGGGCTTCGCCTTGCTCATTATTTTCATGATCAGTACGCCGCTCATCGAAAAGGAGCAAATGTTGGAAATGGATTTGCCTACTTCTGAGCAGAATCAGTCCAGCGATGTGCAAGATTCAGTCGACCTACTAGTGACCCCCGAGGGCTACCAAATCGACAACAATAAGGTTGGCATGGTCGAGCTGGAAAGCGAGCTGAAGCGCTACGGGGAGATGAGCGATCCGCCAGTTATGTCGATTCGGACCAATGGTGATTCGCCGATGCAAAGCTTCGTCACCTTGATCGATTTGATGAAGCGGTATAAATTGCAAAAGTTCAACATAGTGACGCGTCCGGAAGACGAGTGATCGCATCGCCCGCGAAAGATTAAACCATGTATTTCGACCAGAAAGGACCACTAATTTTTTCCGCGAGTATTCATTTCGCGGTGGTGGTCTTTTTCTTGATCAAGTCGATGGTTAACCCAGAGAAAGCGCCGGAGGAGTTGATCTTCATCTTATCTCCTCCGCCCTCATCTTCGTCAACTGTAGAGCAAGTGGATCCTGCGGTTACGTATGAGCCGAACGAATTTGTGCCGCCGGAAATACCGGAACTGCCGCCGGTAGTTCCTGAGGAGCCTGAGCCCGTGCCCGAGCCGCCTGCTGAGCGAGAGCCTGAGATAGTCATTCCTGTAAAGGTGGAGCCGAAACCTAAGCCTCAAACGACGAGCTATAAGGAATTTCTAGAAAAGAATACCGTTAAGCCGCAGAAAATCCCTAAGCCTCAAGCTCCGGAGAAAGTAGATCTTTCCGACGTAGTTGACCGTCTCAAAAAGAATCTGTCTCAGCTAAGCGCCATTTCGATGCCGTCGACTGATTGGAACGAACTCAGTACCGTAAATCAGGATCAGTTGTCTAGTTACTTCGCCTCTTTGAAGCAGGCGATTTTGCAGGCGATCGAGTCGCATCCATTGACTGCTAGGTCGCTGAAGACAAAGGTTCAGTTTTACCTTGCTCCGAATGGATCTATTTCCGGGGCAACTA
>JBNMOQ010000242.1:0-7836 GCA_051275055.1 Candidatus Pelagisphaera sp.
TATTCCGCTGCGGCCTCAGCGATGCCATCCTACCTTTTGGGTCCCACGCGAAACCTTCTTCTCAAGCGCTATCGCTGGTATCGACGAAGCGATGTTCGAATGCCGGACGTAGCTCGTTGGGGTAGTAAGCTACATGTTTCGTCCAGTCGGCGAGCTTGGCTTGGTCTCGGGGATGATTTCTTTGCTGCATCCGAATGCGTCGTTGTTCGGGCTGACAGCTGACGTAGTGAATTTCGATGGAAGCCTGAAAGCGTTCTTCTAGTGTTTTCGGCCAATCGGCATTTTGCATCTCCGATGTGAACGGACCGACTAGAACGACGTCAATATGCCTCAGGTTTTCTTGTGCTATTTGAAAGAGAGCCTCGTAGATGGGAGTACGAAAGGTCTCTTTGAAAAGGGGACTATCGCGATCGTCCGGGTCGTATCCAGAAAGTTGCAAGCCAGCTTTGACGACTGGTTCAGTGACTGTGTCGATATCCAGGAACGCTGCGCTTAAACGCACGGCTACTGTTTTGCCATAGGTCGTTTTTCCCGAAGCGGGAAGTCCGGCGATAATGTGAAGGGTATTCACGCGTCAACCGAAAGGTCTTCGGAGCTATCGCGCGTTCGCGAACGCCATTCTTGATAGATCGAGTAGCCGAGAAAGGCGATGGCGATTACCGTGAAACTCCCGGCGATTGGTCGCGTGATCATTGGAGCGAAAGATCCCTCCGACATTTGAAGGCCTGACCGAAGTTCGGATTCCATGATTCCTGCAAGCACGTAACCGATAACAAAAGGACCCAGAGGGAATTTCGCTCGATCGAGAAAATATCCTAGGACGCCGAACCCAATAACGACCCAGACATCGAACATACGATTTGAAGGCCCGTAGGCTCCGATTAGGCAAAATGCGAAAACGATCGGGATCAGGTAGGAACGATTAATTGAAACGACTTTGGCCAAGAACCGGGCCGAGAAAACCATGATGAGAAACATGACTATGTTCGCCACCAAGTACCCTGTCATGAGCGACCAGACAAGAGGACCGTTGGTTTCGAACAAGAGAGGCCCCGGTT
The DNA here is from genome assembly GCA_051275055.1 of Candidatus Pelagisphaera sp. GTDB lineage: Bacteria > Verrucomicrobiota > Verrucomicrobiia > Opitutales > Opitutaceae > Pelagisphaera. The sequence goes on from JBNMOQ010000242.1 coordinate 1,059, forward strand.
GAATTTGGTGCATGATCATTGCTCCAAGCAGGATGGCGTCGACGGGGGCGCCGGGAATGCCGATGGTTATAAGCGGTATGAGCGCACCACCAGCATTTGCATTGTTGGCCGACTCCGCAGCGATGATTCCTTCTTCGTGGCCAGTGCCGAATTTCTCCGGCGTTTTGCTAAAGGTTTTCGCGATCCCGTAAGATACCATCGAGGAAATGCTCGCCCCGATCCCTGGAAGGATGCCTACCCAGGTTCCGATGCAAGACGAGCGTAGGATATTGACGGTGTGCTGTTTCCATTCTCGGAATTTCGGGAAAATGCGTTCGCCTTTTTTCATGGCGACTCCGACTCCCTTTTTATTGATCTGGAGGGCGTCTTTGATGATCTGGCTCATCACGAAAATACCCAAAAGAACTGGAAGCAAATTGAAGCCGTCGTCCATCGATTCGAATCCGTAAGTCAGGCGAAGTTGTCCATCGGATTCGTTGAGCCCAGGCATGGCGGCCAGTAAACCGAGCGTAGCGGCCATGAGTCCTTTGAGCATTGATCCTTGAGTGATCGAAGCGATGAGGACGAGTGCCATTAGAACCATCGTGAAATATTCCCAAGGTCCGAATTTGTGGGCAAAGGTCGCCAATGGTGGCGCGAGCGCGAGGAGGAAAACCCCGGATATGATGCCCCCGAACAATGATGCTCCAATCCCAAGGCTGAGCGCCTTGCCGGGCTTACCTTTTTGAGCCATCGGGTAGCCGTCGAGCGTCGTCATCATGGCAGATGGCGTGCCAGGCATTTTAAGTAATGTCGCGCTAATAAGGCCTCCGCTTACAGATCCAACATGCATTCCCATCAGCAGCAAAATGGCGTGCGTGCTGTCCATCGAAAATGTGAGCGGAACCGTCAGGGCCATGAGCATTCCGCCACCGAGCCCGGGTATCGCTCCCACGAAAATCCCACTGGCTACGCCAATAAATATCCACATCATGGGATATGGGGAGAGAGCGTATTGAAAGGCGTTTAAGATTTCCATATTCGCGATCGGACTACTGAGGGAGATCCATGTAGAAGACTTCGGTAAATAAGTATTGGCCGCCGAAGCCGAAAATGATGCCAATGATTGCGCTGAAAATCATGACGCGTTTTTCAAATTTGGATAGGAGAGCGCTTAAGAGGAAAATGAATACAAGCGTGGCCCAACGAAAACTTAAAAATTCCCATTGCATGACTAGAACGTAGAGCGCTGATGTTATGACAACCGAAACGGCAAGCAGCGGCTCTTCGCGAAAGCTTTTCTTGGAAGGTGTACTCGTCTTGCGAAGCGCGAAGCCCGCCCGAAGCGCGATCGCTAGTGAAAGCGCGATAATAATGTAAGCGGTGTATTTGGGGAAAGCCGCCGAACCGATAGGATCGAAAAATGGCGGTGGAATTTCTTTTGTTCCCCAAAGGACCAATCCGGAAAGCGCAACCAAAGCGACGCTAATTATAAGGTCTAGTTTAGGAGTTCGCGAGGTAGCAGCCATAAACGTTTCGAGCTTATCTACCTCTAGCTTTTGCGACGAGAGGAGTTACACGTTCTCGCATATCGTTGAGAAAGGGCTCAAGCTCGGCGGCATCTCCAAAAGTCGTGTGGATACCGAGTGTCTTGAACTCTTTTTCTACTGACGGCGACTTCATAGCGTTGCGAAGCGCTGTAGCTAATAACTCGATACGCTCCGGAGGCGTTCCCTTGGGAGCCAACCAGATGCGAGTGTCGCGCATGACGAGATCGACGCCAATTTCTTTGGCCGTTGGAACATTGGGGAATAGTGGCGTACGCTCTTCGGAAAGGACCACGAGCGGTTTAATGCCGGAGTCCTTGAATTGGATGAATGCTAAGAGCGAGAACATTGCCATGTCGGTATGGCCGCCGAGAATCGAGCTTAGCCGCTTGGCTCCGCCGCCGATCTGAATGAATTTAAAGTCTATCCCTGCGCTTTCGGCGAACATTAAGGGAATCAGGTGGACGGGCAGTCCGATATTGGTGGCGACTTGGACAGATTTTGGATCCGCTTTTGAACGTTCGATTAGTTCTTGAACGGAATTGAGTCCGGATTTGCTGCTTACGCCAAATCCTAGATCCGAGTAGCCAGTACGTCCGATGATCTCGAAAGCGGAGTGATCGTATTTGGCGATGCCCATCGCTTTGGAGGTTACGATTCCAGGAGTCCAAACACCGATCGTATAACCATCTGCTGGCGCGTCCTTGATTTTGCGAGTTCCTAGGGTCCCGCCAGCTCCGGGCATATTGACGACAACGGTTTTGACGGGTAGTAAGTCGTTCTCTTGGAATGCGCGTTGAAAGATGCGAACGAGCGTATCGACTTCGCCTCCAGCGTTGGTTGGAACGATAATTTTGATTGGACGCTCGGGGAATGAGTCTGCGTTGAGCCCCAAGGTGAGTCCAAATGCGGCAATCGCAAAAATAAGCAATTTCATAGGGTTGAAAGTGCGTCTTGGAGAATCGAAGGGTTCGATTGGTTTGGCAGATGCATAAAGGTGGGTGGCGTAGATCGAAACGGTAATGATCGAACTTGAGTGGCGGGGGTCAATGCTTATTCAAACGTCTGTCATGGTTGAGGGATGATACATGTAAACCTCTTGAAACTCGGGGTCATAGATTCCTCAGTCTCATTGATTGCGAAACGAGACTACGAGTGGAATAGAGGATATTGGTGCTATTTCGCTTTATCGATTTTTCTGATTCACTTTTCGGCTCGGACAGTGAGACTGCCCGAATGGAGAATAATGGCTGTTCAATAGATTTCACGGACAAAACTGCCCTCGTGACGGGATCGACTAGAGGCATAGGTCGCTCGATCGCGGATTTGCTAGCCGACTTGGGAGCGCGAGTGATCTATACGGGAACGAAACGTTTTTCGGATGTGGCTTCTGGCGATAGTAAGGAATACTGGCAAATGGATGCGACTAGCCGGAAAAGCGTCGCGGATTGTCAGGCGCGAATTTTGAACCTGCCAAAGCTTGATATTTTGGTGAACAATGCGGGGATCAACCAAGTCGATTCGGTGGATGGTGTGAACGATGAAGATTGGGACCGTGTGATGGAAGTGAACCTAACCACGCCCATGAAGATGATGCGCGCGGCAACAAAGATCATGAAAAATGGTCGTACACAGGGACGCATCCTGAATGTCAGTTCTTTGTTCGGTGTTATCGGTCGACCTAATCGTCACTGTTATACGGCTACGAAATCAGGACTCTCGGGAGTCACGCGTTCGGCGGCCCTAGAGCTAGCTCGAGAAGGGATTGTCGTAAATGCAATCGCTCCGGGTTTCATTTTGACCGATATGACTAAGTCGATGTTGAGTGAAGAGCGTCGCCGAAGCCTTGCGGAAATCGTTCCAATGGGGCGTATGGGTAGTGAGATCGAAATCGCTCGTTTTGCTGCATTTCTGGTTTCGGACCTGAATAGTTACATGATTGGTCAAACGGTGGTCGTCGATGGCGGCATTACGGTTAGTCCTGGATTTGGTTGATGGGGTTGCTGACTTCTGACATTAAGAAGTTCATTCGCGAGCACGTGGATGAGGACCCGGAAACCGTGGCTTTGCAATCGAAGCGGTATCCAAACCTGCCAATGGCGTTTATCGCCCAGCAAGTAAAGGCACGCCAGCGTATCCAGAAAAAGCTACCGTCATGGCATGCTAATGACAATGTCGTCTTTCCGGGAAGCCTTTCCTTGGAACAGTGTTCTTCGGAGACGGCGGCGGCTTATAAGGCTCGCCTATTCGAAGGCGGGACTATGGCGGATTTGACAGGCGGCTTGGGCGTCGATGCGATTGCGTTTTCAACGCATTTTAAGCGCGTTTATCACATCGAGCGATCTGCTGAATTATCGGCGATTGTTGAAGAGAATGTCGAAGCGTTTGGCAAACAAACGATCGTGACGACGATTGCGGGCGATGGCATTGAATGGCTAGATTCGCATGAAGGAGAATTGGACCTAGTCTACGTCGACCCGGCTCGGCGAGATGGTCGCAGCTTGAAGGTTTCCGCGTTAGCAGATTGCGAACCGAATCTTACGCTCGTTTGGGAGAGATTATTGAAGCGTGCTAAGCATGTTGCGGTTAAGCTGTCGCCTGGTTTGGATATCGATTCGATCGTTAAGGAGCTTCGCGGTATTAGGGAGGTTCATGTCATTTCGGTCGCAAACGAATGCAAAGAGACATTTTGCATCGCTGAAGATGCTTACGAGGGTGAAGCTGAGATCATCTGCGTAAACGAACGAGCGAGCGAAAACTGGGATCGGTTTTCGTTTCTGCGGTCTGATGAAAAAGCGCTTGTTGGGGATTTCTCTGAGTGTAGGCGTTACTTGTACGAGCCTAATGCATCGATTATGAAAGCTGGAGCATTCAAGACGCTGGGCAAAAAAATGGGATTGTTGGCCCTTCATCCAAGGACGCGTTTTTATACTTCGAGTGAGCTGGTCGATCAATTTCCGGGGCGTGTGTTCGAAATTCTGGATACTGGAGAAATTCGTTCGAAAGTTGCTCGAGTGCTTTTCCCTGATGGCAAGGCGAATACATTCGCTCGAAATGCGGGTTTAACAAGTGATGCTTTAAAGAAGAAACTAAAGCTTGGCGATGGCGGCGACTTGTTTGCCATCGGAACGACAGACCTGTCGGAACAGCGGTTACTGCTCAAATGTCGCCGAGTGTTGTAGAATACTAAAAGTTTGAAAAGAGTCTTATTATGGAAGAATTCGATATTGCTTTAGAGGAAATGGATAAGTTGATCCAGACAGTTAGATCGGCGGTACTAGCCTCGGTTAGTTCGAGTGGCGATCCACTATCTAGCTATGCTCCGGTCTACGTTGATGACGAGCGTCGCTGTCACGTATACATCAGCTCTATGGCAAAGCATACTTCTCAAATCCGTCGATCGGGAAAGGCGAGCGTTATGCTGATAGAGGATGAGTCGGTCGCAGAAAATCTATTTGCAAGAAAACGTCTGACGCTGGATTGCGAAGCAATGGTTCTGGAACGCGATTCGGATGCTTGGCTAGAGGGGATCGCAGCGATGGAAAAGCGACACGGTGAAACCATGCAGTCGCTTAAGACTTACGTGGACTTCGACTTGTTTCAACTTAAGCCGATCGAAGGCCGACTAGTCCTAGGGTTTGGGAAATCCTATGAAGTATTCGGAACTGCTTTGAAGGAAATCGATTACGTTGGTGGCGGCGGTCACCGCAGCAAGTAGACCTGTAGGAGCGGGTTTATCCCGCGATTAGACGAATGAATCGCGGGATAAACGCGCTCCTACAGAATAGCTCAGTTCATCAATCGATTGAGTGCACTGATGACGCCTCGGATTGATGCGAGCGAAATATTGGTGTCGATGCCGGCACCGAATCGAACTTCGGAAGTAACCGTATTCTTTAGCTGGATATAGGAAACCGCTTTAGAATCAGCTCCTCGACCAAGCGAGTGTTCGCTATACGAGAGCAATTCGAAATCCTTGACTTCAACCTCTTCCAAGGCGTTGAAGAAAGCGGCGATCGGACCGTTGCCAGTTCCTCTTAGGTTCTTGCTCGTTCCGTTGCGAGTAATGACTGCCCATACTTCGACGGTTTTTTCGTCGATACGTTCGCTGCGGAACTCGATCAATTCGAACGGTTTTTTGATATCGATGTATTCGCTTTGGAAGCACGCGTAAACTCCTTCGGGAGTGATTTCAGCACCTGTTTCATCCGCGACTCGATTAACCGATTTCCCGAGCTCCTTGTGCATCTCTTTAGGCAACTGGTAGCCGTATTCCTTTTCCATTATGTAGGCGACTCCGCCTTTTCCGGATTGGGAGTTGATGCGAATGATTGCTCGGTAACTACGTCCCATATCCGCAGGGTCGATTGGCAAGTAGGGAACTGCCCAACGTGCATCGTCTTCTTCGGATTGTTGCGAGAATCCTTTTTTGATCGCATCTTGATGCGAGCCAGAGAAGGCGGTGAAAACGAGGTCGCCCGAATAGGGCGTGCGAGGATGCACGTCCATGCGAGTGACGCGTTCGTACATTTCACGGATATCGTTGAGGTTTGAGAAATTCAACTCGGGGTGTATGCCCTGTGTGTACATGTTAAGAGCGGTCGTAACTATATCCAAGTTTCCGGTACGCTCGCCATTTCCAAAAAGCGTTCCTTCGACACGATCTGCTCCAGCCATCAATCCAAGCTCGGTTGCGGCAACGCCTGTGCCGCGATCGTTGTGGGTGTGGAGGCTAATTGTAGAACTGTCGCGGCGCGTGAGATTGCGGCAAAACCACTCGATCTGGTCGGCGTGCACATTGGGCGTAAACAACTCAACCGTAGCGGGCAAATTCAAGATTATCTTATTCTCTGCAGTCGGTTGCCAGACATCGGATACCGCTTCACAGCATTCGAGCGAAAACTCCAATTCCGTATCGCTGAAACTTTCCGGCGAATATTCGAGACGAATATTGGTATCGGGAAGAGTGGGGACCAACCCTTTGACAAGGGTGGCTCCTTCGATGGCGATTTGCTTAATCTCTTCTTTTTTCTTTCCGAAGACAACGCGTCGCTGAAGTGGGTTTGTCGAATTGTAGATGTGGACGATTGCGTTTTCTACGCCTTCAATAGATTCGAATGTACGGCGGATTAAATGTTCGCGGCACTGCACGAGTACTTGGATGGATACATCGCTAGGTATCAATTTGTCCGATACGAGACGGCGAACAAATGCGAATTCCGTATCCGAGGCGGATGGAAAACCAACTTCGA
>JBNMOQ010000243.1:0-7834 GCA_051275055.1 Candidatus Pelagisphaera sp.
GAGGGAGTGAATGGTTACTGTAGCACCATACAGGCGATCTCGACCGGTGGTGGGATGATCGAAGTCACTGAAATTGACGGTACTGCTTTGTTGATGGCAGGTGACTATTTCGAAACTCTCGTGTATTTGAAAGTTGGAGTAGATCGCGAAAGCGTTCAGGTGGAGTTGTTCAATGTGTTGACGTGTGAAGATAGTCAGGTTCTCGGCGGAGAAGCGAATCTGCTTCGGTTTTCATCGATCGAAGAACCGGAGGCACGCATTCTTTCAATGGTTCGAGAAAACGCAGCGGTTCGTGCTGTGAGGGTTTTAAAGCCGGTTTTGCCGATTATGTCCCGCCGGGATTTGTCGGTTCCGTTCCAAACGGTTGAGGCCATGATGGCATTCAATGAAGGGAAAAACTGGCCGCTTTGGGAGTTGGCTCTTGAATACGAAAGCGTGCGCGGAGGCATCTCTCGCGAAGCGGTAATCGAAAAGGGTCGGGCAATTCTGAAGCTAATGGAAGACGCGGTGAAAACCGGCTTGGCAGGAACGCAGTACGCGGATCGGATCTTACCGTGTCAGTCAGTCACTTTTGTTAAGCGCGAAGCTGAAGGCCGGTTGATTCCTGGCGACGTGATGAATCGGGTCATCGCTTACGTGTCGGCAATATTGGAAGTGAAGTCGTCGATGGGAGTCATCGTAGCGGCTCCCACGGCGGGCTCTTGCGGCGCTATGCCGGGATCGATGTTGGCGGTTGCTGACACGATGGGCATCGATGAGGAAGGACGGATTCGAGCGTTACTGGTTGCTGGATTGATTGGAGTTTTTATTACGACGCACGCGACGTTCGCGGCCGAAGTTGGTGGTTGCATGGCGGAGTGCGGATCGGGCGCGGGAATGTCAGCTGCGGCCATGGTTGGATTGGCAAACGGTACTTTGGAACAGCAACTCGCTGCGGCATCGGTGGCCTTGCAAAATTCATTTGGCATGACCTGCGACCCTGTGGCCAATCGCGTCGAAGCGCCCTGTCTCGGCAAAAATGTATTGGCCGGGTCGAATGCTTTGGCCTGCGCGAATATGGCTTTGGCCGACTATAAGCATCTTATTCCTTTGGATGAAGTTATCCATGCCATGAACGAAGTCGGGAAGGCTATCCCGCATGAACTTTGCTGTACCGCTAAAGGCGGTTTGTCAATCACGCCTAGCTCGAAAGCGATCGAGCGAAAATTGGCTAGTATCGAAAAAACGAATAACTAAATGACAGAAGAAACGAGTGCTCCAAAAACCTGGTTTGGTCACCCCGCCGGACTATCGACATTATTTTTCACCGAGCTTTGGGAACGCTTCAGCTATTATGGCATGAGGGCCTTGCTCGTCCTCTTTATGGTCGATGCGGTGCAGACTGGCGGAATGGGGCTCGATGATAAGACGGCCAGTTCAATATACGGTTTATATACGGCGTTCGTTTATCTGGTTGCCTTGCCGGGCGGTTGGATTGCCGATCGACTCTTGGGGGCTCAGCGTTCCGTTTGGATTGGGGGATTGATCATTGCGGCCGGTCACTTTACTTTGGCGGTTCCATCGACGGAAGCGTTTTTCCTAGGGCTGGTTTTGGTGGTAATCGGCACAGGTTTCTTGAAGCCGAATATCAGCGCGATCGTCGGACAGCTTTATCCGGAAGGCGGGGCTCGTCGCGATGCGGGTTTCACTATTTTCTACATGGGTATCAATATGGGCGCCTTTCTGGGGCCTTTGATTTGCGGTTACCTGGGGAGAGAAGTGAACTGGCATGCGGGTTTCGGCATAGCGGGCGTAGGCATGTTGGCGGGTGTTATTCAATATCGATTCTCAGTTGGTCGCTTGGGCGATGCGGGTCTTCACTCTCATGCTCCAAAGCGCGAGGGAGGCGGAATGGACAAGGCCTGGTATCCAGTAATTGGAGGATTTTTGGCCATTGCGGTGGTCGTGGCTCTTGGGCTATCTGGGGTTATTCAATTTAACGCCTTGGCGCTCGCTAAAAACACGACCTTTGTGATCGTCGGTTTGGCCATCGCTTTTTTCTTCTACATATTCGCATTCGGGAAATTGAATCCGACAGAGCGAAAGCATACGATCGTAATCGTTGTGTTGTTCATCTCTTCAGCGATCTTCTGGTCAGGCTTCGAGCAAGCGGGTTCTTCGTTGAACTTGTTCGCGGATCGGCATACGGATAAATTTGTATTTGGGTTTGAAATACCGGCAGCTTGGTTTCAGTCGCTGAATCCGTTTTACATCGTCGTATTGGCCCCCGTTTTCGCGACTTTTTGGGTTCGTCTGGCGAGGAGAAATATGGATCCATCGATGCCGGCCAAGTTTGCGATTGGAATGATCATCCTCGGTCTGGGGTTTCTCGTGATGGTCGGAGCGGCTAAGCTAGTGACAGCTGGTAATCAAGCAGCTCCTTATTGGCTTATCCTCACTTACCTGCTCCATACGATGGGCGAGCTTTGCTTGAGTCCTGTCGGCTTGAGTTCGGTGACTAAGCTAGCTCCCAAGCGCTTTGTTGGACAAATGATGGGTATCTGGTTTCTGGCGGCATCGCTTGGAAATTTGATGGCTGGACTTATGGCAGGACGATTCGATCCAGAGTCGTTGAATGAAATGCCCGGTCTCTTTATGCAGATCGTTTTGACTACGGTAGGCGGCGGATTACTGCTGCTAGTGTTTACCAAACCGATCAAGCGATTGATTGGTAAACTGGAGTAGAGTGTGAGTATCGATGGATTTTTACCCACAGATTGCACGGATTTACGCAGATGGTGAATCATGTATGGAAGTAAGGGGTGGCGGCCGATCTCCGTACCTCCGTGTCCTTCGTGGTTTTAAAATCTATGGCACATCCTTGTTATTTGTAGGCTTGTTTGTTTCCCAGGCTGTCAATGCTCAGGAGGGTTACTCGATTCAAAATGTCGAGGGATGGACTGTTTGGGTGAGTGACGATTTGAAGGCTAGGGAACCTGATGCGACAGCAATCGCATTGAAACTGCTACGAGAACAATGCAAAGGCGTGGTGCGAGTATTGCCATTAGCGGCTAGAGTTCATGTGAAGAAGATCCCTATCTGGATGTCGCTGCCAGCGCCTGGAAGACGGCCAAGAGCCGAGTTTCACGGACATGTGGATTGGTTGCTCAAGAATGGAATGGATCCCGCCAAAGCAAAATGTATTGAGTTTTCGAATATTTCAATTTTCGAGAAAGAGATAGAACGGATGCCGATGATGTTGTTACATGAACTGGCTCACGCATATCACAATTTGATTTTGGGCTATGATCACCCTGAGGTAACGCGTCTCTATAAACGCGCGAAGCAAAGCGGCGAATACAAGCAAGTAGCCCGTCGTAATAGAAAAGCTCAACTTGCATACGCGATGAATAACCAAATGGAGTATTTCGCGGAATCCACCGAAGCATATTTCGGGGAAAACGATTTCTATCCTTTTAATCGCACTGATCTGAAAAAACACGATCCCAAGATGCACGACCTGCTAAAACGCCTCTGGGAAAACCCGGAATAGAAAACCTTTTTTCCGCGAAGCGGGAACACAAGGTCTGGCGAAGCAGGACCGTTGTTAACAAATCTCAACCGAATGATTTTTTAACAACGCTTCGCTTGTTGCTGCTCCGCAGCAAATAGGTGTCTCCCGCGAGTGGGAGACAATAGGTTTGTCGTTGCCTTCAGTTTTTCTTTTTACCGAGTTCGTATTCGGGACCTTCGGCTCGGATTTCGGCATGGAGCTGGATCATGCGTTTTTTGAGTCGACCTAGTCGCTCGGGTTGTTTTGCAGCGAGGTTGGTGGTTTCCGAAGGGTCTTCGGTGAGGTTGTACATTTCGAAGCGTCCGAGATCGGCTTGTTTAATGAATTGCATGATACTCCAGTCTTCGGGTTGTTTAGAATCGGCGATGTTTCCCGGGTCAGCCTGCGGCAGCATTGTGGCGAGGATTTTGTAATCCCCGTCGCGCATGGCCACTTCGAATCCGCCTCGGGCATGCCAGAGCCACCACATCATGGGGCGTTCGCGTTCAACTGGTTTTCCGTGTATTAGCGCGGGGAATACATTGGCGCCATCTAGCACGTTTTCGCTAGGCGATTCGATGTCGGCCGCGGCACAGAGACTTGGCAGCCAGTCGGTGCCGTTGACCGGAACTTCGCTGCTTGTGGCGGCTTTGATTTTTCCGGGCCAGCGCACGATCCCTGGAACGTGGATACCGCCTTCGTGCATGTGGCCCTTGGCGCCGCGTAGGTGACCAGAGCTGCCGTATGCGGTGGGCGTACGATGTTCGGGCCCGTTATCTGCGGTGAAAACTATGATGGTATTTTCGGCGAGACCTTTTTCGTCGAGGTAATTCATGAGTCGACCGATGTGATGGTCGAGCATAGTTACGCAGCCGAAGTAGGCGTCGGGATCTTTGAGCGTGTCGCGGCGTTTGACCTGAGGACCGCCAGAGATGGCAAGAGCCTCAAGGTGAGGGGCTATCTTCTCTTCGGGATAAAGCGCTCGAAATTCGTCTGCAGCGACAACGGGCGTGTGCGGTTCGCTGAACCAGAGGCAGGTGAAGAATGGTTTGTCGGTGTCGCGTCCGTCGAGCCAGGACATGGTCTCGTCGACGACCAATTCGCTCATCCAGCCGTCAATTTGACCTGCGGGCTCACCATTGCGATGAAAGGTTTTCGGGTCCTTGCCGAAGTTGGTGGCATTCGCGAGCCAGTGATCGAAGCCATGGTCGCCGGGATAGGGTTGCGCGCCGGATTCGAAGTCGCCCGAGCAATGCCATTTTCCTGCGAACATGGTCTGGTAGCCACCGAGTTTCAATTGTTCGGCGATGGTGGTTTCCGAGACGGGAATGTGAAGGGGCTTAAAACGGGCGAAGTCGTACATACCGACGCGGTAGGGACTTCTACCCGTTAACATGCCGGTGCGTGAAGGGGAGCAGTTGGAGCTAGCGGCGTAGCATTGATTGAGCATGACTCCTTGAGCCGCGAGTTTGTCGATATTCGGTGACTGAATGATCGGAGAGCCGTAGCAGCCGAGGTCGCCGTAACCCATGTCATCGGCAAGCAGGAAAACGATGTTGGGCTGGTCGTTTGCGGCAAAGGCCGAGGGAATGGCTAAGAATGCTAGGACGAGTAGAACGATAGGTTTCATGGGGAATGAGTGACGAATTTTGGTGATAAGTTTGCTACCATGAAACACACGAAGGTACGGAGAAAAAGGCGAGCAATGAATTCTAGCGTAAAGAGGCACTGGGGTCGTGTCGCGTATGCAATTCCATCAATCCAAATAAACCTATTGTCTCCCGCTTGCGGGAGAAACTTATTTGCACCTCAGCAGCAACAAGTGACCTGTCTCGGAGTAACGCAGTGAGGATGGAAGCGTTGTTTAAAAAGAATTTTGGTAGAGATATGTTAACAACGGTCCTGCATCGCTTTATATGTATTCCATTGTGTTTTGACGCAGAAAGCCTAGACTTGTGTTACTTCTGAGTATGATTCAAAAGCCGTCTAACTTCATAGAGGGTATTGATCGAGACTGACCCTTCTTAGATTATGCGGAAATGTTTAATAATACTCTTCTTGGTCGCTTTAGGCCTCTTCTTGGTTCTGTGGATAAAAGGAAATGATATGCGGGAAATACAAACTGAAATTGAAATAGCGACTTCGCCTGAAGCGGTGTGGGATGTGGTAACCGATATCGACAAGTGGAGCGAGTGGAGCCCTATCATTAACCAATCAAGCGGTTCGGCTTCTCTAGGTTCTGAGTTGACGATTACGATGATCGGCAAGGGCGAGTCGGATGGGCCTAATTATTCGCCAGTCGTGACTGTATTTGAAAAACCAACACTTTTTCGTTGGCGCGGTAAGATGATATCAGAGTTTATGTTTACCAATGATAAGGTCTTCGAATTGGTAAAGACGGAAATCGGCACACGGGTAATCCACAAGGAATTGTTCAAAGGCGTATTGGTTCCCCTGTTTTGGGGTAAGTTGAACGAAAGCGTACCTTCAATGTTGGATTCGATGAACGCCGCATTGAAGGAGAAGCTCGAGAGTGGGGCGGAATAACTTTGGGGGTTTGAGTAGTCGGTTCTTGTTGAGAGAAAAACCTGTTACTGTGGAGCAGTGCCTATGTGGCGCTTCGTCACCTTGACCAAATATAAAGAAGATAAATGGTCAGGGTTCGCTTGGCGAACATAGGTCGACTGAAGCCGATTAGGTTTTTGATTTCTCATCATGCTGGCGTAGCCATCATCTAGCCCCAACTTGTTGGGCGTATTCTGTTAATAGCTATTCGTTGTGGGGATTTGTAAGGTCGGCACTCTATCTTGTCCCTTTTGAGGCTCTGATTTTCGCTAGGCGTTGTTTCATTGCTTGGGCGATTTCGGGGCGGTCTTGGATGACATTCGTGGATTGCGATAGGTCGGTTCGAAGATTGTAGAGCTGTTCTTTTGGGGCGTCGGGTTTGAGTTTTCCGTCGGCCATGTCGCTGTTGGTTTCGCCTGCGAAGTGAATGGCTGCGGGGCCGCCGAAGGGGTGAGTTCCTAGCTCGGGACTTGAGAAGCCGCCGCCGGCCTGGGCGGGGATGTACATCCAGTCGCCTTCGCGGAGGGATAAGTGCGTTTCGCGAAACGCAGCCAAAACGAGATGATCGCGGATGGGGTCCTTTGGCTCATTGGTTAAGGCGGGCAGAATGTTGAAGCTATCTGGGCCTTCGTCCTGCTTGAGATCTTGTCCAGTGAGAGCGGCCATCGAGGCGAGTAGATCAACATTGGAAACGAGTTGGTCGGAGGTAGATCCGGCTGGAATCTTGCCTGGCCAGCGGGCGATGAAGGGCACTCGGTGTCCGCCTTCCCAGGCGTCGAATTTGAAACCGAGGAGTTCGCCGTTTTGATTGTGACCGAGTCGCCAGGACTCTTGCCCTCCGAGGTTGATCATGCCGCCGTTGTCGCTGGTGAAAATGAGGAGGGTGTTATCGGCGAGACCTTCTTCTTCAAGCGTATCCATGACTTCGCCAACGATCCAGTCGAGCTCGTGAATGAAGTCGCCGTAGCGGCCTGCTTGGCTAGTACCTTGAAATTGCGGGTGAGGGGTGAATGGGTGGTGTATGTTGGTGGTCGCGAAGTAGAGGAAGAAGGGATTGTCTTTGTGTTCGCGTATCCAATCTGTGGATCGATTGGCTAGGGTGGTTCCGACGTACTCGTCATCGTAGAGTGCGTGGGCTGCTTTGGCGCCGCCGATTTCGTCGATCTTCATCTTCTCTTCGAAGATGCGTGTTTCGGCGGTTTCTCCGTAGACGAGCGGATCGTTGGGCTCGAGTCCGACAACGTGATGATCTTCTACGTAAACAAAAGGTGGGTGGCTATTGACGACGGGCATGCCGAAGTAGGAATCGAAGCCGAGCTCTAGGGGACCAGGTTTTAGTTCGCCATTCCAGTCGGGCGTGTCGGTCCCAAATCCTAAGTGCCATTTCCCAATGCAGGCTGTGTCGTAGCCTGCGTTTTTCATCACATCGGCGATGGTCGTTCGCTCGGGATCGATGATTAGGCCGACTTTGAGGAATACGGGTGGCCAGATATCTTCCCTGAATGCGTATTGGCCGGTAATGAGAGCATAGCGCGAGGGCGTACAGACGGCGGAAGCCGCGTGGGCGTCGGTGAAGCGTCGGCCTTGGCTAGCGAGTCGATCGATGTTCGGCGTCTGTACTTTCGTGGCTCCGTAGCAGCCGAGGTCGCCGTAACCGAGATCGTCAGCGAATATGACGACTACGTTGGGTGGGGGCGGCGAAGCGCCGAATAGTGAATGGTGAAGAGTGAAGAGTGA
>JBNMOQ010000244.1:0-7827 GCA_051275055.1 Candidatus Pelagisphaera sp.
GGCGTTGGAAACAGGCCCTTGAGAGTTACCGTCGGTTTGTCGAGAAACGGCCGAAGCACGCGATCGCCCATATCGAAATGGGCTCAGTGCTTGAGGAGTGCGGTGAACCAGGCGAGGCGCTCGATTTCTACGCTAAGACTCTTGAAGCGTTTCCCAACGAGGCAGAATTGCACAAGGCCTACATTAACTTGATCGATCGTGAACACGGTTTGAATGAGGCGTTCAGGCTCTATAAATTGAAACGATTGGATGACAAGGAATTGGACTTACCTGAAGATGCCTTGGTTTGCGCTTTTGTCTGTCGAAACGAATCGCAACGTTTACCTTATTTTCTGCAGTACTATCGCGAGCAGGGGATTACTCATTTTTTTGCGATCGACAATGTTTCGGACGATGGATCTGTCGATTACTTAACTGAGCAAGATGACGTATTTCTTTGGCAATCAGGATTGTCGTTTAATAAAGCCAATTTCGGATCAGTTTGGTTTGAACTCGTATTGCGTTCCTATGCTCTCGGGCGTTGGTGCGCTACGGTTGACGTAGATGAATTGCTCTATTATCCAGATTGCGAGACGGTAAAGTTGGCAGACTATTGCTCGTCGCTAGATCGATTGGGGAAACGAGTACTGCCGACAATCCTTCTTGAGATGTACTCTAAAGGTCCTGTAGCTGATGCATTGTATTCGCAGGGCAATCCATTTTTAGATACGTGCCCTTATTTTGATTCTCAGTTTTACCATTCACGCTTCGATCGAGCAGGACCGTTTCTGAATTTGACTTATTTCTTTGGTGGTGCTCGTGAACGTGTATTTGGGCAGAATGATGCTTTCTGCCAAAGTAAGGTATCTTTGATCAAATATGATGAGGATACGATTCTCGCGGGCGGTCAGCATTGGACAAATCTCCCCCGAGATGCGATTGCAGAGTCCCGAGGTTGCCTGCTGCACTTCAAGTATTTCTCCGACTTTGCAGGCAAAGTTACGGAAGAAGTAAAAAGAAAAGAGCATTACCAGAGTGGACTTCAGTACCAGCAATACGTTAGCCGTTTGGATAGTGATGCAAGTGGTTTCACGCTTTATGATGCTCAACACTCTATCGAGCTCACTCATAGCGAGCAGTTGATCGAAAATGGGATCATGAAACGGGCCACTGAGGTCGAGGAACAGGGCCAAAGAGGTGGCTTCGATTTTCCAAGTATTTCGAAATTGGAGACAAAAGCCACCCGGCCCTTATTATCTGTCATTGTAACCGTTTACGACCGAGTGACTCATCTTCCACGGTGCCTCGAGAGCATTTTGTGTCAGGCTGCAGTTCCGGAAGAGATGCAGATTGAGGTTGTGGCGGATTTTGTTTCGCCTGAAAAAACCGAAGAGATTCGCGATATCGTGGATGAGATCGGAAAAGGTAGGGTTGCGTTTTTTCCGATTCAGGAGAAAAAGGGCCATCCACACATTTTTAACTTCTGCATCGAGCGGGCTATCGGAGATTGGGTCCACATCGTCCATGATGACGATTGGCTTGCTCCTGGTTTTTATCAAGCTATCGAGAGAGGCATCAAGACTGAACCAGGTTTGGGAGCAGCATTTAGTCGATATGCCTTGATGGGCAAACAAGGCGAAACGAAGTGGACTTCGTTTATGGAGCGTCAAGACCCAGGCGTAATTGAAAACTGGATGGATCGAATTGGCGTCTACTGCCGTCTCGCGTTCTCTTCCATGGTCGTCAAGCGTAGTGTTTTCGAAGAGCTCGGTGGATTTTCGCCGAGTGTTGGCTCCGCGTTTGATTGGGACATGTGGAAGCGTGTTGCTGTGAATTACCCTGTTTGGTATGAGCCCGAGCCACTGTTGTACTGTGGTCGTGAGGGAGATTCGTTAACAGATGGGTTGATGCTCAACGGTCAACAGATTACGGATAGCCTACTATCGATCGAATTTTCGAAATCTTACTGGCCCGAAACCTCCAAGACTCGAATGGAGGACAGTGCACGAGAGCACTATGCCGACTACGCAGTGAGTCTCGCTAGGCAGCAGATCGAGCTTAGGGAATACGAAGCGGCTTTCAGAAACATTTCGAGTGGACTGAAGGCAAGTCGCTCGAAGGCCATCCAATACAAACTTCTCCGTATGCTCGCTTCCGTCTGATGGGATACATGAACGCATGAAATCAGCTGCAGAAATAAAGTTCCACCTTGGCAAGGTTTGGAAATTGAAGGGCGACCGTAAAATGGCGCGAACTACTTTTCAGGCTGCAGTGGGACTAGATAGTGATTTTGTCGATGCTCGAATCGCTCTCGCTGACGTACTACTCGATGAAGGCGAAATAACGGAAGCCCTCCATCATTATGATACTGCTTTGGAAATCGATCCAAAGCATCCGAAACTTGTCTTTCGCAGCCATTACCTTAAGACGCTGGTTAGCAAGAAGGCGGATGTTTCGGTTCAAAAAATTAAGTCGTATTCAGACTGTAGCGACGGAAGAATTTGTATCAACCGGCAGAAAGTGTTTTCGTGTCATCGAGGCGGTTGGAACAAGGCAATCGATTCGTTAAAGAGCCTTCATCATCAAGATGGTGTGTACCTCGATTCGTTCGTAGAGGATAACTTCGCCTGGAAACACTGGAAGGAAGGAGTGCGTGAGCCAAATGTACTGAAGCGGCTTATGCACGAAGGAGGTTTCGAGGCCTTAGCTACGTCTGAAGAGAAGGGCATTACTCCATACAAACGTCCTTGGATTGGGGTTATCCATAATCCTCATAACATGCCTTCGTGGTTCCATCCTCAAGAGAGACCGCAGGCGATCTTTGCGAAAGAGATTTGGAAACGAAGCATGGAGCACTGTAAAGGCATGATTTGCCTTTCAGATTACCAGGCGGAATGGTTGCGTTCCCAAGTTGGTTGCCCTGTCTTAAGCTTAATTCATCCTGCTGAAATTCCAAAGGCTCAATTTAGCTTTTCACGTTTTCAACAGAGCAGTGAGAAGAAAATTGTACAAGTCGGCTGGTGGCTTCGTAAACTCAATGCAATCTATGCTTTTCCATTGGCCGAGGGAAACCCTCTTGGCTATCAAAAAATCAGACTTGTTCCACAGTTCTTCGATGACGCGGATCGCTACTTGAAGGAGCTTATGGCTAAGGAAGCGGAAAATATTAGCATCCCGTTATCCAAAGCGTATTCGTCGAATACGTATGAATTACAACACCTAGCTAATGATGAATACGATAGGCTTCTGAGCCAGAACATAGGATTTGTGGAACTATATGATTCCGGTGCGAACAACACGGTAGTCGAGTGTATCGTCCGTGCAACTCCACTACTCGTGAACAAACTCCCAAGCGTGATCCAGTATTTGGGAGAAGACTATCCATTTTACTATGAATCCTATGAAGAGGCGGCGGAGAAAGCGCTCGACATGGAACTGATTAAGAAAACAAACCGTTACCTAAAGCAGTGTTCCACTCGCGGTAAGCTATCCTTCGACTTCTTTTGCGAAAGTTTTGAGTCTAGTGAATTGTACCGTTCTTTGCCTCTGCCAGGAAAGGCAAATTGATACGAGATGCCAAAGCAATCACAGTCTAAGAAACGCCCTGAAGCATACTATAAGTTAGCTAGTGTGTGGCGGTTGCGTGGCAAGCCGGACCTTGCTGTCGAGGCGTATCGCAAAGCGCTTGATGTTGATCCTTATTTTGTGCCTGCTTGTTTGGAGCTTTCCGCGTTGCTGATCGAGCGCTCGGAACTAGAAGAGGCTCTCGCTCTTTGCCTGCGTGCAAGCGATCAGAATCCAAACAATCGCTTGCTTTTGGATCGAATCAGAACGATCAGCGAGAAAAAATTGGACGGAGGAGAGGGGTGCCAAGAATCCTTATCCGAAATGATTGGATCTCGTCGAATCAAGAACGATGATAGGCAAGTAATTCTAGTGTATTCAGATTGCTCGGGCAAAGATGGTGCGGAACAATGTAGCCATATAATCATGTTAGATCTTGAAGAGACCGGCTATCGAGTTGTTTGCGCCCAGCCCTTCGCGGAGCATTCGCTGGTAGCGGAACGTATAAGACTCGGGATTGAGCACTTTTGGTTAGGGGAGGAACACCTCTATGATGCTACCGATATAAGAGGGCCCTCGCTCGAAGATTGCCAAGGTCTCTATTGCGAGACTAAACCCGATCTGGTATTTTTCTCAGATGGTTCACCGTTTTCGAACCTTCAGGCCAAAAAAAAGGCGATAGAGATGAATATACCCTTTATCATTCTTACTCATTGCGTAAATGAACAGTGGCGAGAGGAGCGAGCTCCGCTAATGAATGACCTGCGATTAGCCTTCAGGAATGCCGAGGAGCTTGTGTCTGTTTCCAGTCAAAATCTCATTGATCTGCGAGCCCATTTCTCGCTACCCGCCAACAAGGGCCGAGTCATTTACAATGGCCGTCCTGATAAGTTTTTTCGAAAACGCGACCGATCCACTCGATTGCGTATTCGCAAAGAGTTGGGCATTTCGAAGGACGCTGTGGTTTGTACGACCGTTGGTCGTATGGAGGTTATGAAAGGGTACCAGTACCTGCTGTCGGCGATTGAGATTTTAAAGAATTCTACGATTTGGTCAGAGCTCCAGTTTGTTTGGATTGGGACTGGCACACTGGAAAATCGCTTTCGTTCAATGGCTGCCGAAATGGGAGTGGATGATTCAATACATTTTCTTGGTTCTAGGAATGACATCGAAGATGTCTTGGATGCATCGGATCTCTTTGTTTTACCTTCCCAGTACGAAGGAATGCCATTGTCGGTTATCGAAGCTATGGCTAAGGGTTTACCGGTGATCGCTAGTGATGTAAGCGGAATACCTGAAGCCCTCGGCTCCACTGGGTTTTTGGTCTCTGATCCGCGAGCGAATTCGACATTGGCGTCGGAGCAAATTTCGTCCGTAATAGAGAAATGGGCACCACGGATTAGGAACGGTGAGAGACTGGGGCAGGATGCTCACGAGCGAGCCTACGAGCTTTTTAATTCAAAAAAGATGCTGCATTCATACCGCGAACTAATCGCTGCATGTCTAGTAGGTGGAATAGCGAGTAGGCGTGATTAACATAGCTGACAACTTAGAAATGGAAAATCACAAAACAGAAGGTCTAAAATGGACATGCGATAAAGCAGCATGGAGATATTATGCTCGATCTTATCGAGGTAAGTTGGAAAAAGCCCTAACTGTCTTGGCTTTTTCGATTGTCCAATCGATGGCTGTTTCCCCTGTTGTTTTATTGGATAATAAAATTGTGGAAACGGCTACTCCCAATTCGGATACTAGAACTAATCTTCAGTTGATAATCAATGGACTCGCAAAGGTTGTATTTGGATGGCCTTCTGGTCTCAATTTCGGCACGAATTCAGTATTTTTATGTGCGAATCGAGTTGATGAACTATTCGATTGTGATCGGATGTTGGGTGAATGCCGAGTGTCTGTCGAAGAGATGTTGAATCAATCGAAACTCAGTGGGGTACAGTTAATATGACCATTCGATGATGGTTTTCTCAAAATTACAATTTCACGTAGAAATCAAAGTAGTGTAATGATAAATCGTAGCGCTTGGGCCTATTACCATAAATTTTATAAAGGTAAATACTACCGCATTGCAATCGTGTTTGCACTGTCGGTTCTTCAATCCGTATCTGTCTTTCCAGTCGTTTTTTACGTCAAGAAACTTGTAGATGAAATCATACCTAATGCAGACTCTAGAGAGATTGTAGAGGTAGGGTTTATTTTGATGGGTTTACTCGTCGTGAGCGGGATTTTGACCTACTATGCTGACAAAGTTGCGGTGTTAATAAATACAGCTGTTACGAAGGAGTTGCGTGTCGATTTAGTCAGGCGTATCTACTCACTCCCTTTTCACTATTTGTTGAAGAAGGATAGGGGCGAGCTGCATTCCTTGTTTATGGCGGATATCGGAAGGATAGAGAGCTTAGGTAGGATGATTGTTTCTACGATACTAAGATCGACTTTTGCTTCAGTTGTTTTTCTCGGAATTCTTCTATACATTGATTGGCGACTCTTTCTCGCAACCATCGTTCTATCACCTGTTTTAATCTATTCTACTCACAAAATGGGAGGAGTCATAAAGGTAAAGATAGATGCATTTCGAGATTCAGTAACAGGATTGAGCAAGGGGATGTGGTTCGTTCTGTATATGACGGAATTGACTAGATTGCAGAATGCTGAAAAATATGAAATTGAAAAACAAAAAGAGTGCCTTAATATTTATAGGAATTGCTATAATTCCATGCATTTGGAACAGACGCGATATGGGATTATTCAGAAGCTTCTTACCGGAGGAATTGGGCTTTCTGTTCTAATTGTGGGAGGGTATTTGATTGCGAAAGGCGAGATGAGTTTTGGCGAACTCGTATCCTTTTACTTAGCCGCAAAGCTTTTGCAAACGTATGCGACTCCACTGCTGGCATCAGTTCCAACGGTAATTGCCGGAAATCAGTCATTGAATGAAGTTCATTCACTTACGAAGGCGTCAGATGACGCAGTTTATTTGGGGGAAACTGAAATTGACTTTAAAGGTCATATATTGTTCAAGGATGTTCATTTTAAATATGATCGTGATGTAGTGTTGGAAGGAGTGGATCTTTCGATCAAGCCAGGAAAAATAACTTTAGTTCTCGGTCCGAACGGCGCAGGAAAAAGCACTATTACGAATTTGATTCTTGGCTTCTATCGACCATTCAAGGGGCAATTGTTTGCGGATGGAATCCCATATGATAAAATATCAGTTCTAAAATTGCGCGGGAAAATTGGTATTGTGCCTCAATCACCAGCCTTTTTCGCGGGAACTATCTTTGAAAATATAGTTTACGGCTTGGGCGAGTCGACACTCGAACAAGTGATAGAAGTTTGCAAAAAAGCAGGAGCTCATAAGTTTATAGATAGGCTTCCGGAGAAATACGAAACATCATTAGCGGATGCTGGGGCTTTGATCTCGGGTGGTGAAAGGCAATTATTGGCTATATCAAGAGCATTGCTGCGAAAGCCTGAGCTTTTGATTCTCGACGAACCCACAAATCATTTAAGTAAAGTAGCAGTGGAGAAGCTAATTGGATTTTTGGCTAGTGAAGACCGTGCGTGTTCAACTCTCATTATTTCACATGATTGGAAGATTGCAGAGTCGGTTGATGAAATTTATTACCTTGAAGAAAAGAAGCTTAAACAAGTCTTCTCTGAAGATCTTCCCCGCATTGCGAAGCAATTGAGTGTTAGTGGAGCGGTGGGTGTCGATTGAATAATAATTAGTTGGCTTGGCATTATGTATTCTACTTGAATAAGAATTATTGCCTTCCTTGGCTTAGTGTGTTTAAAAATAATTGTTCCGTCTCAAATTAGAATGGCCTTTCTTGGAGGTGTTTTATTTTGCTCAAAAATATAAATATATTATGAAATTTACACCGATTATTGTTCTGTTGACTGTTTTACTTTTCAGTGGTTGCTCGGGTCCACCGGATAAGTGGAGTTTTAAGCAGGACGAAAGTGGCTGGAGTTTGTATCGTAATGGAGAGTCCTTCTACATTAAGGGCGGAGTCCCGCACCATCGCAAGGAGTTCTATGGGACATTGGCGAAAATAGGCGGAAACACGGTGCGTATCGAGCCGCGCTTGAATCTGTTGGACGAGGCAAAGAAACATGGTTTGGTGGCGTTTGTTAATTTGCCTGTGAAAGGTGATCGGGATGGTTTCGATTGGGATGACGAGAATGCTGTGGCGGAACAAAATAGCAAGATACTGGAAATTGTAACAAATCTAAAGGATCATGAATCAGTAATGATGTGGTCGTTGG
>JBNMOQ010000245.1:0-7775 GCA_051275055.1 Candidatus Pelagisphaera sp.
CGTTTCCCGCGAATGGCGGACAAAGTATCGTCATCCATTTGGGCAACATTTTCTCCGCCCAAAAAATATTGACCGGTAGTTGGCCGATCGAGACAGCCCAGGATATTCAGCATAGTAGACTTGCCCGATCCCGACGGTCCCATAATTGCCACGTAGGAACCTTCTTTGATTGCAACGCTCACGCCTCGTAGAGCACGAACTTCGACCTCTCCAACTTGGAATATCTTTACGATATCACGAATATCGATAATCGTCTTGGGTTCAGAAATCATATAAATCAAAAGTATGGATACGAATTTATCCAGAAAAGCATGATACGTCGTCCTCTAATTTAGTTATCACTTCGTTCACGCGAACGTTTCTGATTTCTCTCAGGTTTTTGACTTGGTTCCTTCGGCTGATCGCGATCTGGTTGGCTAACGTTTTCCGAAGGTTTCATATCGACCTCTTCGTCCCCATATATCAATGAACCGCCCAAATCGATGCTTGAATCGATAGGAGGAGCGAGGAGGACTCGGTCGCCCGACTTCAGACCCGATTTTATTTCGATGAACTTGTTATTGAACATTCCAATTTTTACTGGGACCGGTTTGGGCCCGCCAATGCCTTTGACATAGCAAACCTGTTTTCCTTTGACCGTGGTCACGCATTGTATCGGAACCGTAAGAACCTTCTGCAGGTTCTCGATCACGATTTCGGCTCTGGCAGACACGCCCGGCTTCACATCGGGCAGCATATCCTGAACAACGATCTCCGTTGCGTATACTTTTAAATTGCTATTGCCGAAACGGCTCTGGGCATCAGGCAAGACAGCGATCTTCACCACCTCTCCCACGAACCGGTCATCCGGAAGCGAGTCGAGCACGATAAACGCCTTCTGCCCTACTTTGACTTGGTTAACGTGAGATTCATGGACCTTTATATCCACCTTCATCTTGGACGTATCGGGGATTTTAACGATAGCTTGGCGCTGGCGGATCATAGCGCCTTCCTCAATGATGGATTCGCTGCTAAATCGGTTTTCATTGATCGCGTAGACCAGCAAGCCATCCTGCGGAGCATAGAGTTTGGTGGCTGCCATTTGCTCGTGCATTTTAGCAAGCTTCGTTTTGCTGAGCCCCAATTTCCGTTTATCGATATCGCGTTGAGTGTTCGCCTGAAGGATCTTGCTTTCACCCTGCTTCTCAACCCGTTCAAGCTCTTTATTAGACTCTTCTAGAACAGACCGATATTCAGCTTCCATCTTAGTCAGATCAAACTCGTTGAGCATCTTCCGTACGCTCTCCGCCTTTTCCAGACCAAGACTTTGGTTCGTAACGGAAAGTTTGTCGCGGTCGAGATTGCTTTTGGTTTCGAAACCTTCCTGGGTCAATTTTTCAGACCACTCAAGACGTTCCTCTGCGATCTTCAATGATTCCTGGGCAGTGATGATCTCAATCTGAGCGTTGCGCATTTCCTGCTCTTTTTCGATCTGCTCGAATTTCTCCAAGTCCATCTGAGCAAATTGCACATCTAATTCCGCTTTGCGCATTTCGCTCTCAACCGTACTCTGCGTAATGACAACATCAGTCTCCGATTTTATAAAATCGGCATTGTCATCCTCATATCGGATCAATTGTTCGTTAAGCTCCTTTTCAGCCTCCTCGGTATCCAACTCGACGACCAACTCTCCTTTTTTGACAATAGTGCCTTCAGGCATGATATAGATGATGCGGGAGTTTCCATCTACTTCGTTTCTCACTGTAACTTCATTCACCGCTTGTAGCGTTCCTCCCTCCACGATCGAAACCAGGAAATTGCCCCGGACCACCTTGAAATAGGACAGCCCATCTTGTCCGCTGCCACCCCCTTTTAGCATCGAGAAAAATATAACGACCAACGCCACGCCTATAACCGAAGACAGGATGGGTTTCCGTTTGGCGAATGGAATAAGAAATGCCAGAGCCTTCTCGCCACTTACCTTGATCGTCCGCAAAAGCGAAGCGGACTTGTCCTTCAATTCGGTTTTCATATTATTGAGAGAACAATTGTTCTGGGGTTATCACGTCTCCTTCTGGAGAAATTGTAGCGGATTTAGACTTAGAGTCCGTTGCCGAAAGTAAACTAACACTGCTCGCTTGACCTAACCAATATCGATTAGCGCCCGTATCTAGAACTCCAAGCTCCAAGAGAAGGTTCAAGCGAGATTCAAGGTAATCGACCAATCCGGCCGTCTGTGCGTTCTGGGCTGCAATCAAGTCATCCTGCGCCTCTTCCAGGTCCCTGTAAATGGCATTTCCAGATTCTATCGACAATAGCGCCCCGGATACCTGCTTCTCCGCCAGCATTACTGCATTGGTTTGGATTTGATAGTTCTGATTGAGGCGTTCCAGCTCTCGAAGGTTTTCGTTTATGCTGGATCGCAGTTCATCCAAAGTAAGGCCCAGACTGCGCAGTTCGGATTCGAACCCAATCAACGACGCACGGTAGCTATTACGCTCTCTTAAGCGATCCAATGGGAGGTCGAGCCGAATTCCCGCGGACCTTCTAACCTGGTCGAAATCAAACTGATCGTAATTGACGGGCTCGTCACTGTCCACAGATGCAGTGCCTGAAATCCCGAATTCAGCTTTTAAAGCGCTAGCTGCAACGCGAACCTTGCGCTGGGCATCTTCGAATTGATCGATTGCATTGAGAAGAGGCAAGCGACGCTCAACCGCAATCCGATATGCTTGCTCAGTATCAGGCGACAGCAAAATTAGGCCTGCTTCTTGCAATGCCTCCATCTCCTCGTCCGCCAAATGGAGGTCTACCGTTTGCGGAAGCCCCAGAGTGATTTTGAACTGATCCAATGAACTCCGATAACGAACGATAGCGCTTATGTATCTATTCTTTGAAGACAGCTCAGCTTGATCTGCCTGATTTACGTCAAGCGCCTTTTCGCGATCCACTGCTCGAGCCCGCAAGTAACGCGTGGCCGCGATTCGAGATTGGTAGTTATTATACTCATTATAGATCGTATCCTTCTGCTGCAGCAATCGAAAGTAATCGATCGTAATACCCGCCGTGAATTCATTTTGGAAATGGCTGAAATCGCGGATGGAATAGATAACATCGCGTTCCGCCTGAGTGAGCCGTTCGGCGGCTACCTTGCGACCGGCGCCACGCAAAATCGGTTGAAAAACGCTAAAGCTTAAAGTCGAGGTGGCTGACTTCCGTGGATCGCCCGTCAGAAAGCGAAGCAGGTCGTTGGCAATATTGATACTTACATTTGCCCCAGTCGCCAGCAATAGGCCTACTCCAAGTTGGCTATTGGCAGATTCGCTTTCGTCTCCATCAGCCGATATCGTTCGTGCCGCGTTGGATCTAGCGAAAAACTGAGGATCGAATGCATACCGTTCGCCGGTGAGCGAAAGGGCCGTGAGATACAATTGCTCCTTTTGAGTTTGGTACCGACGATTCTGAAGAACGCCCAAATCGATAGCGTCATCAATCCTGATCGTTCTCCTAGACTGGCCCTCGCGTTCCGCGAAAACTTCGTCCACTGATACGTCAGCCGGATTCCTTCCCGAATAAGGAGTATCGATGGAAAAACCCGATGAATTTCCAAAAATATCCTCTTCGACATGAGCGACGATTTTATAGACCGCACTATCGGCTTTTTTTCTTCGAGCAGTCGCCGAGCAACCAAGCCAAAACAATAGGAAAGGGCATAAAATCAATAATATTGAAAAAGAGTTGCGGGTCATTTAATTTTGTACTGAACGAGACAAAAAGGCGGTAAGCAACTAAACATTTCAAATTTGGCTCATTCAAAGCGCCGCGTTCGTTCAATGACTAACCGCATTGCCCATAATAGCTTAAGCAATTCGAACTTTGGACAAAAAACTTCAGCATCTCGCCGACAGAGCTCGAAGAACCTCCCTACCCCGCATTCCCAATGGTATCAAAATCCTTGGACTAAATGAAATAAAAGGTAGGCCGAGGGTGCCCCGCTCCGCCGCAGAAGTAACTCAATTTCAGCATACGCAAAAAAGCCTGACATTCTCGCCGAAGATCTCGTTTAGATATTTCACGACAAAAGCCACCTTCTATTGGCCAACATACTCGACAATCGAATCAGTCGCCAGAACCTAAACAATCGTATCCAATAATGGATACAACATAACAAATTGGCGACCCCATACGCTATCAAGCTTTCGCCTCCACTCAGGCAGTCCACATTTCCGTCGAACATGGGAGTACCACGAAAAGAAAGCAGTTTACTGCGAACGTTTTCCCTGAACACTCGCCCAGGTTTCACAAATATCGCGAAACGATCGCCGCGTTCCACGACAATTCGCTCTAACACATTTGAAACACCACTCATCAGAGGTCTCGTCACCTTTCCTTGCTGATTCTAACATTCGAGATTGAACGATTCCCCAAGACGCGTACTATTCAAATTTCGTAAATCGCCCCGTTCCATGAAATTGAAAACCACCCTAATTTTCGCAATGCTAGGAGCATGCCTCTGTTC
Source organism: Candidatus Pelagisphaera sp. (assembly GCA_051275055.1). Taxonomy (GTDB): domain Bacteria; phylum Verrucomicrobiota; class Verrucomicrobiia; order Opitutales; family Opitutaceae; genus Pelagisphaera. The sequence continues at coordinate 4,499 of JBNMOQ010000245.1, forward strand.
CGCTCAACAAAGAGCCGATCTGGAATTCGAACCTCCAATCATTAGCCAGGCCTATGCTGAAAATAAAGGCCCGATCGTCGGCATAGACGAGGCACATGAGAATTATCACACCGCCGATGGACGCTACAGTGCATTCGCCAAGCTCCTTCGCCGAGACGGCTACCAGATAGAGCGATTGCAAAAACGTTTTTCTGCCGAGGCGTTAGACGGCATTGACATAGTGGTCATCGCCAATCCGATCGATAAGCGTAACCAAAAAAATTGGACACTACCGACCCCTTCCGCCTTTTCCAAAATGGAAATACACGCTTTGCATGACTGGGTTGAGAATGGCGGATCGCTTTTATTGATCGCCGACCATATGCCTTTCCCTGGCGGAGTAGGTGATCTTGCTGCTTCTTACGGAGTACATTTCAGCAATGGGTTTGCTTACCCGGGAAACCAAGTAAAAGGACAACGGGACATTTTCAGATTCGGAAACGGACTCACGAAAAGCGTTATCACCCAAGGCCGAAACGAAGACGAACGCGTTACCCGAGTCACGACCTTTACTGGATCCGCATTCAAACCTCCTAAAGAAGCGACACCGCTTTTGGTCTTTGGCGATGAGTCAATTTCTCTTGAGCCTCAAAAAGCATGGAAATTCACTAAGAACACCCCAACACTCGCAATCGACGGATGGTGCCAAGGCGCGATTATCGAAACCGGCAAGGGTCGAGTCGCCATTTTCGGAGAGGCTGCAATGTTCACTGCTCAGATTTCCAGCAAAGGAAATCAGCGCATGGGAATGAGCTCCCCAGAAGCCCCTCAGAACTACCAATTTCTTCTAAACACAATGCACTGGCTGAGCAATCTACTTTAACCCTCCAACACGCTATCGCATGAATTCATTCCCAAAATCACTAGCTACTCTTTTTCTACTAACATTCGCAGCCTCACATCTGTTCGCCGACGAATGGAATCAATTTCGAGGTTCACGTGCCAGCGGGCTGGATACGAGTGCTCCAACGCCTACTACCTGGAATACCGAAACAGGAGAAAACGTCCTTTGGAAAGCTCCTGTACCTGGGCTAGCTCATTCCGCTCCCATTATTTGGGGCGACCGCATCTACATCACAACCGCCGTCGGCCCAGGCGAGTCAGAACTAAAAGTCGGACTGTATGGAGATATTGGAGCCGCGGAAGACAGTGGCCACCACGAGTGGCGTTTGCTGGCATTCAACCGCAAAACTGGCGATCTAATTTTCGATTCACTCGCGCACGAAGGTATTCCCAGAAGCCTTCGTCACACAAAGGGCACTCACTGCAATTCTACTCCCGCCACCAATGGCGAGCATATCGTCACGATTTTCGGATCCGAAGGTCTCTTCTGCTTCGATATGAATGGGGAGGTCGTATGGAAGGAAGACCTTGGCGAAATGGATTCCGGCTATTTCAAAATGCCAACGGCTCAATGGGGCTTTGCAAGCTCGCCAATTATCCACGACGGAAAGGTCATCGTACAGTGCGATGTGCAAAAAGACGCCTACCTCGCAGTTTTCGATCTAAAAACCGGAGAAGAATTATGGCGAACAGCTCGGACCGACGTGCCCACATGGAGCACTCCTGCCGTGGTCGAATTCTCTGGAAACACTCAAATCCTGGTCAATGGATGGCACCACACAGGTGCCTACGACTTTCACACCGGCAAGGAAATTTGGAAACTCGATGGCGGAGGAGATATCCCAGTACCGACTCCCATCATCGGAGATGGCCTGGCATACTTCACCAGCGCTCACGGAGTTTTCCGACCAATGCGTGCTATTCGCTTCGAAGCTCGTGGCGACATCACTCCTCCCGACATCCAAGAAACGAATGACTCCATCGAATGGATACACTTCCGCAAAGGCAACTATATGCAGACTCCAATCCTAATCGGCGACAATCTTTACGGTTGCGACGACAGAGGCACGTTCACTTGTTTTGATGCCAAAACTGGCAAAATACATTTCAGCGAGCGATTGCCCGGAGGTGGCTTCACCGCATCAACCGTATCTGACGGAAGAAGCATTTACATAACCAGCGAGACCGGAAAAATCTGGGTAGTAGAAGCTGATACCAAGTACGCCGAAATTGCAACAAACGAGTTAGGTGACAATTGCCTCGCAACACCCGCCATCGCTGACGGAACGCTCTACTTCAGGAGTCAGCATTCATTGATAGCCATTGGCGAAAACTGAACGAAACCCAAAACTAACGCGTTAGATACCCATGCTTATCTAAAAAGATCAGCATGTCTCCAACCGTTTTATAATAGTAAGGACTGCCAGGTCCGCGGTAATTGAAGAATCCGTGTTTCTGGCCTGGATACTCAATCACTTCGCAATCACCACCAACATTGGCAATCGCCTTTTTGTATTCATACATTTGGGATAACGGGATCGTAGTATCTTCGGTTCCGTGAAAGATAATCGCTGGAGCAATACCCTTCTGCACATTTTGCAGAGGAGAATAAAGCATCCCCGGGGCAAGCCCTCTCCCTGTCGGTCGACTGACGCTTCGCGTCAGCGGGGTATTTTTGAAGGTAGGGAGGACCGGCTCGGTCCTCCAAAATCGCAATTCGGACGACCGAGCCGGTCGCCCCTACCAAAGCCGCCGCAAGCGGCGGGATATTAAGCCCAAAGAGAATAAACCTCAATAATACTCTCACGTTAGGCAACAATAACCTATAGATACTCATAATCCGCGGCTAAGGCAAAAACGACCAGTCACTCTCTTTGCCTAATCTCCAGCACTCGGAACGTTTCCAGTGCTCCCATGGGTTATGGAAGCACACCCCCCTCAATCCGAAGAACCCCTACAACAGCTGAGAAATCAGTAACAACACACACAATAGCGCGCCAATACGAGGATACTGACGCTGCGTGATTTTGTTCTCATATTCAGACTGAAGACTCACTCGCCACAATGCCAAATTTACTAGCGTAAAAATTACAAGGATAACGAAACTTGTGATTTTGGCCAAGGTAACAAGCGGAAACCACAGAGCGAACAATACGACTAGTATCGATATGGCTATTGTAGCGTAAATAGGTGTTTTGGTTTTCGGGTGAACCCTTCCAAACACTTGCGGAATATATTTTTTGTAGGCAATACCATACAAGACCCGCGATGCCATTATTATCTGAATGAGAACACCATTCAGAATAGCAAAGACACTGATGCCTCCAATGAGTTTTGAAGCGGTTTTACTTCGGCTCTCCAACATCAGCGCCAGTGGCGCATCGCTGGCGGAAAG
>JBNMOQ010000246.1:0-7741 GCA_051275055.1 Candidatus Pelagisphaera sp.
CGGGAGGCATTGCCTGCGGAATGTCGAAGTTGCGATCAATTGGATATTTGCGGGAAGGCGTCGATTCGCCGGTCGCCGGCATTGGCCTGGGAGCAGCTAAAGTTGATGGAACCGAATGGCGTTCCGACTTTGAGAGGACGTGTATTCAGTTTCTTCAATGGTGGAGAAGGTTTAGCTATAGCGGCGGCCTTGGAGGAAAGTAGTTATTCCGTGGATGCAATTGTGATAGATATCGCCAATTTGCGGGCAGGGTTTCGGTTCGATGATCACAGTCAATTCAGTCACCGTTTGGCGCGGTCTTGTCGTTTGGCATTTAGGGATCGTAGCTACGATGGCTATCTCAAGCATGGATTGCCGCTTCAGTATGGCGAAGGCGCGGCGGAGGTGATTGCTTCAAGCTTGTCGGATCCGAAGAAGTCTCGCGAGTTGTTTGACGATCGATTGAAACTAGGGGACCTGCAGCGTGTTCGATTGGAGTGGCAAAGTTTGTTGCGGCAAATCGTGAACGCCCCGGATTTGGATTGGGATCGCTGGCTGGAGTTGAAACGGGCGGTGATGCTTCATTTGGATGAAGAGCGCGGCCTGGTCGCGTTCGACTCGCTGCCGCCATTGGAGCCTCGTCAACAGCAGCGGGTGAATCACCGGTTACGGTTTCCAAGAATGTAGGCGATGTCTTCTGGTGGCGAAGAAGGTTACCTTTAAAATTACAACGTTGTAATATAAAAGATCGATTAGAGCGTTTCGAATTCCCAGGTCCAATCGCCTGAGCTGGATATTCGGAGCCAAGCGAAGCTGGGTTGCGATTGCTTTCTTGGACCCGTGATGGCGCCGGGGTTAAGGGTCCACGTGCTTCCGAGGTTTTCTTTGATTGGGTAGTGCATGTGCCCGAAGAGTAGAGCGGTCAGTTTTGGATCGACGCTTCGAGGTGGGAGGTGTTGGAGCTGGAAGCGAAGTCCGTTGCGTTCCAGAGTCAGGCGTTCTTCCCAGTGGAAATAGGGATCGTTGTTGCCTTGGACGGTGAAGCGCTCGGCGGGGAGTTTATCGAGTTTGTCGAGTGTTTCGGGACGGCAGACGTCGCCTAAATGCCAAATTTCGTCGGCTGGCCGAAGTCGTTCGGGCAGGGAGTCAGGCAAATGGTTGTGAGTGTCCGAGATGACGGCGATAAGGAGGTCGGTCGACATTTCGAACAGGTTCGTGCGTTAATCGAATTGGATGCCGTAGCGTTTGAGCGATTCTCCATCGAGCTCTCTCAGGTCGGAGTATGCGTTGAGCAGATCGATCTTGGATTGGAGTTCGTTTACTTTGGATTCTTCCATGCGCTGTTGCGCTTCGAGGACGCGTCGACCGGTGCTTAACCCGGCATCGAATTTGGCTTTTTCCATTTCGAATTCCTGAGCGCTAAGTTCCGTCGCCAATTCTTTAATACCGGTGCCGTCGATGGCGGTAGTCACTTCGCGGATAGCAATTCGAGTATCGCGCATGAGGCGTTGTTTTTCGCGGGAGGTTCGAGCTTCTTCTGTATCGAGTTGGATTTGCGCCTTCATGTAATTGGCCTTCTTTTCGTTGAGGCCCCAAGGGACGTCTAGGGAGAGGGACCATTGCCAATTGAAGCTATCTCGTTCGGTTACGTCGTCATAGGCTGCGAGCATCGACCCTTCGAGGCCTGTGAGGGCGTAGTCGCCGTTTAGGTTAAGTGAGGGTAGGCGGTTGCGTTTGTTTCGTCTGAGCTCTATTTCACGGCGTTGCTTCTGGTTGATGAGTGTTAGGTAGCGGGGAGCATTATCGATCACTTTCGTAAATGTGGATTCGATTTCCGGCATTGGAGGATTTCCGACGTCTGGAGCTTCGACGGTTAGGGCGCTTCCTACAAGTGAGTCTTCGCCAATGATCGTTAGGAGGCGATCTTGAGCGTCTTCGACTGCCTTATCCGCTCTGAGCAATCGGTCGGTCGCGTTAGCGACGCCAACTTTCGCTTGCAATACGTCCAGGCTGGTTGCGATGCCGGTTTCTTCTTTGGTTTTGTTTTCTTCGAGCAAATCTTCGGCGAGTTCGAGAGCGGCCTTTCGGACTTCGTTTTGTTCTTGGGCGAATACGAAGGAATGATAAGCGGATTCCGTGGTGTTGATAGTGGTCAGTACAGTTGCTTGGAAATCGAGTTTGGATTGCTCTAAGGAGAGCTTCGACAGCTTTCTATTTGCTCGGGCTACGCCAGGGCCGTACCCGCTGAGTAGAGGTTGGCGAATGCTCAAGGTCGTGCTGGCCCTGTATGCTGGATTGATGGTGCTGTTGGTGGAATTCGAATAGTTCCGGTTGAGGCGCGTGCTCATGGAAAGCGTTCCTCCTGTATCGAGATCCTTCGATACGGTTAATCGATTGCTCTGGGCATTCGACTGTGGCTGAGCGGCGCCGTCGAGTCGGTCGCTAGATCGGATTTGGGTATTGAAGCTGTCGGATGTCGATACGGCCAGCGATGGCTGAAATTGCGCGTTGGCAATTTCTACATCCTGTTCGGCGCGTTTGGTGGCGTTCTCGCTTATCCGAACATCGTAGTTCTTTTCTAAGGCGATCCGAATGCAGTCCTCGATCGTGAGGAGGTCTGCTTGGCTGCTTGCAGTGAAGAAGAGTAAAGTCGTTGCGACGATTGCGCCGCGGGTTAGAGAAATACGAAGTGTATTGAGGGTATTCATTATTATGTGAGCGGATTCGGTTGGGATGTTCCATTGGAGGCCAGTCGCTTGGCGAAAAGGCCGATGAAAATGACGAGGACTATGATGACCCAATAGCCATCGGCCACACGTGTGGTTCCAGTGAACTCGTTGGCGAGTTCGGAAGTCTGAAAGGAACTGCTTACGAGTTTTATCGTAAAGACCCAACCGGCGTGAAGCGACGCGCAGGCCCAAAGGTTGCCCTTTAGGAGAAAGGTCTGATGGAGAAGTATGCCGACGAGGAAGATGGCGGTCAGGTAAGTGAAATCGAATTGCGTGACCAACGAGGCGATGGTTTCCCAGGCTATCCTAAATCCTTCGGCGAAGCCGACTTCGCTTGGGGCGATGACTCCAAGCTCGGTTGGCGAGGCTCTGAAGTGGAGAATGGCGAAAAATGCTGACGAGGCGATGATCGCGCTGATAGGGGCGATGGCCGTATAGAACATTCTGAATACAAGCCCTCGGAAAACGATTTCTTCGAGAAGACCTACTCCGATTCCGGCGAGAATGGCGTTGTCGATGTTTCCGAGCGCATTCGAAAGCGAGGCGTCTGGTCGGAGTTCAATGGCTCCGAGCGCGTAGGATCCTCCGTAGATGATCGCGATCATCCCAATGCCATAGGCAAACCAAGGTCCAATGGTTGAGAGAATGGGTTTGGCAAACCCGATGGCTCTAAAGGAAGAGATTCGGCACTGCCAGAATAGATAGGGGAGCAGAAGCAACACGCAGAACCAACGAGACCTGTCGAAGAATCTTGGGTACGGCTTGTTGGCTAGGTAACCTGTGGCCTCGGGATCGAGGTAGTGGGTGATGCGCCAAACGGCCAAGCTGAGAAGGGTGGCAGCGAACAGAGATCCGAAGTAGAGCAAGGCGAGCAGCCACAACCCTTTGAGCGAGTGATCTCGTTCGTTTAGGCCGTATAGTATATGTCGCTTGTCGCGGTTCATGCTGAGTCGAAATCGAATAAACGCCCCAGTATCCAAAAAAGGTTACGGTACTCTATACACCAAGCCTACGGGAAAAGTTGCGTTTGATTCTATTGTTTTTCGTATTCGCCTTTGCCTAGACGCTTGTAAACCTGGAAACCAGCGGCTTTAGCGTTCGAGGGGCTAGGCGTTTTCAGTATCTTTGCCACCGGAGCGGACAAATTTGGACAATGTTCGATCGCTTGTCCGCATTTTGGGCATTCCTCCGGTAGGGGATCGGAGGAATTGATCGAGATTTCTACTTCGCCTTTGCAAAGCTTGCAGCGTCCAGAGGTTGGTCTGAATCGCTGCAAAGGCATGGCGGGAAGAGAGTCGCTATATCAGTTGGAAGCTAATCCGGAGCGGAGTAGTTCCGCGTTGGAAAGCTTGCTGATGTATTGGGCGACTGCGTAGCGCTCGTAGTTCGCCTTGAGCTGCGTCATGCGGCTTTCGTATTCTTCAGCGTCTGAGGATACTTCGGGAACGATTTTTCCTGTTACGTGAATAATAGTTCCGTTTTCTTCGCGAATGCTGGCGTCTGAAACGTCGCCTTCGTCTAGATCGGTAATCGAGTAGAGAATGTTGGTGTCGAGGCCTTCGGCTGGTTCGCGACGTGTGAAATCAGCGAATTCGGCGACTGTGAGACCTTTGGCTTCGGCTTCCGTCTTAAATGCGTCGGCTCCCGATGTCGCTTTGAGCGCAGCTGCGAGCTCTTCGCCGTGAACCGTTTTTAGGCGGCGCGTTTCTTCCTGAGAGTAATCTTCGATGACGCGATTTCGAGCGGTATTGAAGTGTGGGATGAATTCCGGATTTTCGTCTTGAAGGAATAGTATAAATGTGGAGGCGCCTTCGACGACGGGTTGCGAGTAAATTTGTCCAGCGCTGAGTTGGTAGGAAAGGGCGACGAGGTTTTGGCTCCAGTTTAGTCCGATCGGCGATTCGTTACGGGCGAAGGCTGTCGTTTGTCTGGCTTCGTATCCTTTTTCGCTAACGATTGCTTCGAGGCGATCGCGATCGAGGGAATCGGTGCCGGATGCGTTGTCGGCTTCTATGAGCGTAAGCGCAAGTTCTTCCGCTTTGGCTTGGGCGATGGATAGCGCCTGTTCCATTTTGAAATCGAATGTGACTTGGCTTTGGGCTTCTTCGAAAGTGGCTGGCTCGATTGTGGGCTCGGCGGGCGTTTCGGTTTCGCCTTCCGCAGGTTCTTCAGCGGGTGGGGCGGCTACGGTCTTCGTGTACTTCGATGCGTTGACAGCGAAGTAGTTCTTCAAATCCTTTTCGTCGACGTTAATGATTTCGAGGAAATCAAGCGCTTTGAATTCGATGTAGGAGATTACTCGGCGGGCAGGAGCAGTGTATCGAAAGTTGTTGGTAGCGAAGAACGCTTCTAGCTTTTCTTCGGAAGTGTCGATCTCGGGCTTGAAGTCTGCGAAGTCGAAGGTGGCGACATTGATCGTCCATTTAGTTTGATCGGCTACGAGGTCGTCGAGCACTTCGGATTCCAAAACGAATCCAGGTTGGGAAAGCGCTTCGTAAACGCGATTGACGCGAAAGTCGTCAGCCATGATTTGCGAAAGAGCTCCTTCGCTGATACGACCGGTTAGACGGGTTTCGTCACGGAAGCTGCTGTAGGCTTCGCGGCTGAATTGTCCGTCAGGTCCGAGAAACATTCCAAGTTCTTGGATGTGATCGGTCATTTGCTCCGCTGTGGGACCAGGGATGTTGTGCAAGTCTGCCAGGTGAAGGGCGGCTCCGCGATTGAAAGCGTATTGGTTGAGCTGGTCTTGGTTGATTTGCGCTCCACCGAATTGCAAAAGGGCACTATAGAAAGCCCCGTTGAAAAACTCTTCGCGTTCAGCATCGGTGTTGAGGTCGTTTCCGAAGTAGCTCAGGTTGGTCGGGCGATTCCGTCCGTCGCCTATGCCGGGCGCTGCTCCTATCGTAAATACGAACGCGAAAATGACGCCTGCGAGGAGTATAATGAAAAGGAAACGAAAGTGTTTCTGGAGATTGATTTGAAGCCAGGAGATCATGTTAGTTCGGCGTTAAAGGAACGGCTAAAGTAGGATTGGGCCTAACTCTGTCAATGGGCAAACAGCAATGTTTCCGCCTATTTCGCGGTGGGCGAGCGATGCCGAACGCTTAAGCGTGCATCGAAGAGCTGTCCAGACCATGAGAGGACTCTGAATCGGGGTTTTCTAGAGACTCGTCGCTTAGCTCGATGACATCTTCGATCGTGAGGTCCCTGAACGCGGTTTTGCGAGCTTGCTCGAGCATGGCATGAAAGCGTTTGACGATGGGATCATGTTCGTCGAGGTGGTTTTCGTGCGGGTTCTTGCCGTGGTTGTCGAATTGGCTTTTGAATAGGCTCAGTTCGATTCGATCAAGTGGTTTGGCGGGTTGATATTTATAATTCCGGAAGGAGCCGCCTTTTTCTGGTGGGATCAAGGAAACGAGATTCAATTCGCAGAGCCGCGCTAGGCTGGCGTTGACGAACTGTACTGGGAGCTTGGAGTTTTTTGAGAGTTCCTTGCCGCTAAGGGCAGTGTGGCAATCGCGAAAACGCCGACAGATTTTGGAAAACAACAGCAGGGAAATGCTTTCTCGGGCGGCGTGGCTGAGTTGGTCCCAGAGAATGTTCTCACCCTTGAAATGGGCATTTTGGACGGCGTAGGTGACGCGTCCGCCAAGGAGAATGAAAAACCAGAAAATGAACATCGCCATCATGAGCACCGGTATCATAGCGAGCGAACCGTAAAGGCTCCGGTCGAGAGTGACTCGAGAGGAATACGCGAAGGCCATCGAGTGATTCAATATGATGCAGGAAAGCGTGAAAACCGCTCCAATAAAACTGGCTCTCCAGCTAACGATGGTATTCGGAATAAAGTGGTAGAAGGCGGCCAGGACGGTGGAAAGGAGCAGGAAACTGCTGCATTTCGTGCCCCATTCTATGAGAAGTTCAAGATTGGCCCCTCCGGGAAGACTGCTCGCGAAGCTATTCCATTTTAATGCATAAGCTGCGAGCATCGCGATTCCTGCGCCGGCGAGTAGGGTACCCAGAGTGATGACGGTCCAGTACATGCCAACTTTCATCATCAAGCTCCGACCTTGCTTGATTTCCCAGATGTCATTGAGCGCTCCTTCGATCGAGGAGAACAATTGCATGACGATCAGGATCAGGGCGATGATTCCGCTGATTCCTACCGCTCCTGACTGACTGGCGTCGACGAATTCTTGAAGATAGACTTTTAGCTGCTCCCGGCCTTCGCCGTTTTCGCCTGTCGCGTCGCTGCTGTCGGGCTCCAGTCCGCTCAGTTGAGGGGCGATGTAGCTAATTCCCTTGTGGATATTGTTAACGACTAGGTCCGGATCGCTCTTTTCCAGAGCGAATCCGGAAACTAAGATGATGATGGCGATCATCGGGATCAGGCCGATCAACGAGCTGAAACTTAGGGCGGCCGCCCGATTCAGGAGTCGGTTTTCTTTGATCCCTTCCACGGTAATCGTTGCGACTCGTAGAACGGCGTAGAAGAAACGTTCTCTTGACCGCACCGTCTGCGGTAGAGTTTTCCACATTCGTTTGCGAATGCGTTCCTTGTGCTCGAGGAACTTTTCTATCTTGGGAGACATGAGGCGCCAGTTATTGCGACGACTCTAGGTAAATGCGGGCAAGATTACGAGTGCTATGTAGCCTATGAGTCCCAATGTGCCCGTTATCCCAAATGGGATAGCTGCTCGGGGGAGGCTCAATGTTGCGGTGCACAAATAGGTGCTGATTGCTAGAACTGCATTGGAGGCAGCCAGCAAAGGCTCGCCGCTCGTCAGAAATAGAATGGAAAGCGTTCCAAGGCCGATGGCGGCCCTGAACCTTACAAGCGGAAAAACTTCGGTTACTTGAAGGATTAGGAAAAAGCCGAGGATAAGGTCGACCATGGCGAAGATTAGGTAAGGGCTTTTCAGCATCTTCAGGAAATCGGCGGCTAGCACGAGGTCCAGTTCCAGGCAAATCATCGAGGCAGCGGAGCCTAGTATAAAGAGTGTCGCAAAACGCAGTCCGATGAAGGCAGCCTG
>JBNMOQ010000247.1:0-7691 GCA_051275055.1 Candidatus Pelagisphaera sp.
AATTCGCTGGCCCAAAACCCAACCTCATCAATCAAAAACAAAACTACTTTTTCTTCGGCATGCTTGCGTGCGGGGATTTGGGTATAGCTTTTGACAACCGTCTTATGATCGCTTCGCTTCCAGCGTGCTTTGCTATATTGTCAAATTCCCGCGGGTCGTTTTCGTGATCGAAGAGCGCCTCGGCTTTGGTCGCTCGAATATAACGGTACCGTCCGTCGCGAACAGCGTGATACCCTTCGTTCGAAGTCGTTAGAATAGCTCGATTCATATCCGCCTTAGCTTCAACTATCGGAATCAGATTCTGACCTTCATTATCACTATTCTCAGGAAGTCCGGCCAGCGCGACTAAGGTTGGATAGACATCTAATAAGCTCACCGCTGTATCCACTTTTTTAGTTTTACCGCCGGGCAACTGAATAACCAAGGGCACGCGAGTCGATTCCTCCCATAAGGTAAATTTCGAAAAATGCTCCTTCTCTCCCAAGTGCCAACCATGATCCGTCCAGAGAACGACGATTGTGTTCTCCGCGATCGGCGATGCTTTCAATCCATCCAGCAGCCTGCCCAATTCATAATCCGCGTAGCTCATACAAGCGGCGTAGCCCTGGCTAGGTCCGCGCTTCCCCGCAAATTCCTTAAATCGCTTCGATCGATTAAGCAGAGATGCCGGAATATTATCGTCCCACCCTTTCGGATTATTCGGTGGCGTCACGTCAACACTATCGTACTGATTGTAAAATGAGTCCGGAATGAACCAAGGCATGTGAGGGCGATAAATTCCAACCGCTAGGAAAAGCGGTTTTTCTTGAGGTTTATTGATCTGCTCGAGAGCCCAGCTCACTACTTTGTGATCACCCATTTCCTCGATCGACTTTCCAGTCCCGCCCCAGTCGAATTTGCCAACTCCCCGATCAGGCAGAACATCCGGCATACTTTGCACATGCAACTGCGCCTCGAAGGACGGGAAATAGCTGTCCCAACCCCTTGGAGACAGATGCCCCTTTCGGTGTTTCTCCGTTTCCTGATTTGCATGGTAGATTTTCCCGCAGCCCAAAGTAGCGTATCCATATTTCTGAAAATACTCTGGAAGCAAAAGGATGTCGTCAAACACCTCATTCGTACGCCAGTCATGAGCATTAGCATAAACCCCGGTCGATACAGGGTGAAGGCCCGACATGATCGAGGTGCGGGATGGATTGCACGACGGTGCGTTGCAGTGCGCGTTCCGAAACAAGATTCCACTATCCGCCAGCTTATCAAAATGCGGCGTATCCACTTCAAAGGGCTCACCATCGAGCTGCGAAGGCCCCCAATCGTTAAAATCATCGATCGAGATAAAGAGGATATTCGGCCTCGACTGATCCGACTGAGCGAAAAGCGAAGATACCAAACCTAAACAGAAAAGAAGAAAACGGAAATGCATATTATATTAGGGAAAGTTAATACGAGCCGAAATGTTCAAAAGTTCAATTTAAATAAGACCTTCCTAGCAGCGAACGAGAGCGTCGTCTAAATAGCTTCGTTCACCCTCATTGAGACAACGAGTGACGTGAGAAAACTACAGCTAAGGCTTTATTAAACCACTGATGACTAGGCTCAACTCATAAAATCAGTGTTCATCAGTGGTGATCAAGTGATCAATGGTCTGTACTAGGCCGGTTTCGGCAATCGTATTGGATCGGGGAGTCGACCGTTTAGCGGGAGATTTTCTCCCAACTCTGCACGCTGAGCATCGAGGGCTTGGCGTAGTTCGTCTCGTTTAGATTTGTATTCAGAACGACCGACGAGATTGTTCAATTGGTACGGATCCGATTTTAGATCGTAGAGAATCCAGTCGTCTTCCATATGAAACGCATAGACCCATTCCTTCGTTCGGATTCCCCGCCAATCGCAACCGGGACCGCCTCCGTTGTGCGTATTAAACAAAAAGGCTGATTTGCGTTTCTCGCCCGCCTTGCCCTGAAACAAATCCGATTGATCGATTCCTTGGACCTTGTCCGGAATATTGGCTCCGCATAGACCGAGCAGAGTTGGCATCAAGTCAACAGACGATACAATCCAGTCGCGTTTTTGCCCGGCTTTGATCTTGCCGGGTTGGCGAATAATAAACGGCACGTTGATCGATTCTTCCCAGGGTCGCTGCTTCAATCGATGCCCCTGCGAACCAAGCATATCTCCGTGATCCGAAGTGAATACCAAGATTGTGTTATCCCTCAATCCAGCTCGATCGAGCTCTTTGTTGATGCGACCAACGCATTCATCGAGACTGGTAACCATCGCATCGTAATGAAGCAACTGATCCCTATCCTTCTCGCTGCGTGGCGGAACATTCGGACGCTCGTTAAGTTCCCGTCCTTCGTATTGCATAACGAATCGCTCCGGAGCTTTGTAAGGATTATGCGGCGGACCATAGGAGACGGTCAGAAAAAACGGTTTATCGTTATGCGTACGAATATATTCGATCGCTACATCGGTTTGAACGTCAGGCTCCCAACCGTCTACCGTGACTCCTTCCGTCTCATCGTTAATCCAGTACTGCGGATCGAAATGTCTGTGGGAACAATTACGAACCGCCCAGAAATCCCAATTGCGGCGATCTTCTTTCGCAACCGGGTTGTCTCGGTGGCCAGCCAAGTGCCACTTCCCGATGTAGCCTGTATGGTAACCTGCCTGTTTCATCTGGTCTGCGATCGTGATCTCGGAATTGGGAAGCTTAATATCGTTATGAACCACTCCGGTAGCATGGCCGTAACGTCCGGTCATCAACTGCCCGCGATACGGCGTGCACACGGGCGAGGCGGCGATCATGTTTTCCACGACTAACCCCTCGCTAGCAAGTTTGTCCAAATTTGGAGTGATCACTTGCGAATTGCCCATACATCCCAGATCGTGCGCACGCATCTGATCCGCGAATAAGAAAACAATATTCGGTTTGGATGTTCGATCGGCGGCGGCAAGCGCAGAATTTGTAGTCGTAGCAGCGATACCGGCTGCGGCAGCTTTGAAAAAATCTCGTCGTTTCATCATTTGGAGTTATCGTTGCTTAGCATTCTCGCCAAGCGAGAGGAAATGAAAAGAGCTTTAAGCATCACGCAATAACATGCTCTTTAACCAACTTCTCAGTTAATGCGGTCCCAAACCCTGGTTTATCGACCGGCATGTAGAAACCGTCATCAAAATCGGCGCTCATTGCGTTCATGAGATCAGTTCCTTCATCGGTGGTGCCGAAGCTCTCAGCCCAGTTACACTGTCCCGAAGATAGACACAACGGCAGACCAAACAAACTTCCACCGCGGTGCGGCGTAAATTCAAGCCCGTGAGTTGCAGCCAAGGCTGATATCTTTCTAAGTGAAGTGACTCCCCCGCACCAAGTAACATCCGGTTGCAAGACATCGGCGGCGTTGTGGCGAATCAATTCAGCAAACTCGAAGCGCGTGTACGCATGTTCGCCGTTTGCAATTCGAGTACTGTCAATCTCCTTAACCAAACGCTCGTAACCAAGAATGTTGTCCGGAGAAAGAGGTTCTTCGATCCAGTATAGGCCTACCTCTTCCAACCGTCGGGCCATGTCGATAGTGTATTCCACATCATCCCAACCAGCCACGCATTCGATCATTATCGTCTTATCAGGACCCACCAATTTTCGAATCTTTTTAAGCGTTTTGACGGTCCTTCGTTTTCCGTCTTCGCCTTCAGCTAAACCGTCCCAAATAACCACCTTGAAATGTTGGATATTCAAATCCAATCCCGTTTGAATATTCTCTGGCACTCCGGTATGATAAACCGGAATTCGTTCCTTGGTCGTTCCTCCCAATAGTCGATAAACAGGCTGATCCGCGTGTTTCCCAAAAACATCCCACAGCGCATTATCAACACCGCTTAAAGCCATTACAAAAACACCGCGTCTCCCGTAAAAATTAGAGGAGGTATACATCTGATCCCACAACATCTCAATATTGAGCGGATTAGTTCCTACGAGCAAATGCCTCAAGTGCCCTTCAATAATTTCGCACCCAACGTTTCCTCCTCCACCCATTCCAAAACCAGTGATCCCCTGGTTCGTTTTAATCACGACAATTATAGCCCCAGCAAGCTGGGCAAATGGCCCAGTGTAACGCCAACGCTTTGGATCAAAATCCGATGTGAATTCGGGAAGTTTCCCTTGAGAGGAACGTTCCCACAACTTGACCGGATAAGCATCCACCGAAGTTATCTTTAGCTTGTCATTACTTCCGTGGTGATCAGCCAGCAAAGGACTAGGCATCTTAAAACTCGCTGCAGCGCCTGCTGCCAGCATCCCACTCATAAAACGTCGTCGATTCACACTCTATAATATTCGTATTTTTTCGGAGATTAGCAAGCAAGAGCTCCCAACATCCTAGATCCGTTTAACAAAGTCTGTTTGGGCCTATTCAAAATCTAAATGACCGACCTTCCGTTGTTACTCTCATTCTTGAAGAAAAAACTAACCTCACGGCTTAACAACCGAGCCATCCATTCCCCTAACGGACGTCCAGTCTGCGTTGTGATAGTCATCCCTCAACGGATACTTTGCGGCGATCTTTTCATCGATATCGATCCCAAGTCCCGGTTCATCGTTTCCATACAAGTAACCGTTTCGGATCCTAGGAGTTCCCGGCATCATTTCGAAAATCTCGTCTGGGTAATTATGTTCTTCCTGAATACCAAATGACGGTATCGTCAGATCTACATGATAAGCGAGTAACTGATTGATCGGATCATTTTCACCACCTTCCTGAAAAGCGGTTCGTACGCCAAACTGCTCACAAAGCGCGGCAATTTTCCTAGCCTGAGTAATGCCGCCAATCATACCAACCCTGCAGCGAATGAAATCGATCAATCGGTTTTCGATCAAGGGGCGCCATTCCAGAGGATGCGTAAACAATTCCCCCATAGCCATCGGCGTGGATGTTTGAGCCTTAATATGCTTAAAGTATTCAACCTGTTCCGGCGGTAGGATATCCTCCACGAAAAACATCCGGACCGACTCGAGACGCTTGGCAAGCTGCAATGCCGCTGAAGGAGTCAGATGTTCATGAACATCGT
The DNA here is from genome assembly GCA_051275055.1 of Candidatus Pelagisphaera sp. Taxonomy (GTDB): domain Bacteria; phylum Verrucomicrobiota; class Verrucomicrobiia; order Opitutales; family Opitutaceae; genus Pelagisphaera. Next base: position 5,068 of record JBNMOQ010000247.1, read on the forward strand.
GAAGCAACTTCACATCCCATCCGATTTCATTGCGAATGTGCTGAAACAGCTCAGGGATTATTTTGACGTATAGCTCTTCATCGAAAGCCTTTCCATTGTATCCAGTTTCTGGACGACTCCCCTGTCCCGGTTCGATATAACCACCACCGCCGTAACCACCCATTTGCAATCGCACATGACGAAACCCCTTATCGACCCAGTGCTGAACATTCTCAGCGCAGGATTCAAAATCCTCGCCTGAAGCATGAGCATACAAAGGCACCGCATCCCTGACCTTCCCACCAAGAAGCTCGTAGACCGGAAGACCCGCTCGTTTCCCCTTGATGTCCCACAGAGCGGAATCAATCGCAGATTGGACCACATTGGTAATCGGTCCATTCCTCCAATACGACCTCACATGCGTAGACTGCCACATATCCTCTATCCGATCCGCATCTTTGCCGATCCAAAACGGAATCATATGCTTCTCGAGCGCTGCCTTAGCCGCCCAGGTAAGGTATCGATCGTTAGCGGATCCCACACCGTATAAACCCGGTTCGTTTGTGTAAACCTTAACGAATAACCAGGAATAGTTCTTCCGAGGGCTGGTCGCGATCACTTTGATGTCGGTGATTTTCAGTCGCGACTGACCTACGGTTTTCTGTGCGTACAGATTCGCCGCGCGAATCATCCAAGGAGCAACCAGACAGCTTTTTAGAAATTGGGAACGGTTCATGACGATTTTGGGAAATGGGGTAAATCTAAACTCAAATTCAAGCGACCAATTGAGAGGATCGAAAGGAAATTGTACTGTCCGAGCTATCTTATTACAACTATTCGAGTAGAACGCTGTAAAGTATCTCACTAAACCAGGTTTTTCCCCACGAAGGGCACTAAGGCCACGAAGGTATTAGGGGCGTATCGAAACGCTCTTCGTGATCTTAATGCCCTTCGTGGGCAACCTATCATAATAAGACCCTTCGATCATGTACCCAAATTCCTGAGTCATTGCTTCAAAAGATGCTTCTGCGATTCCGGAATTTTGTCGTAGCGCAGTTCGCCGCCGATCAGTCTCATGAGCTTTCCGCTTTTCTGCGCCTCTTCAGTAAAGAGATATTCCACCACCGGGGCTGGCAGATCTGGAATCTGAGCCTTCATTCGATCAAACAGATTCTTTAATCGATCGACGACTTGGGGGTACTTATCCGCAAGATCAATTTGCTCTCCCGGATCATTGCGGACATCGAAAAGCATCATCGCCGAAGGCTCAACGCCGGTTGAGATTCCAGGATACTCGGTAATATCAGCCTGTTCGAACGGGGCAATAATCGTTACCCCATCGGGAGCACGTCGGTTTATGCGTTTTCTAGCAATTTCCAATGGCCCATTGACCATGTTCACTGACCCTGGATTCATCACATGCAGCTTCCACTCGTCCGATTGAATGACAGCCAATCTAGCTCCGCTCATGCCGAAGAGCGCCTCGTGAGGGCTTTTGATTTGCCCGTCCACGAGCATCGGCATCAAGTCCCTTCCATCAATTACTCTATCTCCCGGAATCGGGCTTCCGGTCAGTTGACAGATGGTAGGAAGAATATCGATCGTCGCGGCGGGATGAGAATTAACGACTCCTTTCGGAATCGTTCCCGGCATGCGAACAATCATCGGCACGCGATAACCACCTTCCCAAATCCGGCCTTTCATGCCTCTCAATCCGCCAGATGAGCCTCCGTAAAACGGCCCATTGTCCGAGGTAAAAATCACCAACGTATTCTCGTCCAGCTTCAGCTCCTTCAATCGATCCAATATACGCCCAACCGAATAATCCAGCTCGGCGATCACATCCGCATACAAATTTTTCGGCGTATCCGGCGTATAGAAATCATCCGACACGGCCAACGGTTTATGCGGCATCGCCATCGGAAGATAGACGAAGAATGGCTCGTCCTGCTTCCGCTCAACAAAATCCAGAGTCAGATCTGTGTAGAGCTGGGAGAGCTTACCCTGAGGCACTGGATACTCGATGACCTCCTCATTCCGAACCATCTGGACCGGAAACATATCATTCGAATAAAGAATGCCCTGGTATTCGTCGAATCCCTGGGTTCGCGGCAACCACTCTTCCCTGTGCCCGAGATGCCATTTCCCGAACATCGCGGTGCTGTAACCTTGTTCTTTTAGGATTTCAGCGATTGTTATTTCAGAGGACGGCAAACCAATGTTGTTCTGTCCCGCATCCGGAGCTGGGTTTCGGACCACCGTGTGCCGGAAAGGATACCGGCCTGTTAGAATCGTACCACGAGAAGGCGCGCAAAAAGGAGTGGGAACGTAGAATCGCGTGAGCATCGCTCCTTCGCTGGCCATTCGATCTAATCTCGGCGTTTCAAACGGGCAGTCGTCATAGAAAGCGCCAACATCTCCATAACCTAGATCATCAGCGAAAATGAGAATCACGTTGGGCGATCGCTCTTTCGCCTGGATGACTCCAGTGCCCATACATAGAAACAGGGCTATTATGCACCTAAAACGGCGGGGGCTGCAGCTTAAGTTCTTCATGAGTTCATTGTCTGGGTTTCCGGAAGGGCCATCATCGAATAGCGCTTCAGAAAGCAGGTCAATGGTGACGGACAAAGAAGCTGTTCTAG
>JBNMOQ010000248.1:0-7605 GCA_051275055.1 Candidatus Pelagisphaera sp.
TTCACGTGATTTGCCAGTGAATACTGGCCAGCCAAGGTGCTGACATTGACAAATTGGTCCGCATCGAAATTCCGAATACTTACGAGATCGGGCGTCTCTAATTCCCAAGAGTTTAACGTTGCCTGGACATCCGTGAAGCGTGCAATCGGAACTGAAAAATCATGCTCCCAATAAGCATCGAAGGACGTCCGCATATTCTCCGAAACCCTACCGCAGACTATAATATCCCGATCCTTGAAATTGAACTTCTCATCCCAATCGTAATACACCGTTTGATAGTTCCGCCCGCCAACGATCGCCACTCGCCCATCGACCACAAAAAGCTTATTGTGCATTCGCCTATTCAATTTCGAGAAATCCACCAGAGCCACGGATGCCCAAACCCCCAAGCCATTAATCGCAAACTCCGAAATCGGTTTGAAATACCGAATCTCGATATTCCGATGCGCCACCGCCATCGCCGCCAGGGGCTCGACATCCTTGCCGAACGAAACCAAGTGGTCGACCAGCAAACGAACCTTAACCCCGCGTCGGGCCGCCGCTTCCAGCTCGGAAAACAAATAACGCGTAACCACGTCATCTACCCAAATGAATGTTTGAATATCGATAGACTTGCGGGCCGATCGAATCATATGAACCCGCGCAGCGAGAGCATATTCGCCCACATTGTAGATCGCCGCGTAATGACTCGGCTCGCCTCCCTCTAGCAAAGCCTTTTCCGCCAAATCCTGCAGCTCGGAAGCAATTGCTCCTACCGAAGCGTACCGAACAGCAACATCCGCAGCCTGAATACCTTTCAAAGACAGAAAGGAAACAGTAATCAAGCCAATCAGTTGTAGACGCTTCAAATAGTTCATACAGCCATAATTGAGGGCATTCGATCGGCTCATATTTCCAAAAGCGCAATCAACCCGCAAAAAAGATCATAACCCTGACTATACGTACCGAATACCATAGCAAAGAGAAACGTCCAAGGTAGGGCGGCATCACCGAGGCCGCAGCAATACCCAATCAACATCAGTGTCATCAGTGGGTTTCCCCCTCTACCCACTCCCATTCACCATTCACCCCTCAAAACCCTTCACAACTCGACAAGCCGCCCGCACTCAACACAGTAAGCCGGAAACTATGGACCTGCTTCAGAACTACCTTTCCGAAACTTGGCTGCTAATCGCCGAGATGGGGCCTTACCTGCTCCTCGGGTTTCTCGTGGCCGGAGCGCTACATCGATGGATTAGCGAAGCCTGGATCGAATCCAAACTAGGTAAACCAGGCCTGAAATCCATCGTCCTCGCCTCGCTCGTCGGAGTGCCCATGCCACTCTGCTCCTGCGGGGTCATTCCCGTGACCGCCAGCCTGCGTGACAAAGGAGCCAGCAAGGGAGCAGCCGCGTCTTTTCTCACCTCCACGCCGCAAACCGGAGTCGACAGCATCTTGGCGACCTGGGGTATGCTAGGGCCAGTCTTTGCGATCTATCGAGTAATCGTTGCCTTCGTCTCTGGCATCGCTGTCGGAACACTCGTAGATCGATTCGGAGCTCAAGAAATCTCACCAGCACCCCCAAAATCCGACCCCCACGAGAAAAAGCCAACCTGGGCCGAAAGCCTCCGCTACGGAATGCTGACCATGCCCGCCGACATCGCAGCATCGTTGACCATCGGGTTTCTCCTCGCCGGCATTATCAGTGCCCTCGCTCCCGACAACCTCCTCGCGAATCTACCAGGCGGCGTCTACTCGAGCATTCTACTCACCACTCTCATCGCCGTTCCGTTCTACATCTGCTCGACCGGATCCATTCCCCTCGCCCTGGCCCTCATCGCTAGCGGACTGCCCGTTTCAGCTGCCCTCGTACTGCTCATCGCTGGCCCCGCTACCAACATCGCCACAATCGCCACCATGCGCAAAACCCTCGGTGGTCGCGAAACCGCAATCTACGTCGGGAGCGTGATTCTCACATCCTGGGTCGCCGCGCTTATTTTTCACCAATTCCTGAATACAGGCGTCTTCGCCGGACAACACCTTCACGAGATGGAAACCGGCCTCTGGAAACACATCTCCGGAATCGCGCTCATGGGCATCCTCGCCTTCGCCTACTGGTCCCAAAATCGCTCCGCGCCAACCGACTCTTCCAGCACCCCCGTCGAGATCTCCCCTGACTCTGAAACAGCCATCCTACACATCGAAGGAATGACCTGCAGCCACTGCCGAGCATCCGCAACCGACGGCCTAAAAAACCTGCCATTCACCCAACACGTCGACATCGATCTAAAATCTGGACAAGCCCACATCAGCGGAACCGCGCTCGACCGCGAAGCAATCTCCCATAAGCTCCACTCCCTAGGATTCACCCTCCGAGACTTCACGCTCCAAACCAAAGAGGCCTCCCAATGAATCGACTCCGCACAATCGCCAAACGCATCCCCAAATTCCTCCTTCTCGCAATCCCCCTATCTCTCCTTCTCTCCCTCCCTACGCCCACCAGCGCCGCCGAATTCACATACCAGAATCTAGAGGACCAACACGTAACCATAAAAACCTGGCCAGCCTTCATCATCACTTCCCAATCCGAAGCAGACCTCAAAGACGCTCTACGCTGCGCGACCCAGGTAAGCAGTATCGCCCCAAAGCCACATTGGCTAATAGACTTCGCTTGGCCGCAATCCACTACCGTAAAACGCCGCGTCGCGAAACGCCTGCTCAAAAGCGCTTTCATGAAAGCGCACAGCACTATCCTGGAAAACTCTCCTTCACACAACTCCATTATCGTTTTGATCGATAACGAAAATACCGTCCTTTGGAATTCCGAATCGTATCCAAGTGACGATGACTGGAAAATTGCGCTCGACATTATCGACGCTTCTCGCGCCGAATAAGGCAATGCAAGGCAAGTCAAAATCAGACGCGAAAGGACCCGCGCCTTTTCCATGGGATACCCATCCCATTGCCTACCCCAAAGACCTCCCCATTTCTAAACGGAGAGAGGACATCATCGCGGCCATCCGGAAGCATCCCGTAATCATTCTCTCCGGCGAGACCGGATCGGGTAAAACCACCCAGCTCCCCAAGATGTGCCTCGATGCAGGCAGAGGACGAAAGCAACGCATAGCCTGTACGCAACCGAGACGTGTTGCCGCCCTCTCCATCGCCAAACGCGTCTCCGAAGAACTCGGTGTCGAATACGGGCAGGAAGTCGGCAGCAAGATTCGCTTTGCCGATCAAACGAGCAAGCGCACGCGTATCAAATTCATGACCGACGGCATGCTGCTATCCGAAATACAATCGGATCCGAGCATGCGCGAATACGACACGGTCATCATCGACGAAGCTCACGAACGAAGCCTCAACATCGACTTTCTTCTTGGTCACCTCAACCAGCTTCGATTCAAACGCCCCGATCTCAAGGTCATCATCACATCGGCCACCATCGACATCGAAAAATTTTCCAAAGCCTTCGACGACGCCCCAGTCATCGAAGTCTCAGGACGCGTCTATCCGGTCGATGTAATCTACGCCCCGTTAGACGAACTTCTGGAAGATAGCGGCGATTTCACGATCATCGACGGCATCGCCGAATCCGTTGACCGAATCCTCGACGAATTCGGCCAAGGCGACATCCTCGCCTTCCTGCCAACCGAGAAAGACATCCGCGAAACGATGGACTTACTCGAAGGTCGTCTCGGAAACCACATCGCAATCCTTCCTTGTTTCGGTCGCCTTTCCAACTCCGACCAACAACGCATTTTCTCCAATTCGCCGAAACGGAAAATCGTCCTCGCGACCAATATCGCCGAAACCTCTCTCACCATCCCAGGCATCCGTTTCGTCATCGACACCGGACTGGCACGTATCAGTCGCTACAATCCTCGATCCCGCACAAAACGCCTCCCGATCGAAGACGTCTCGCAAAGCAGCGCCAATCAACGCAAAGGCCGCTGCGGCCGCGTGCAAGATGGAATATGCATTCGACTGTATTCGGAAAAGGACTTCGAAAAACGCGTTCTCTTCGCCATCCCGGAAATCCAACGAGCCAACCTAGCCGAAGTTATCCTACGTATGATGGCCTCTCGACTGGGCGACATCGAGCGCTTTCCCTTCATCGATCCGCCGTCTCCTACCGCGATAAAATCCGGATACGCATTACTCGAAGAATTAGGAGCCATCGATTCTAGCCGACAGCTCACACCAATCGGACGCAAACTCGCCAAACTGCCCATTGATCCAACCGCAGGACGCATGCTCCTCCAAGCGGAAAACGAAGGCGTTGTCGAACAGCTTCTTGTAATCGCATCAGCTCTCTCGATACAGGACCCCAGGGAACGCCCTTTAGGAAAAGAAGAACTCGCTCGCACCGCTCACAAACGCTTCGTTCACCGCGAATCCGATTTCCTCACTTTGCTCAATATTTGGGAAGGCGTGCACGACGAATTCGAGAAGCGCTCGCAAAGCAAGCTCCGCAAATTCTGCAAGTCTCACTTCCTTTCCTATCTCCGCATGCGCGAATGGATGGACGTTAAAAAGCAGCTTACCCAATCGCTCGCCGATTTCGAACGCTCCCAGCGGATCAAACACAACCCGCCTCGCTACAACACGCCCGAAGAAAAATTCGACCAACGCAAGTATGGTGGCAGCGAATACAGTTCCATCCATCACTGCCTAGCATCCGGTCTCCTCGCCAATCCGGCCCGCAAAGAAGAGCCCAATCTCTATCGAGCAACCGGTGATCGTAAAACACTCATTTTCCCCGGCTCCGGGCTATTCAACCGAAAAGCTCAGCACGCCAAAACGAAAAAACAGAAACAAGACCTCGAAACCAAGATGCCCAGCCCTGGTTGGATCCTTGCCGGCGAGATCGTCGAAACCAACCGACTCTACGCCCGCACCGTAGCAGTGATCGATCCGACCTGGCTCATCCAGATTGGAAGCCACATCCTTAAATACTCCCATAGCCAGCCCAATTTCGAAATCGACCAAGGACGCGTCGTTTGCCTCGAAAGTATCCGTATCCATGGATTGGAGCTCCAACGAAAAACCGTATCTTATCTAAAAGTCGATCCCGTCAAAGCGACCGAGATCTTCATTAGAGAAGCGCTCCTCAATGAAGATTTCGAAACGAATTACGAATTCCTCGACGCAAACCGGAAACTTAAAAACCGGATGCAGAACGCTCAAACGATCGCCAAGATGCAAAGCTGGATCGGCATCGAGGAAGCGGCCTATCAATTTTATTCGAAACGTCTCGAGGGCATAGCCTCAATCAGCGACCTGAACCAATGGCTCAAAGGAAACGGCGGACGATCTGGCAAACCGCTCCTCATGAACGAGGCGAACCTAACACCCGTTAGCGACGACCCAATCGATCTCGATGCCTTCCCGGAAACCGCGCAACTCGAAAATGCGGCTCTTCCGATCGTTTACCAATACAAACCAGGTGAAGCGAATGACGGCGTCACTCTGAAAGTCCCCTACGCGAAAGCTCAAGCGCTCAACAGTCCTATGCTCGATTGGCTCGTGCCTGGGCATCTGGAAACCAAGATTCTCCACTTAATCAAAGCCCTCCCCAAAGATCATCGGCGACCGCTCCAACCACTCGTCGAAACCGCTGCTAAAATATCGAAAAACATTCGCCCCACCCACGGCAGCCTTTATCAGTCACTAGCGGCGTATCTTAAGATTAACTACGCAATCGAAACCTACGAGAGTGATTGGAACGAAGATGCCATTCCAACCCACCTGCAAGTTCGCATCGACGTACACGACTCGAAAGGAAAGACCATCGTAGAAGGTCGATCCGCCAAAGCCATTCAAGACGCCCTTCGCGAACACGAGTCCACGGCCAATCAAGGGAATCTCGGACAAGTCGAGGCCATCTGGAAAGATGCCCGCCAGAAATGGACCCGCCCTATCGACGGACTCGACAAGCTCGAAGCCCAGTCCGAAAAAGTCCAAATTGGCGAACACAATGGAGTTCCGATTTACGGATACCCCGCACTACGCCTTTTCGGCGATCAACTTAAACTCTCGATATTCAAGACGGTACCCGAAGCTCAAGCAGCCAACAAATCCGGCATCGCTGCCCTTATTAAACACGAACTACGGCGAGAACTAGCATGGATCCAAGAAGACCTGCGCGATTTCTCCAAACTGGGTCCTGTCGCAATCGCCTTCGCTCCGCTCGATGATTTGAAACAGCAAGGATTCGCTCATATGACACGACTCCTCTGCACCCACAATATCCCTACAATCAATTTTGTTGAAATCGCGAAAACCGTCGAAAAAGCGAAAACCGACGCGAGAGGTCTCACGTACAAGATTATCGACCTGGTCAAAGCGATTCTCGACGCCCGGCAATCCCTCAAGGTCGCAATCAGTATTCCAGCCGATCTTCAAGCGGAAGCCGACCGACTCGTCCCGAGCGATTTTCTCGCCAGGACGCCTAACTGGGCTCTTAAACGGATTCCTACATACCTCAAGGGGATCGAGCTCAGATCAAACAATCGCCTAAGCGATCCACAAAGAGACAAACGACGCCAAGCAGAAGTCGATGCCTTCCAATCGCGCTTAAAATCACTCGGAGCTCCACAAGAAACCATCGAGGAAATCGCTTGGACGATCGAAGAATACGCACTTTCCCTTTTCGCTCAAAAGCTCGGCACTGCGTTTCCCGTCTCAGCCAAACGCATCAACGAAAAATTCAGCAAAGCCGGAGCCTGTCCTGCTCCGATGAGCACACCCAAAAAAGCAAAAGCGACTCCTAAGCCTGCAGTCGACAAGCCAACGGACTCCGATCTTCAAAAGCTGAAGTCTTTCTTCAACTAGTGAAGTAGCTCGTAACCAGATTATCCCTACACATGGGAAGTAATCGAAAAACGATAAAGCCGCCCCCCCCGTTAGGAGGCGGCTCCCAATCGAGTGCTGCTGCAAAATTAAGTTTTTATAAAAAGTGGAAATTCGCCCGAATTCAACCGTTTTCAAAAACCGCTAATAGAAAAACAGAAATGGATAGTTAGTTAACTATTCTGAACCTATTCATCCTATGATTGAGCAAGTATCTCAAAAATTACTAAAATCCAGCGGTAAAACTCCCTTCGTGCCGCCATACCTATTTGTCTTAAAGAGGGAGAATCTCATTGAGGCATCAAGGACGATAACGAGTAGAATTTGAAAAACCACTGAGGACACTGATGAACACTGATTTTGATTTTGGTTGAGGGGAGTGGCCTGATCTAGTCGTCGCATCAGCGACGAAGCCTTCATCTAGAGAATATCAAATAAGTCGAATATCCGTAGCGCCAGCCCTACGCGAAAACGCAAACGGAACGGCATTATTTAACAACCTCTTTGACTTATCAGTGTCCATCAGTGTCATCAGTGGTTAAAAAAACAGATACTAGATTTTAAGAGCTAATAATATTTATTCCTTCACTGCCTACGCGGCACGGCGCAAGTGTCGGCCCAACGATCGACTAACCTCCAAAACCACCGCCGCCCGGCGTTTCGATCTCAATCGCTTCGCCAGCTTCCATAGATAGAGACAAATTCCCAGACAACGGAATCCGGTTTCCCTCTCGGTCGATTTTCCATTGTTTCCCAACCTTCCCGGGCTCA
>JBNMOQ010000249.1:0-7603 GCA_051275055.1 Candidatus Pelagisphaera sp.
CGGGTCTGACGTTTGGTTTAGGCATGGGTGTGCTGGCGGCCCACTTCATTACGATTTCGCCTTTGTTTGATGGAGGGGACCCGCAGGTCGTTTATTTGTCGCGATTGATCGTTTTCATCGGTGTGACATACCTTTCAACAGTCATCGCTTTGCGGGGACGCGATGAGTTTAATCTGGTGATTCCTTATGTGAAGTTCGAACCGCAGAATGTAGAGGTTCCGATAATCGTTTTGGATACTAATGCGCTGGTTGATGGGCGAGTGCTCAAACTTGCAAGCGCTCGTTTGTTGAGTGATGCGGTTGTGGTGCCGAAGTTCGTTGTGAACGAGCTACATGAGCTTTCAGCCTCGGATGCTGAGGAGGAGAAGAACCGGGGAGATCGTGGTTTGAAAACGGTTCGCGAGCTCAGGGATATGGGGCATTTGGATTTTCGGATCGTCGATAGCGAGTTGAACAAAAACGACAATCGAGACGAGAAAATGCTCTTTGTCGTATCTTCCTTGAAAGGGCGTCTCTTTACGACGAGCGAGTCGCTATTGCAAAAGGCTAAGCACGGTGGAGTGCCGTATGTCGATGCGCTCAGTTTAGGCAAGGCATTGGCACGCGATGTTGAAGTTGCCGGAACGGTTGCCGTGAAAATCGTCAAATTGGGGAAGGAAGACGGTCAGGGCGTTGGGTATCTGGATGACGGATCGATGGTCGTGGTCAATCACAGCGCCGACTTGATTGGGACGAATGTTTTAGCTGAGATCGAAAGTATTATTCCGACTAGTGGAGGTCGGATGGTTTTCGGCAAGTTGCTTGGCGAGGATAAGTGAGGTTTTGAGTTTTGCCCACAGATCGATCTTATTCATCAGGATCTGTGATGATCTGGGCAATCTCTGGGCAGATTTTTTTAAGACCCTTTAGTCGGTTCGGCCTTGGGTTTGAACTGCAGTTTCCGGGATTCGATCGATTCGATCAGGTCAGCTTTGAAGGCTTCGAGGCTCATGGTGCCGCGGTCGCCTTCGAAACGGGAGCGAACGGATACGGTGCCTTCTTCGGCTTCTTTGGCTCCGACTATTAGCACGTTTGGTACCTTCTCGAGTTCGGCTTTGCGAATCTTGGCTCCTAGCTTTTCGGCGTGGAGATCGGCGGTCACTCGAATGCCGGCGGCTTTGAGTTCGGCCAAAATAGTTTTAGCATAGTCGGCGATCTTGTCGCTGATCGGAAGGATACGGACTTGCTCTGGCGCGAGCCAGGTTGGGAAGTCGCCGCCAAAGTGTTCGATCAAGAATCCGATGAAACGTTCGTGGGTGCCGAGCGGAGCGCGGTGGATGCACAATGGCGTTTCTTTGGTATTCTCGCTCGTGGTGTATTCGAGTCCGAATCGCGCTGGAACGGCGAAATCGACTTGGTTGGTGGCGATTGTGAATTCGCGACCGATGGCACTCCAAACTTGGACGTCGATTTTTGGTCCGTAGAAGGCTGCTTCGTTGGGAACTTCGACGTAGTTGATGCCCGATTTCTCGAGAACGTCGCGTACCATGTTTTCGGTCTTTATCCAGAGCTCTTGATTGTCGACGAACTTCTTGCCCAGCTGTTTTGGATCGTGGGTCGAGAAGCGCATCAGGTACTTCTGGAAGCCGAAAAGCTTGAAGTACTTCAGATACATTTCGTTGACCGCATTGAACTCGGACTCGAATTGCTCGGCGGTGCAATAGATGTGGGCGTCGTTCATTTGCATCGAACGAACGCGCATCAATCCCATGAGCTCGCCGGATTGCTCGTAGCGATAGCAAGTGCCGTATTCCGCGAAGCGGAGGGGAAGGTCGCGGTAGCTGCGCGGAGCAGCGGAGAAAATCTTGTGGTGATGCGGGCAGTTCATCGCCTTGAGGAAATAGCGAACCTTATCGCCGCCAGCTTCTTCCTCGAACTCCATTGCTGGGAACATCGACTCTTCATAGTAGGGAAGGTGCCCACTCGTTAGATACAAGGATTCCTTGGCGATGTGCGGAGTGCGCACGCGGTCGTAGCCTGCTTCGAATTCAGTTTCCTTGGCCAGGCTTTCGAGCTCTTCGACCAGCACGGTTCCTTTGGGCATCCAAAGCGGAAGGCCGGGGCCGACTTGTTCGGAGTCGAAAGTGAAAAGCTGCATCTCTTTGCCGATGCGGCGATGGTCGCGCTTTTTGGCTTCTTCGAGCATTTCCAGGTATTCGGCCAATTCGTCTTTGGTTGCGAAAGCCGTACCGTAAATACGTTGGAGCTGCTTGTTGTTGGAATCGCCGCGGTGGTAGGCTCCTGCGATACTGAGGAGCTTGTAGGCTTTGATCTTTTTGGTGTAATTGACATGGCTGCCAGCGCAAAGGTCGAGGAAATCGCCGTTCTTGTAGAAAGAGATTTGTTCGCCTTCGGGAATGTCGTCGAGGCGGCCAAGCTTATAGTCGGTTTGACCGAACTCGGTAATCATCTGCACGGCTTCTTCGCGGGAAACTTCGAGACGGATGAATTTTTGGTTTTCTTTGATGACCTTCTTCATTTCCGCTTCGATGCGGTCGAGGTCTTCGGAAGTGAATTTATGCTCTAGGTCGAAGTCGTAGTAGAATCCGGTGTCGGTTGGGGGGCCAATATCTAGCTTCGTTTCTGGGAAGAGGCGGAGGACTGCGGTGGCGAGGATGTGCGACGAAGAATGTCGAATCTCTTCTAGAGGAGTCATTTGTGCTTTCATTGATGGAAGGTGGTTTGACCCGTCGGTCTTTAGGCTTTTTAGGAAATTCAGTTACCCGCAAGACGGCGGACGTTTGTGGTTTGAATACTCGGTTGGGCGACTCGGTTTTTTGCCCGCAGATTAGACAGATTGCTCAGATGGTATTTCAATGAAAATCGACGCTTTGTTTCAGACTAGCATCGAGAGCCGTTTGAATTTTGAGTGCGGTTTGTTCGCTGATTTTCGCTTGTTCGGCGAATTGAGGCCATTTTCGGATGGATTGGGCGACTTGTTCGATGATCGATTTGATTTTGGGAAGCGTCGCTAGAGAATGATCTTTGGCGAATTGGATGAAATCTGGGAGTTCGATGTTTTCTCGTTTGCCGCGAAGAGACGTTTGCTGCGTGGCAGTCCATTTCCCAGGGCCAGGGTTGTGGGCGTAGCTGACATCGAAGGCGGGTGAAAGACGCCAGCCTTCGTTTAGTAAGAAGCCGAAGTTTTTGACGTGATCGTCTTTGTTAAGGGCGAGGACATTAAAAACCATACGCCGGAATGCCTGGAGCTGGTCGACTTTCGGAAGGTTTAGTTGTTCGATTATTTCAAAGAGGTCTTCGTAGGAATGGGAATGGGCTCCCGGCGCGAGGTAGGGCATGTGAGCAATGCCGAAGAGGGAAGCGTAATGGAGTTTCTGACCATCGGATGCGCGGTCGAAGCGTTTAGTCATGAAGTGAGCGCGGCCATTTTCTTCAAGGAGACGGCAGGGAGCCATTTCTATGCCGGCTTCTTGGGCCATTAAGTGGTATGCGTATTCGATTCTTCCATACCCTTTAGGATCGCGTACGCCTTCGAAAGAGGAATGAACTCCGTCGAATTTAAGCAGCCAATGGGAAAAGCCAGCCGGGCAATCGCTTTGGCCAGAGCGAACTTCGCCGGATTCTTTGTTCCAGGCGATAACGGCCTTGGCTCGGGCTCCGCCGGCCGAGGTGCCGACTTGGAGGATTTGTTGGAGGCCGTCTGAATCGTCGAGGTGGGTGTCGAGGCCTTCTTTGATCGCGAGGGTTTTGCTAGCGAGGTTTACAAGGCGATCGATTTCGATGGGTTCCGATTCTGGATTCTTGCTGGCCAGGGCGGGCTTAAACTCGAGGGCTCCCATAGAACGTTTACCCATATAGCAGAGGCGTTCGACGGGATTGAAATCGTGGGGGGAACGACTTTGTGACCGGAGCCATTGATCGATGAGGGCGTTTCCGAAAGTGTCGGGAAGGCAATCGGCAAGAAGTCCAGGGAGTCCTTGGAAGGATTCGTCGAGTCGGGAGAATTGGTAGGTCCGATTGCTCAGCGGCATCTTAATCGGGGCGAGTTGCTGCCCGGATGCTACAAAGTCAGGATCGTAACGAAAACTGGCGCAGCCTTTGGAGGCGTCCCAATAAACGGCGGCGACACGATGAGTTTTGTAGAAAACTTCCGCGAGGTCGTGAGCCATAATTAGCGAACGCGTTGGCGGGTTTTGCCTTCCAGTTTAATGAGATCCAACGGATTGGGGGCTACATCTGGAATGATCTGTTCGAATGCGTCGAGGCAATCGAGTTGAGCGAGGATCTTTACAAAATTGGCGACACTGATTGATTTCCCCGATTCGAAAGCCTTGAGAGTGCTGAGACTTACGCCAGCGTTTTGGGCAAGGTCTTCCTGTTTGAGCCCAAGGTCGACTCTGAGCTGTCTTCCTTTTGCTCCGACATTTGTGATCGCGGATCTAATGTCCATAAAGTATTTAAAATAACCTATTAAATCAGATAATTCGTATAATATATTAAAAAGCAACTATTAAAATTAGGACATAGATATCCAGCCTAATTTCAAAGCCCAACATCATCAGTGTGCTCAGTGGTAAAAAACAAACCACCAATCCATAAAGAATTTTAAAACCACTGAGCACACTGATGAACACTGATATTCATCAAAAAAAGACCCTCGGAGATTTTTAAATACCCGATCCCAAAGCCTAGCATCATCAGTGTAAATCAGTGTCCTCAGTGGTAAAAAACGAAACCAACAAACCATAGAGAATCCTGTGCCGGAGCGGCACTAAACCTTTTGGGTTGATCCCAAACTTCTTAAGTGCCCTTACAGCTGTTCGATCTCGAAGCCGTCTTTGCTGTCGAGGATCTTCCAGCCTTTTGATGTGAGCTCGTTTCGGAATTCGTCTGCTTTGGCCCAGTCATTGGCTTGCTTGGCGTCCCAGCGTTGTTGAGCGAGGGCTTTGATTTCTTCAGGAGCCTCGACCTTGGGCTTCTCGATTACGACCTGAGTGAGGTCGTAACCGAGGGCGTAAACGAGTTTGTGATACGCGATTGCGAGCTCTTGAGCGGCTTCGGTACTGAGCTCCGCGGTTTTGGTTTCTTTAATTGTTGTGAAGATAGCTCCTAGCGCGCCGGGGATGTTGAGATCGGTGGAGAGCGTCTTCCAGGCTTTAGCGAGAGGACCCCAGCTGTCTTTGCTGTGTTTGTCTTTGTTGATCGCCTTGAGGAGGGCTACGCGTTTGAGACCGGCAGCGGTAAGGGTTTCGTCGGAAAATTTCTTGAGACGAACGAGGGCGCTTTGGGCGGCGTGCAGCGAGTCCATCCTGAAGTTGATGGTCTGGCGGTAGGCGCCGCTGGTGAGGGCGTAGCGTAGGGCAACTGGAGTAAAACCTTTGGCTTCGATATCGTCGACGGTATAGAAATTATGGAGGCTTTTAGACATTTTTCCGCCTTCGACGAGAAGGTGGGCGCAGTGTATCCAGTATTTGAAGAACTGGGTGTGGTCGCTGCAGGAGCATTCGCTTTGGGCAATTTCGTTTTCGTGGTGGGGGAATACGAGGTCTTCGCCACCGGAGTGAATGTCGAGATTATTGCCAAGGTACTTCATTGCCATGGCAGAGCACTCGAGGTGCCAGCCGGGGCGACCTTCGCCCCATGGGCTGTCCCAGAAGACGTCGCCGTCGTTTTCCTTGCGGCTTTTCCACATGACGAAGTCGGCCATGGAATCGCGTTCGTATTCGTCGCTGTCGTTGGGCGACGCATCGGCTGCGGTCGTAGTGAGCTCACGTTCCTTTAGGCGAGAGAGTTTTCCGTATTCGTCAAATGATGACACACGAAAGTATACGCTGCCGTCTTTGGTCGCGTAGGCGTGGCCCTTTTCCAGGAGGGTGACAATCATGTCGATTTGCTCTTGGATATGATCGGTCGCCTTGGGCTCGATCTGGGGGGAGAGCATATTGAAACGTTCGCAATCGGCGTGAAAGACGCGGGTCCAGTGTTCGGTGACTTCTCTGAGCGCTTTGCCTTCTTCGAAGGCGCGTTTGATGGTTTTGTCGTCGACGTCGGTCAGGTTGCGTACGTGGAGGACTTTGTAGCCGGCGACTTGTAATGTCCGCCTCATTACATCCTGAGAGAGGAATGTGCGGAAGTTGCCGATATGGGCCTGGGCGTAGACAGTCGGGCCACAGCAGTACATGCCGACTACTTTGCCTTTGGTTGGTTCGATGGGCTCGCGTTGACGAGTTAGCGTATTGTGAAAAGTGACTTCGGACATAGCGATAATTGGAAAATCGGTGGGCGGTTGGACGATAGGTGTCCTATTCGTTTTTTACGAAAGAGCGACGTTTGTGTTTAGGCTTCGGCAGCCCTCGAATTAACAGGCGGTTTGGGTACAGCTTAGACAATCTCTTGTGGATAGGAGCGATTCGGAATTGCGTGTCTTTGTGATAGCCTGCATGTTTGCCGCGATTTTTATGAACGATTCGGATAACCAAGAAGATTTCAAGCTCGATTTAGCCCGTCGCCCAAGACGATTGCGCCGCACTGCGGCCGTACGTTCGCTGGTCGAAGAAACGCGTCTGACGGTGGACGATCTGATTGCCCCGCTTTTCGCAATTGATGGCGATGGCGAGAAGGAGGCAGTTGGCAGTATGCCGGGCGTTTTTAGGAGAAACTTGAAGGATCTGGCGTTGGAATGCCGCGAATTGTGGGATTTGGGTATCAAAGCCGTGGCTTTGTTTCCGAGCATCGACCCCTCTTTAAAGGATGACGTAGGCAATGAAGCCAATAATCCTGACAATCTAGGCCTTCGGGCGATTAAGGCGATTAAGGACGCGGCTCCGGAATTGTTGGTCATGACGGACGTGGCCCTGGATCCCTACACAACTCACGGTCACGATGGCGTGTTGAACGAGGCGGGCGACTATGTTTTGAATGACGAAACAGTGGAGCGGCTGTGCGCAATGGCGGTTTTGCAAGCGGAAGCGGGTGCGGATATCGTGGCTCCGTCGGATATGATGGATGGTCGCATTGGAGCGATTCGCGAGTGTTTGGATGATGCTGGTTTCGAGGACACAGCGATAATGGCTTATTCGGCGAAATTTGCTTCGGCTTATTACGGACCATTTCGCGAAGCGGTAGGCAGCGCGAGCGCGGCTGGGACTTCTTTGCTCGATAAGAAAACGTATCAACTCAATCCGGCAAATCGTCGCGAAGCGATTGCGGATGCTCTGTTGGATGAGGAAGAAGGCGCGGATTTCGTGATGGTTAAACCAGCTGGTCCCTATTTGGATATCGTGCGGGAGTTGCGTAATGCGACTTCGCTGCCGGTTGCGGCTTATCAAGTTTCAGGCGAGTACGCTCAAATCCATGCAGCTGCGCAGTTGGGCTGGTTGGATTACGAAAAGAGCCGAGACGAATCTTTGTTGGCGATCAAACGAGCAGGAGCCGATATGATCTTGAGTTACTTCTCTCGTGAGGTAGCAGAGGGATTGAAGGAGTAGTCTGTTCGTGGTTCTGGGGAGGATTAACAGGATACGCGTCTTTGCCGTTGGATGATATTTTCGATAGCATGATGGTAGCGGCCGATCTCCGAGCGGCCATTATTGTCTAAATAGCT
>JBNMOQ010000250.1:0-7597 GCA_051275055.1 Candidatus Pelagisphaera sp.
GTGATGCCACGTTCCTGCTCCTGTTCCATAAAGTCAGTCGTTGCAGCTCCATCGTGAACTTCGCCGATCTTGTGGATCTTGCCAGTGAGCTTGAGAAATCGCTCAGTTGTGGTCGTCTTGCCTGCGTCGACGTGGGCGAAGATTCCGATATTTCTATAACGTGATAGGTCTGTTGCCATAATGCTTTTCGTTAAATTGAGATTCAGCGAGATTTCTCTCACGGAATCATACGCGCGTATAGATAGTTTAGCGTCTGGCAACGCAATAATGCGCTTTGTCGCGAAAGGACCTCAATTTGGTGGATTATCGATGAAAAGGAGTCGGTTTCGAGTCCGACGGGTGAGTTTGGCGGAGGTTCGAATGGTGATTGGGTTCTCTGTGAAATGGGCAGATTCGTAGGCTCGCAAAACAATGAATCCGAGTTTGCGTTTGAGAAGAATAATGGCATTGTAACGGAGATGTCGAACGAGCCAATAGTGAAGAGCTCGGATTCGGTTCCAACCGAAGTGGTGGGAGCGGGTGCGGGAACGAAGCGACAAGTGCTTATTAGCGATCAGGATGCGCCAAACTTCGCTCTGAGACGCTTTATTATGGAGCCTTCTGGGGGAATGCCCAGGCATACGAACTCCGTTGAGCACGAGCAGTACATTTTGAAAGGTAAGGCGCGGGTTGGAATTGGCGACAAGGTGTTCGAGGTGAAGGCTGGCGATGCGGTATTCATCCCCGAGGGCGTTCCGCACTGGTATGAGGCGGACGCTGAAGAGGGCTTCGAGTTTTTGTGCATAGTGCCCAACAAGGAGGATGTCATCGAGCTGTGCGACTCGGGGGCATGCTAACTGATTATGAAAACCCGAAACCAAAACGCGTTTGCCTTCGTTATACTTTTAGAACCGTAACCCCAATCTCTTCTATACTATGAAAACCGTTCGATACTTTAAAAACCTGTTCGTGATCGCGATTACCCCTTTTGTTTTCGGAAATGCCTTATTGGCTCAGGATGAAGACGAGACTGGCGGTTACCTGTTTTTCGGGACCGAGGTGAGCGCGCTCGTTGGGAAATCCAATTTCCCGATGGTCACGATGGACAAGAAAAATATCTACGTAGACATCGGTACGGAAGTTAAAAAGATTTCGCTGCGATCGCCCTGCGCTGTGAGGACGGAGCTGGTTTTGACCGAACGGTTCGTCGACGTGCTGGAAATGAAGTTTAATACGTCTTCGATGGAGAACATCAAGCGTGCCGCGCGTGCCGTCTCAGATATGCACGTGGCGGAGTTCCAGAGCGAAGTTGAGATTGCTCGGATTCAAGGTTTTCTAGGAGGAGCGGGGGAGAGTGAGTTGAGTGAAGCCGATACGCAGCGAATTGATGATATTCGCCAAGACAACGACGATTTCCAGACTGGCATGCAGGAAGGCTTGGATCAGGGAGCATTCGAAGCCGACGAACTCGCGGATACTGTCCATGTGAACGGCACGATAATCCCTAAAACGGACGTGGAAGGGGCGTACTGCATCGTGGTCGTGGATTATGATCGACGAGACCTGAATACTGGAGAAATCGAGGGGCGTGGGAGATTTGCTAGAGCACGATTTATTGGCGATATGTATGAAGAGGAAATCGTGGGATTGAACGTTCGCTGCGCGGTTGGTGAATTCAATACGGAAACTGCGGTTTACTCTTTGTTTTTATTCGACAAGGATGGAGACCAAGTGGCTATGAGCAATTCGCGCGGACTTAAGCCGCTCACTGTTTTGGAGGTGGCTCTCTTCCGTGAACTAGCGGCAAAGACGGCTCTCAATAAGGAGAGTTGATTTTTTCCGTTTGAGGCACGGTTAGTCTAGAGAGATCAATAAAGTCATTTATGAGACTGATAGGCATTGTTAATATTTTTGCGTCGTGTTTCCTGCTCTCAGGGATGCGACTAAATGGGCAAGAGACTCCGGGCGGCTATCTCTTTCTGGGCGGAGAAGCTACTGCACGCTCGGGCAAGAGCTACTTTCCGGTTGTTACGATGGATAAGAAAAAGATCCACGTTGACGAAGGAATTAAAATTAAAAAAGTACCGCAGAACACTCCTGTTCGCACGCGTTTGAAGACAAGGGTTTCGGATCGATTCGTGGAGGTTCTAGAGCTGGATTTCGGTACATCGTCAATGGCCAATCTAAAGCGGTCTTCCGATGCGGTCGCGGATATGCAATTGGCTCAGGCTCAAAGCGAATCGAACATCGCGTTTATTGAACAGGGAGAGGGATCGGCTGAAGCTAAGGCCGCTGAAATTAGCGTGGTGAAAGAGGATAGTGATGATTTTCAAGATCGGACTAAGAACGACGTCGATACTGGAAATTACGAATTGGATGAAGTTGCTGACACGATTTACCTAACCGGCGAGTTCTTGCCGCGGTCGGATATTCCTGGAGCTTATTGTATTATTGTCGTCACTTCTCAAAGACAGGATTTTAAGTCGCTAGAATATGTTGGGAAATATCAAGCGGCTCGCGCGAAATATCTTGGAGACCTAATCGAAGGGAAAATCTTTAAGCTAAAAGTACGTTGCGCGCTTAGTGAATTTAATTTGAGAAGGGCGGAGTATCAGTTTCATTTGTATTCCGAAACTGGTGAGCAGGTGGCGATGAGCAATTCTAGATCATTGAAGTCGCTTACGGAGGAAGAATTTCAAAAATTCCAGGAATCGTTGGGAAAACCTACTAGTTAGAAAAAACGACAAGACGGAGTTTTTATTTGCTTGCCGAAGGAGGGGTCGCTTAACTCGGGGCTTTCGTCTTTGTCCCCAACCCCCTCCTTATGTCCGATATCCCTTTGACTGTGTTGTCGCTCATCGCGTTGATGCCAATTGCCATCGTGATGGTTTTTCTAGTGATCCTCCGTTGGCCTGCAAAGAAGGCAATGCCTTTGGCTTACATAGCGACTGTAGCTATTGCATTGATTGTCTGGAAAACGCCGATCCCTCAAGTGGCTGCGGCGAGTATTCATGGTATTGTTACAGCATGTAATTTGCTCTTTATCGTATTCGGAGCGATTCTGCTTTTGAATACGCTTAAGGCTTGCGGATACATTCAGGCGATTCGTCAGGGCTTCGTCGACATTTCGCCAGACAGACGAGTGCAGGCTGTCATTATAGCCTGGTTGTTTGGGGCATTTATAGAAGGAGCGGCTGGGTTTGGAGCGCCTGCGGCAATTGCGGCGCCGTTACTTGTAGCTATTGGCTTTCCTGCGATGGCTGCAGTGGTTGTCGCTTTGATCATTCAAAGCACGCCAGTTTCTTTTGGAGCGGTGGGGACGCCAATATTGGTTGGCGTGAATACGGGGCTCTCCGGGCAGCCTGAGGTTTTGGCTCTGGTCGGAAAGCTTGGAATGTCCTACGAGGCGTATCTGCATATGGTGGGCGCGACTGTGGCGACGATACATGGGCTGGTCGGATCGTTCGTTCCTTTGATCATGGTTGCGGTGATGACTAAATTTTTTGGGAAGAACCGTTCGTTTCGCGAAGGCTTGGCGATTTGGAAATTCGCTCTTTTTGCCGGTTTGGCATTTACGATACCCTCGGTTTTACTGGCGCGTTTTTTAGGTCCGGAATTTCCGTCTTTACTTGGAGCGCTCGTAGGACTGTGCGTGGTAGTGCCCGCGACTCGCGCAGGCTTGTTTCAGCCGAAGCGGGTTTGGAGTTTTCCGCAGGAGTCAGAGTGGGAAGCCGAGTGGCAGGGCGAAGTGAAGATCGAAATTCACGATCACTCAGGCAAGGTCTCGAAAGGGCAGCTTTTCAGAGCATGGTCGCCTTACTTGATCGTTGCGGCGTTGTTGGCTTTGACGCGAACCGTGAGTTCGGTTAAAGGTTTCATCACTTCGGATGTTGTGACGTTTGCTTGGGCGGATATACTTGGAACCGGAATCACTACCAAAACCCAACCACTCTACTTGCCGGGTTTTATATTTTTGGTGACGGTGTTTCTTTGCTATGGAATTTTCCGAATGAATGGCGAACAGATCAAACGTTCGTGGAAAGAGTCGGGGCATACTTTGCTCGGAGCAGCGTCTGCGTTGCTTTTCGCTGTGCCAATGGTACAGGTGTTTATCAATTCGAAATCGGAACACTTAGCTCAAATGCCAATCGTATTGGCTGACGGGATATCGGTTTTATTTGGATCAATGTGGCCTTTGGTTGCTCCAAGCATTGGGGCGATGGGCGCGTTTGTGGCGGGAAGCAATACGATCAGCAATATGCTCTTTTCCTTCTTTCAATTCAGCATGGCCCAAAAAATTGGAGCGACTGAACATATCGTAGTTGCCTTACAAGCTGTGGGTGGAGCGGCGGGTAATATGGTCTGCGTTCACAATGTAGTATTCGCGTCGGCGACTGTTGGGTTGCTGGGACGCGAAGGAAGCGTTATTCGGAAAACATTGTTACCAATGATTGGATACGCTTTACTGGCAGGAGGGATTGGTCTTGTCCTGTTGCATGGATTTGGAGCGAATGTCGGTTCCTTTGTAGTAGTGGCAATAGGCTGTTTTCTGCTTTGGCTTATCATTCAGGGGATTAAAGCCGAGCGAGCGGAACGACACTAGCTTTTCGCGTCGATCGATCGGTAGGCTTGGATCAATGCTTGTTCGCCTTCAGGTTCGCGATTCTTGATACCGTGTTCCATTCCGATTATTCCTTCGTAGCCCTTTTCATCAAGCCAATGGATGATGTTGGCGAAATTGATTTCTCCGGTGTTGGGCTCTTTTCGGCCAGGTACGTCGCCGACTTGGATGTAGGCGATTTCGTCCCAGGCGGCTTTCATGTTGGCGATTAAATTACCTTCGGTAGTCTGCTGGTGAAAGAGATCGTCAAGGATTTTGACGGAAGGGCTGTCGACCATTTTACAGATTTGGTGAGCATGTGAGATGCGCTGTAGAAATATTCCAGGGTGACTTACTGCATTGAGAGGTTCGAGGATAAGCGTGAGTCCGCTTGGTTCGCAAAGTTCCGCGCAAAATTTCAAATGATCGACTACGTTAGCGGTTTGATATTCTAGAGGAACGGATGCGTCTGCGATGGCTGGGACAAAGGTTGACCACTTGGCTCCGCAGCGTTTCGAAACTTCGATTCCTGCCGTGATCTTTTTTCGTAATAGCTCGCGAACCGCTTTGGGGTCACGAGCACGTTTGGAAGCGTCGAGGCGGTTTCCCGAAAGAACCGGATTCTTCATATCAACGTAGATGACGAAAGTCCCCATTGTCATGCCAAGTTGCTGGAGAAGCGCGCCGATTGCCTTTTGTTCTGAAGGCTCTCTACCGGGCATGCGATTGTCTTCCCAAGCAGTGAACCCTTGGTCGTGGGCATATCGAATTTGATCGAGAATCTCTTTGCCGGCTGCATGTTTGAAGTGCCCGTGGTGTGGCGCGAACTTCATTTTGAATGAGTTCTTGGAGTGAGAAGCGCCAGAATTCGTCTCGTGATGATTGGCCAAAGTAATGGCCGGTAGGCTAGCGACTGCTGCGGCTGAGATAGCGGTTCTAGTGAAGGTTCGTCGGTTCATGTCGGTAGGATCAATGGCTAGGTTGATGCTTGCATATAAATACGAACTCTAGCTTGTGAAGTATTACTGTGTAAGTGCAGCTTTCGGACATCAAGAGTTTGCTGGTTTATTTGATATCGGCGGGAAGTCTTGATACGGCTTGGATAATTGAGAACGGTAGATGGAGGATTTCGACTCTTTGACTTGTCTGCATTGTTGTGAAACCAACTCTTAGAGTTGGTTTTGGGCTGTTCGGTGGAGTTTTGCTGACTCTATTAAATGAATACGCTTAATTGGGTTTTTTGGGTTCTGGAGAGAAGACTTTAGTAGGACTTTTTTCTGCTTTACCTTTTCTGGCTTCTTCGAGAGCGTTACGGCTCACGTTTAAAAAGGAGATATTACGACTATGGCAAAAGCAAGTGCTCGACATATTTTGGTAGCAACGGAAACGGAGTGCGATGCGCTCAAGTCGGAAATCGATGGAGGCACGGATTTCGTTGATTTGGCTAAGCAACATTCGCAATGCCCATCGGGCAAGAGCGGTGGCGCTTTGGGCGAATTCGGTCCAGGTATGATGGTTCCGGAATTCGATAAGGTTGTGTTCTCAGCTCCGGTTGGAGCTGTTCAGGGACCGATTCAGACTCAATTCGGTTATCACTTGATCGAGGTCACGAGTCGAGAAGACTGAGCGAAGCGCAAATTCGTTTAAAATTTTCAGGGAGGATCCGATGGATCCTACTTTTTCGTCTAAATTCGGCCGGGGAATTAGGGTTCTTTGATCGGACGTCGAACTGTTATTCGAGGTTTGCGGTAGTCATTGTTGTCAATGACGAGATTTGCCTGTTTCTGAGGTGAGTGTCTTTCGAAATATTCTTTTTGCCCGGGGATGTAGCGACTATTGTATTTTTCAAGAGTTGCGGTTTTACCACCTAGGCGATCGCTGTCGCGCTTGAGAGCTCGATTGATGATCGTGTCAAAATTGGAATCTACGAATATTCGGAAATCGAAGTGATGTGCGAGTTGATCGCAGAAGAGCATAACTCCTTCGAAGATTAAGATCGAATCGGCGGGAGCTTGTTGGGGTTTTGCTTGTGTCCTTTGGTTGGATACGAAGTCAAAAAGCGATTCGCAGTAGGATAAGTCGCCGTCGGGTCCGAGGGGTTTGAGGACATTTTCGATGACGGCTGATTTGTCGAAAGAGTCTTCGACGTAGCCGATCGGAGAGTCTTGGCCTTGTCGGTAGCGAATTTCAGGCGAGTTGTGGAAACCATCAATGGAGGCCCTTATCACAGTGCGACCGAGTTTTCGCAGAGGTTCGACGAGTTGATTGGCAAAGGTGCTTTTTCCGGATGCGCTGGCCCCGTCGATGCCAATTCGCAATGGATGGGGCGCTTTAAGGGATTGAATGGCGTCGACTGTTTCCGCCAGAACGGTTTCGATGTTCATGTCTGTTTGTTAGCCAAGATTCGTTCTTCGAGCAGCGTGGCGCGTTTTACGTCGCGTTGGATCGCAGCTTCTAGAGCAGTTTGATTGCCATGTATCGAGAGCCTCTGCTTTGCTCGACTGGCGCAGGTGTATACGAGTTGGCGAGAAATGAAGTCATTGTCTTCTGGAGAGAAAACACCGACGACTTCTTCGAATTCGGATCCTTGGCTTTTATGGATGGTTAGACAGAATGCTGGAGCGTGTTTCGGGAGCCAATTGAGGCGGACAGGTTTGAGGTCATTGGCACTGTCACTGAACCATGCGAAAAGTTCGCCAGAAGATTCGTCGGGCCAGACTATGCCAATGTCGCCATTGAATAGCTCAAGGTCATAGTTGTTCTCTAGAATGATGATTGGCAATCCCGCATAGAATGAGCTAGGATCCACTTCGTGGATACGGCAGATTCGCGCGTCGGCTATGCGATTAATTGACTGAGCTCCGAATACGCCTCGGTTAAATGGCGTAAGGGTTGCGAATTGGCCGATCGACCGAATGGCGGATTCTAGGTCCGGAGAAGCGGAACGTTCCTGGTGGGCCTTGACTATTCGGTCGATGATGGGATCGAGTGATTTTGCAGAGCCGTTTTCGATTGCGT
>JBNMOQ010000251.1:0-7532 GCA_051275055.1 Candidatus Pelagisphaera sp.
GATTATCTCGAAGTGGAAACGCCCGTTTTTCAAAATATCGCAGGTGGAGCAGCTGCTCGCCCATTTCTGACGAAGCATAACGCCTTAGACCGTGAATTCGTTTTGCGGATATCCTTGGAGCTTTATTTGAAACGCCTCTTGGTCGGCGGATTCGATCGCGTATTCGAGATTGGACGGAATTTCCGTAACGAAGGAATTTCGCGTCGTCACAATCCGGAATTCACTATGCTGGAGTTGTACCAGGCGTACTCGGATTACCGCGGAATGATGGAGCTCATCCAGAGCCTCATTCGCTATCTTGTGAAAGACGTTCTAAACAAGACCGAGATAACAATGCCCAACGGCGAGGTTATCGATTTCCTGGGCGAATGGAAGGAAGCGAAGTACAAGGATCTCGTTTGCGAAAAAGTTGAAGACCCAAATTGGTTCGAATTGTCGAAAGATGCAAAACTCGCGAAGGTTAGAGAACTCGGACTCGATGCTCAGGAAGATTGGGAAGACTATGAAGTTTCGAATGAAGTGTTCGGGAAGCTGATTGAGCCAAACCTGATCCAACCGACATTCGTAACTCATTTACCAAAGGAGCTTTGTCCACTCGCAAAAATCACCATAGATGATTCGAGCACAATCGATGTATTTGAATTGTGCATCGGCGGTATGGAAATCGCTCCTGCCTACTCGGAACAGAACGATCCTGATATGCAGCGCGAGATGTTCGAGAAGCAAGCAGGTGAAGAAACCCAGAATATCGACGAAGACTTTTTGGAAACCCTTGAGTACGGCATGCCACCGGCTGGCGGACTCGGAATGGGAATCGACCGTATAGTAATGCTCCTTACGGAAGCGGATACGATACGCGACGTCATCCTCTATCCACAGTTGCGCTCCTAAACGTAGCAGAAAGACGCTTTTAGCGAACATGCTGTTTCTCAATTCCTAATTTTTAATTCCTAATTCTTAATTTAATCCGATGCCCTGGTACCTGTACATCGCCCTACGGCATCTTTTTCCGCAAGGGAAACGGTTTCCGTTTTTTACGCTGATGTCGGTAACGGGGGTCTCGTTGGGGGTCGCTCTATTGATCATCGTGATAAGCGTATTCAATGGATTTGGTCACGAGATTCGTACCAAAATCGCGGATACGTACGGAGATGCGAGAGTGACGAATGGAGGCATTCTCTACGACCCTGACTCATTGGTAGCTTCCATCGAGGCACAGGAGGGCGTAGATAGAGCAACGCCTTATGCAAACGGTGTAGTGATGTTGCTCTTTCGCAACCAGCCACTTTATCCGATTATCGAAGGGGTTGATATGCGTTCGGACGAGGAATTGAATAAGCTCGCTTCGTATATGACGCTTGGCGATATCGACGATCTTGACGACGATTCGCTTTTGCTAAGTTCCGGATTCGCTTCGCAGATGGGGTTGGTTCCCGGAGACGAGGTTGATCTGTACACTCCGCTCATGGGGCTTAAGCTAAAACAGAGCGGGGGAGATGAGGTTTTGCTGCCACGATTGCTTACGATCGCTGGCATATACCAAACGGGTTGGCAACGAGCGGATGAGAATACAATTATTGGTTCTCTGCGCTTAATGCAGGATTTGTATGATCTGGGCGATGGGGCTCATGGCCTACGGATTCAGTTTGGCGAAGGTCTCGATGCGGAAGAAGAAGCCTTTACGCTGACCCAATCTTTAGGAAGACCGTACTACGCTCGGACTTGGATGGATTCTCAGTCTGAGTTTTTATCGGTTTTGGAATTCGAAAAACGAATGATGTTCTTTCTCTTGTTTTTCATTATTATTGTATCCGCTTTTTCGATAACATCTTCGCTTTTGATTTCAGTGATTCGAAAGACTCGTGAAATCGGGTTGTATCGCTCTATGGGAGCGACATCGCGTCAGGTATCCGCTTGCTTTTGCTTTCAAGGATTATTGATCGGCGTGACGGGTACCGTCCTCGGCTTCGCTCTCGGCTTTTTGGTTCTAGCTTTTAGAACTCAAATAACGCAAGGGATCTCAAGTATCATGGGCGTGAGTAGCTCGATGAAGGAGATCTACGCCTTTTCTTATTTGCCAGTTCACATTGTGCCGCTCGATTTGGTTATCATATCGACATTGTCGATACTGGTCGCGGTGCTTGCTGGTTTGATCCCCGCGTTTCGCGCTGGTAAACTAAAACCTGTGGAGGCTTTGCGAAGTGAGTGAATTTATTTTAGAAGCACGATCGGTTCAGCGATCGTTCGAAAACGGCGACAAGCAGATCGACGTTCTAAGAGAAGTCGATTTTCAGCTGAAGTCCGGCCAGAGCGCGAGCATTCAAGGGGAATCGGGATCCGGAAAATCAACCTTGTTGAATTTATTGGCCGGCTTGGATCTTCCGGATGGAGGAGATGTTCTTTGGAAAGGCGAATCTATAGATGGAAGGTCCGGAGACTTTCTATCGGTACTGCGCGGGTCGCTCATCGGGATGGTTTTTCAGTCTTACTATTTGGTACCCGAATTGAGAGCTCTGGACAACGTCATGCTCGGCGGTCGTATATCAGGTAAAGTCGAAAAGATCGAGGAACGTTCTATCGAACTACTAGAGAGAGTCGGGCTAGGCGATCGCATGAAGAGTTTGCCCGCTACTTTGTCGGGCGGAGAGCGTCAGCGCGTTGCGATTGCCAGAGCGATGATTTCGAATCCGCGAATCCTTTTGGCGGACGAGCCCACTGGAAACCTAGATGAGACAACGGGAGACTCTATAATGGAGATGCTTCAGGCTTTGTGCCGCGAAGATTCTGTGGCCTTGGTTTTAGTAACGCACAATACGGCTTATGCGTCACGCATGGATGATTCTTGGCATTTGAAACAAGGTGTGCTCGAGCTGAGCAAGCGAATTGGGTAACGGAAGACTTTCGCGGAAATTGATATATTGATATGAACGAAGAAGTATTAAAGTGCGGCGTAGCCGGTGTAGGTTATCTAGGACAGCATCATGCGCGAATCTATAGCGAATTAGAGGGCGTGAAACTAGCAGCAATCCTGGAGCACGATCCAGTTCGAGCTAAGGAAATTGGCGATAAATTCAATTGCCCGATCGTATCGACACTCGATGAATTGGCCGAAGCTTGCGATGCGGTGAGTGTAGTGGTTCCGACGGACAAGCATCACGAAGTAGCCATTCCACTACTTGAGGCGGGTTGTCACTTGCTGATAGAAAAACCGATTTGCGCGAGCATTGATGAAGCAACGGAGATCTTGGCTGCTGCGAACAAGGCAAATGCGCTGGTTCAAGTTGGTCATATCGAACATTTCAATCCGGTAATGAGCTACTTGGAAGAAGTGGTGAATAAGCCTAAATACATTACCGCGGAACGGCTGGCCCCGTTTCAGCCTAGAGGCACCGAAGTTGGCGTCGTACTAGATTTGATGATACATGACATTGGCGTTGTGCTTCAGTTGGTGGGTTCCGCCCCGGTTGATATTCGTAGCGTAGGAGTGAGCGTGCTTTCCAAAACCGAAGACATCGCGAATGCCCGTATTGAATTCGCGAACGGATGCGTTGCTAATTTGAACGTTAGTCGCGTTAGCTCGAAGAAGGTTCGTGAAATACGGGTCTTTCAGTCATCAGGATACCTTTCATTGGATTTCATGAACCAAGCTGGACACCACGTTAACGTGGGAGCTGCTGGCTTGGACAAGCAAGAGGTGCCGATCGAAAAGGGCGAACCTTTGAAGCTGGAACTGGCTTCGTTTACGGAGAGCGTTCGCAATCGCCGCGATCCGAAAGTTGGAGGAGAACTAGGCAAGACTGCCTTGGATTTAGCGATCCAAATAACGGATCAAATTCGGTCTACGATGGATTAATCGCTTCTGGCGGAAATTTCAAGATTGTAGCAATTTCACAATGTCTTCGAACGAATTAGTACGAGCGAATTTTCCTTTGCCTGCACCTACTGTTGGCGAAGTAGACGTATTGATTATCGCTGGTGAACATTCGGGCGACGAACAAGCGGCTCGAATGGTTAAGGCTGCCCTTGCGAGAAAACCGAATTTGAAGATTGTGGCGATGGGTGGGCAGAATTTGAAGAACGCGGGCGCCGAGCTTGTCTGCGATATGATGCCTTACGCAATAATCGGAGTGTTCGAAGTTCTGAAGCACTATGGAGCCTTTAAGGAATTAAAAGACGGAATAATAGCGTGGATACTTGAGCATAAGCCTAAGGCAATATGCTTTGTCGATTATCCTGGGCTGAATCTCAGACTAGCAAAAGCTTTGGATGAGCATAAGGTCACTCGAAAATCGGGAGGATCGATCAGCTTATTATTTTATATCAGCCCACAAGTTTGGGTCTGGAAGGCCAAGCGTCGCTTTAAAATGGCGGAATTATTGGATACGCTTGGAGTGATTTTTCCGTTCGAGGTAAAATCCTTCGAAGACACGACACTCGAAACTAAATTCGTCGGTCATCCGTTTTTGTCGCCAGACTACGAACTGCCAACTCGCTACAACTCTGAAGCACCAGTATTGTTATTGCCGGGAAGCAGATCAGGCGCGATTTCGAGGATTGCTCCAATCATGTTCGAATCGCTTCAAGCGTTGTTGCAAGAGAGAAAGACACTCAAGGCGAAATGCGTTTATGCCAGTAAGTCGTTGAAAGCGCTGTTAGAGTCGATTCTTGATGATTTTGGAGATCTGAAAGATCGCGTTGAATTGATTTCTAATGAGGTACCGGTTGAAGCCAGTTGCGTGCTGACAAGCTCGGGAACGATGTCCCTCAACTGCGCATTAGCAGGAATCCCTGGTGTAATCGTATATCGGGTACATCCGATAACGTATTTCTATGGCCGGATGGTTATGAAGATTCCCTACATCGGAATAGCCAATTTGCTATTGGATCGGCCGTTTTATCCGGAGTATATTCAAGGAGACGCTCAGACTGACGTCCTTGTTCGCGAGATGATCGATTGCATGGAAAACCCAGAGCGTATCGAAAAGGTCCGCAAAGGAAGCGAAGAACTACGAGCTATATTGGATAAACCGGCTGGCGGCGGAGTTGGCAGTTGGCTGGTCAAGAATATTGGAAATTAACCTAAACGATTAATAAATCGACCGAATAACTGATTGTCAGAATCCGCTTCGCGGATACAGGTCGGCTAATGCCGATTAGGTTTGAAGAGGGTCGAACTGGCCGGAAAGTAGCGAAACCTGCTGCCGCGGGAGCGACACCTATGTCGCCTTAGGCGACCCTGACAATTCTAATTGAAATAGTTTTGTCACCTACAGCGAATGTATCGCGGTTTTGGAAACGGCTAGTCCGGCTTCTTTGATCGATTCAGAAATTGTTGGATGAGCGTGTACCGTCCGACCGAGGTCTTCGGCACTGCCACCGTATTCCATGTGAGTAACGATTTCCGAAATCATTTCGGAGGCGTTTCTGCTGATAATTTGAGCTCCTAGGATTTTGTCGGTTTTCGCATCCGCAACAATTTTGACGAATCCGTCGGTCGCATCCGTGGCAAGAGCGCGGCCATTGGCTGAAAGAGGAAATTTGCCGACTGCTACTTCAATTTTCATTTCCCTAGCATCCGCTTCGGTTAATCCAACTCCCGCGACTTCGGGTTCAGTGTAGATAACATTAGGAATCACATCGTAATTCACATGACCCGCTTTGTTGGCCAGCATTTCAGCGATGGCCACACCTTCTTCTTCGGCCTTATGAGCTAGCATGGGCCCGGCGATAAGATCTCCGATGGCGTATATTCCAGTAACTGAAGTTTCGAAACCCTTGGAGGTTTCGACTTGGCCGCGTTCATTGGTCGCTAGACCTATGTTTTCCAATCCTAAACCAGCGGAGTAGGGCTTCCGGCCTACGGCGACTAGTACTTTATCAGCGGGCAATGTCATTTCCTTGCCTTTCTTTTCGGCTACGACGATCAGTTGCCCATCGGTTTTACGAACGCCGGTTACTTTCGTGTTGGTATGAAAATTGAGTCCTTGTTTTTTGAGCGATCGTTCTAAGTGTTTGGATACATCGTCATCGTAGCCAGCTGCTACTTTCGGTAAGAACTCAACAACGGTGACTTCGCTTCCGTACCGGCTCCATACCGAACCGAGTTCGAGTCCGATTGCTCCTGCTCCGATGACAACCAGTTTTTCGGGGACGGTTTCGAATGCTATTGCTTCGTCGCTTGATACGATAGTTTCGCCATCAAAAGGGAGAAAGGGCAACTCGACAGCGACGGAACCCGTGGCGAGAATCGTGTGGGTTGCTTGGATGCGCGTTTCTCCACCTTCAGTTTTGACGAGGATCGACTTATCCGCCTGCAGTGTTGCAGATCCGGTGACCTGTTCGATTCCGCGTTTCTTGACAAGCATACCAACGCCTCCTGTGAGCTGAGAGACTACCTTGTCTTTTTTCTTTAGAACAGTTTTCAGGTTAAGACCAACTTCGCCAAGCTCAATGCCGTCAGCTGCCGCATGATTACGAGCGAATGCATAATGCTCGCTTGTATGAAGGAGCGCTTTGCTGGGAATGCAGCCTACGTTTAGGCAGGTACCGCCAAGCGTTTTTCGCTTGTCGATCAAAACAGTATTGAGCCCGAGTTGAGAACAGCGGATTGCAGCGACATAGCCGCCGGGTCCAGCACCGATTATGGCAACGTCAAATTGAGAATCTTGCGACATAGTCTTTGAATTTAGATCTCTAAAAGCAGGCAGGAAGGATCTTCAAGAAGCTGTTTAACCTTAATGAGAAAGGTGACGGCTTCTTTGCCATCCACGATTCGATGATCGTAGGACAATGCTAAATACATCATGGGACGGATTACCACTTCGCCGTTTATGGCAACGGGACGATCTTGAATGGCGTGCATTCCGAGGATTGCGCTTTGCGGCGGGTTTAGAATCGGAGTTGAAAGCATCGAACCGAATATACCTCCGTTAGTAATTGTGAATACGCCGCCTTGGATATCGTCTAGGGCGATCTTCCCGTCACGCGCTTTACCAGCGTAGTTGATGATTTCGCTTTCAATTCCCGCAAGCCCGAGTTGATCGCAATCTCGTACTACAGGAACGAGAAGTCCCTTTTTCGTGGATACGGCGATGCCGATATCGAAAAAGTGGTTTTGGACGATCTCGTCACCGTCGAGCATCGCATTGATCGCCGGGACTTCTTCGAGAGCTCGGACGACTGCCTTAACGAAGAATGACATGAAGCCGAGCTTGATGCCGTGCTTTTTGACGAAAGACTCTTGATACTTGGATCGGAGCGCTTTGATGACCGTGAGGTCGACTTCGTTGAAAGTGGTCAGCATCGCAGTCTCTTGCTGAGCGGCGACCAGGCGTTCCGCGATCTTCCGGCGAAGCGGAGACATACGCTTGCGAGTAGAGCGTTCTGGCTTCGGTTCGCTTGTAGTTGCGGACGTTGGAGAAGAAACCGCGGGAGCCTCGGGCGATTTCGCTTGAGACTCAAGCGCGGCGAGCATATCGCTCTTCGTCACTCGTCCTGCTTTGCCGGTGCCTTCGACGTTCTTGGGATCTATC
>JBNMOQ010000252.1:0-7516 GCA_051275055.1 Candidatus Pelagisphaera sp.
AAACTCCCCAACGATACACCTTGATGGAGTTCGTCGGCCACGGAGGAAGTAGCAGCCAACAAAGCGGCGAAGTCTACTACGGCTCGAATGAACTGACAACCGCCCGCAATCTCATAGACAAAATACTCGTACGAATCCAAAGGCCTTAACATGCCCCGTAAGTTATCCGTTGCACACCTTTGGCCCGGTCTAGTTTTCCTGCTATTCCTCGTATCCTGTTCGCGCCCGCAAAGCAGCGACTACATCAAAGGAAATACGATGGGCACTTCTTACACCCTTCATTATTGGGGAACTTCAAATAAGAGTGCCCAATCCTTAACTACAGAAATTAAAATACTTCTCGATCAATTCGAGAATCAACTCTCGAATTGGCGACCGGACAGCTGGATCAACAAATTCAATCAAACCCCGACCGGAGAAACGATTTCCGTCCCCATCTACGCCTACGAAGTCCTCGAGCTCTGCCTCGAATTAGCCAAACGCTCAGACGGCGCTTTCGACCCGACCATCTCGCCCTTAATCGAACTATGGGGATTCGGAACGCGTAGGGACGAAATCGTCCCCGATAAAAGCGCCATCCAAGCGGCAATGCAAATGACCGGATATAAAAAGCTGCTCCTCGATCGCGAAAACCAAACCATTCTAAAAACCCAAGACGGCATTCAACTCAACTGTTCAGCCGTTGCTAAAGGATACGCCGTAGACCTCGTAGCTCGCTTCCTCCAAGAAAATGGTATCCAAAATTTCCTCATAAACATCGGGGGTGAAGTCACAGCCAAAGGCACGAAAATCGATGGGTCGGTCTGGCAAGTCGGAATCGCCAAACCGCGCCCAGATGGACGCCAAGGGAAACCAGAACAAACTATCTCCCTCGAAAACCGTTCATTAGCGACTAGCGGTCACTCCCAACGAGCATTTGTCATCGACGAAAAACGCACCTCACACATTCTCGACGCGAGAACAGGTTACCCTGTTTCTACCAACATCGCCAGCATAACAGTCCTCGCCCCAAACTGCGCCTTAGCCGACGGTTTAGCCACAATCGCGCTAATATTGAGCAAAGAGGAACTCCACGAAATGCTTAAAGACTACCCTCAAGTGGAAGTCCTGAAATCAAACTGGAATGTCTCACCGAAAATGAAACGTTGAATACCACAACTCGACCAAGTTGACTAACTCTATGATAAGACTCACTCTCCTGCCCCTCCTCCTCTTAGCCCTAAACAGCGTATCCGTGGCCTTCGCTCAAGAGCCGCAGCTCATTCCTCAAGCAACGGAGGCGACGAACGCGCCCTATGCTCCACAAACATTGCTTCCAGGAGGTATCGTCATTCCGATATACTCGCCAGATTCGCCGTTTCTCAAACAAGACAGGTTGAATGAAGCAGAGGTCTATCAAATGACCGATCGCGTACCTGGACGCGTTCATAGCATTGTCAATATCCACAACCCATCCATCGAGATTCATCGCGTCCCCAAGAATACCAATACGGGCGCAGTGATCATTCTGCTCGCCGGTGGCGGACACAAGCGCCTAATCGTTGGCGGTGAATCGATCGATCCCGTGCCCTACTTTTTCCAATACGGCGTCAATTGCGTCATCCTGCGCTACCGTCTGAGAAGCGACGGCTACAACGCAGAAGTCGATGCGGTTAACGATACGCTCCAAGCGATCCGTCTCGTTCGTTCTCTTGCTGACGAATACGACTTCGATTCCAATAAAATTGGGGTCATGGGATTCTCAGCTGGTGGAGAGCCCTCCGCAAACGCGGCTCTTTTCTACGAAAAATTCGATGCTGAAAACAACAATTCAACCGACCCACTTGCCGGCGTAACCTCTCGACCTGATTTCGCAGGCCTCATTTACACCGGCCCTTCAGCTCTCACGAAGGATCCAGAAAGCGTAACGATTCCTAAAAATGTTCCACCTGCATTCATTTGCTCTGCCAGCTACGGCAACGCGAGTCACACCGTCTGGTCATTCGAATACTACATGGCAATGCTCAAACAAGAAGTACCCAATATTGAAATACACATGTACGGAAACGGTTGGCACGGCGGAGGTTTTCAAGACCGTGGAGGCATTCCCTACGGTACTTGGACCGATCGCTACATCGACTGGTTTCGCGACCTCGGTTTTCTGCAAAAACCAGGAATCAAAACCAAGGCGGCAGTCGACATCGAAGTTCGCCTATCTAAGCCTTAGAGCGCAAAACAGTTACTACCTCACCAATCAACAACGGACCCGTCGTCTTCATCGTATTGAGGAAGATACGAACGGGGTTCGCCTATCTCGTCATCGATTCGATTTTGGTCGATCGTGATTCCTAAACCAGGACCGGTTGGAATCGGACGATACCCATCCTTAACCGCAGGCATTGGCTCGGCTAGAAGATCATGTTCTCGATCTCCTCGTTCCTGAACCATGAAATTCGGAATACAGGCCGCAACTTGCAAACTCGCCGCAAGCGAACATGGACCATTTGGATTGTGCGGAGCAATCGGGGCGTAGTAGGCCTCTGCCATGCCCGCGATCACCTTCAGTTCAGTGATGCCTCCAGCGTAGTTAACATCTGGTTGCAAAATCATCGCCGCACCTTTTTCGAGAATTTCTCTAAAACCCCATTTTAGAAATACACGTTCGCCGGTGGCGATAGGTATGTGCGTTTTCTTAGCCAGGTCCGCCATCACATCGACATTGAGCGCCTGAACAATTTCTTCGTAGAACCAAGGTCTATACGGCTCAAGCTCCTTGATGAGAACACTGGCAGTCGTAGGTTGAACCGCTCCATGAAAATCAATTCCGATATCCACATCGTCACCCATTTTCTTACGCAAGGCACCAAAGCGCTCAACGACTTCTCCAATAAACTTGGTACCCTCCGCGTATTTAAACGCCTTTCGGGCAGCGCTCGGGCCTACTTTCATCGCCCTAACGCCAGTCTTCTTACTGGGAGTTCCATAAACGAACGCTTTATCGCGAGTCGGTCCACCAAGTAGTTTATAAACGGGTACGCCATAGCACTTACCCGCAATATCCCAAAGGGCTTGATCAATCCCGGAAGAGATCGCCGATTTGATAGGACCTCCACGATAAAAAGCGCCACGATGAATTGCCTGCCAGTGATGGACCACCGGACGTGGATCCTTGCCGATCAAATAATCGCCCACCTCCAATGCGCCTGCTGCGCAAGCTTTAGCATCGTCCTTGAGCATCTCTCCCCAGCCGGTTATCCCAGCGTTGGTCGATATCTTAACGAACACCCAAGAGTTTTTTAGGACAAAGGTCTCGAGTTTCGTGACCTTAATCTTGTCATTGGGATTGATAGGAGCAGCTTTAACGAGCGGACTTGTAGCATCTAAGCCAACTAGCGCGCCAGCTCCCAAAAGAGCTGTTTGAAGCCACGAACGGCGATTAATATTCGATTGGGGCATAATTAGGGTAAGTTAATTTCCATAAAAATACAGAACCTACTCTATAATGACAATAGATTAATTGCATCCTGGATGCGTTCACCCCAAACGTTTCATAAAAGATGAAGATATCGCCCACGAAGGGCACGAAGATCACTAAGCTTTTCTTTCTGAACAAAGGGCCTTCGTGATTCTTAGTGCTCTTCGTGGGCAAAAAATCAATACATTCCATAAGTTCACTTTTAGTGATCTTACGAATCCTCGATTTGTTGGGAGTAACGCACTAACAATCATAATCTTAAGTGGATAGTAGAGATTCCTTTATGAAACTGCAGAGTTCACCTTCATCAGGAATATACGATCCTTCATTACTTCCGACGGCGAGCGCCAATCGAAACCATTCGGCCACAACCTAGCTCTACTTTGAAAATGAAGACTCGCGCAGGCTTCCAGCCTGTTTCTTCACGAACTCCGCCTTTCAACGAATTCCCGCTTTCGCAAGAAACGCATCCCCCTACGCCAACAATCCCTTGACCACTTTCCCGTGAACATCCGTCAAACGAAAACGCCTGCCCTGATAGCGATAGGTCAATCGTTCGTGATCCACTCCAAGCAGGTGCATAATCGTAGCTTGAAAGTCGTGCACGTGCACCGGATCCTGAACGATGTTCCATGCAAAGTCATCCGTCTTGCCATAGCGAATTCCGGGCTTCACGCCCCCGCCGGCCATCCAAAGACTGAAAGCCCGTCCGTGATGATCCCGTCCGTGCTTGGTCTCGTTTTCGATATTTCCCTGACCAAATACTGTACGCCCAAATTCCCCTCCCCAGATAACGAGCGTATCCTCAAGCAAACCACGCTGCTTTAAATCCTTAACCAAGGCCGCCGAAGGCTGATCCGTATCGCGACATTGAATTTCCAATTGAGTCGGCAAGTTTCCATGCTGATCCCAGCCCGCGTGCATTAGCTGAATAAAACGAACGCCCTTTTCTGCTAAACGGCGAGCGAGTAAACAATTTCGGGCATACGATCCGGGGCGGTGCACGTCAGGACCGTACATATCGAGAATATGCTTCGGCTCCGTAGTGATATCGGTCAATTCCGGCACGGAGGTCTGCATGCGAAATGCCATTTCGTATTGGGCGATTCGCGTCGCAGTTTCAGGATCCCCATAATCCTCATACTTCTTTTGATTCAAGGTCTCCAAATCTTTCAACAGACCTTTGCGCAATTCCCTCGGCACGCCTTTAGGATTGGACAAATAAAGCACTGGATCCCCTTCTCCACGAAACCTAACCCCCTGATACTTCGACGGAATAAAACCACTCCCCCAATAGTAATCGAACAGGAGCTGACCGCAGGAGTTCTCACGATCCCGCGAAGTCATCGCCACAAACGTTGGCATATTCTCATTCTCGCTTCCGAGACCATACGATACCCAGGCTCCCATGCTTGGACGACCGGGGATTTGGGAGCCAGTGAGAAAAAACGTACATGCAGGCGCATGATTGATGGCCTCCGTATGCATGGAATTCACAACGCAAATATCATCAGCGATACCACCCGTATAGGGAAGCATTTCAGACAACTCCAAACCGCTGTTCCCATAGCGACGAAAGGGCTTGATTGCTGGCAGAACCGGAAGCTCCAATTGACCCGAGGTCATGGTCGTCAAACGCTGCCCCATGCGAACCGAATCCGGCAACTGCACGCCCCTATACTTCGCCAGCCCGGGTTTCGGATCAAGTAAGTCAACATGAGACGGACCACCTCCCTGCATTAAATAGATAACACGTTTAGCCTTGGCGAAATGGTGAGGCAATCCATCGATTGGACCATTGCCCGAGGGCAGCCCTGTCGCGCCGTTCAGCCCCAAGCCTCCCATCATGCTTGCAAGGGCTGCGCCGCCCAAACCCGTTGCCGTTTTTGAAAAGAACTGCCGTCTCGTTATCGCTATATCTCGTTCGAAAAATGGGTTCATGAATACGTGAGGTTACTCTCGAGTGAGAAATTCATCGGTGTTAAAAATGATTTGCGCCACGTTAGTGTAGGATGCGTACTCTTCCATAGCGATCGCCTCAGGAGCATCACTCTCGCCCACAGTGGCCAAGGCGGCAGCATCTTCCGGACTATCTCGGTAATACGATCGGGACCGCTCTAGAGCTGTATTCAAAGCACCCGCCTCCACGTCACTCGGATCGCGACCCAATGCCTGTTGAAACGCATAATTTAATCGAGCTCCATCAGTCTCGCCGCCGTGAGTCAGTATTCTCTCGGCAAACACTCGTGCCGCCTCGACGAAAGTTGGATCGTTAAGCGTTGTTAGCGCATGAAGCGGCGTATTGGTCGTAGCCCCTTTTACCTGACAAACTTGGCGATTCGCACTATCGAACATATTCGGCGGACCGATGGTGCGACGCCAAAACGTGTACAAGCTCCTTCGATACAGGTCCGTTCCTGACGACGGAGTGTAACTGAACTTTTCAAAACTGAACTCGTGCCAAAGGCCTTTCGGCTGATATGGGTAAACCGGTCGACCTCCCACATCCTCTCTCAATAGCCCGCTGGCAAATAAAGCCGAATCGCGAATCAACATCGCTGGAAGGCGGAATCGAGCGCCTCGGGCAAGGAGCCGGTTCTCAGGATCTAAATCATTCAATTCAGGTCGTGCCTTGGAGCTCTGGCGATAAGTCGCGCTCGTTACCATCAGACGATGCATATGCTTCATGTCCCAGCCTGATTCTACGAATTCCGTCGCCAGCCAATCAAGCAAGGCTGGATGGGAAGGCTGCTCACCCTGCACTCCAAAGTCTTCGGCTGTTTTAACCAAACCCATTCCAAAATGATGTTGCCAGTAACGATTGACGATCACCCGCGCAGTAAGAGGATTTTGCGGCGAAACGAGCCACTTGGCTAATCCAAGTCTATTCGACGGCGCATCCGTATCCAATTCGAACAACGCTCCCGGCGTTCCCGGCAAAACACTTTCGCCAGGAGATTCGTAGTCGCCGCGATTCAGGACAAAAGTCTCCCTTCGCTCCGCGCGTTCTTCCATAATCATAATCGCGACAATCTCCTCCTGAACCTTCTCCAACTGATTATTCAGCTGATTGATCTCTTTCTGAATTGCCTTCCATTTCTCCGGCGCATCGTTTTCCAGGTAATACTTGCGCAAGGACGGATCCGTGCCATCCGTACCCGCTGTAACACCGTTTCTCAATAGTAGAAATCGATTGCGATCCAAGGACTTCGGTGGATTCTCGCGGGTAATGATTTCCCACTTTATCTGAGCCGCTGCAATCTCCGACTCTTCCGTATTTAGTTTCTCTTTCTCCGTTTGAATACGAGCTTTAAAATCGTTCCGCTCTTCAGCTTGGCCCTCCGTCGGGAGCTCAAGCACTGGCTTGCCTAAGGCAATACGGCCGGCCCGGTAATCCGCCCTTCCACCTTCTGGAAGGTTATTAAAGTAAGCGGAGAATCGATAATAGTCCTTTTGCGTCAATGCATCGTATTTGTGATCGTGACACTGAGCGCAAGCCATCGTCAAACCTAGCCATGTCGTCGCCGTAGTATCCACTCTATCGAATACATAGTTATTTCGCTGCTCCTCGGGAATCGCTCCACCTTCGTTATTGAGCATGTGGTTGCGATTGAAGCTCGTAGCAATGAGCTGCTCGTTCGTCGGACCATCGAGTAAATCGCCTGCCACCTGTTCTATAGTAAACTGATCAAACGGCTTATTCTCATTCATCGCATCGACCACCCAATCCCGCCAGGGCCAAGCATGCCGATCGCCATCCTGCTGATAACCATTCGAGTCCGCATACCGTGCCGCATCCAACCAAGGCAAAGCCATGCGCTCTCCAAAATGCGGCGACGCGAGCAAGCGATCTACTTGCCTTTCATAAGCGCCATGAGAAGTATCGCTCAGAAAAGTTGCCACTTCCTCGGGCGTCGGAGGCAGGCCAATTAAACCCAAGGAAAGGCGCCGTAGCAAAGTGCTGCGATCGGCTTCAGATGACGGAGCAATACCATCCTCTTCAAGTCGCGACAAAATAAAGGAGTCTATTGGGTTACTCCCCCAATCAGAGTCTTCGGAAGT
>JBNMOQ010000253.1:0-7495 GCA_051275055.1 Candidatus Pelagisphaera sp.
ACGAAGAGCTGCAGAAACGGGCCCATGAGAAGGGAACGCTTTTGATGCACGAGTACTTCTCGAAGCACGGCTACAAGACGATGGCAGTGGGCAAGATCTGTCACGATCATGTTCCGGAAGGCAGCGTGGATATGAGCGGTGGCAGAGAACCGTTTGGACCGAAACCAAAACCTGGATTCAATTGGAAAAGCGACAAAACGAGCACGGACTGGGGAGCCTGGCCGGAGAAGGATGAGGATACGCCCGACTTCCGATCGGCTCAGTGGGCGGTAGAGCGCTTAAACGAAGAACATGACAAGCCATTCTTACTGATGGCGGGATTTCTGCGTCCGCACGTTCCGTGGTTTG
Source organism: Candidatus Pelagisphaera sp. (assembly GCA_051275055.1). Lineage (GTDB taxonomy): Bacteria > Verrucomicrobiota > Verrucomicrobiia > Opitutales > Opitutaceae > Pelagisphaera. Next base: position 349 of record JBNMOQ010000253.1, read on the forward strand.
TGCCGCAAAAGTGGTTTGATAAACAAGTCGATACTGAGTCGCTGACCCTGCCGCCTTACAAGGTTGATGATTGGGACGATATTCCACCGTTTGCTCCTAGCGTTGCGCAGGAACCGCAATATCCAACAACCGAGTGGGCCATTGAAAATAAGGAGTGGGAGAATATCGTTCAAGCTTACCTGGCTTGTGTTACCTTTGTGGATGCGCAGGTGGGTAAGGTGCTCGACGCTCTCGAATCGTCTGAGTACGCCGATAATACCATCGTCTATCTCTGGACAGACCATGGTTACCATTTAGGAGAGAAGGGACTCTTTAAGAAAGTGACGCTTTGGGATCGGTCCACGCACGTGCCGATGATGATTGCAGGACCCGGATTGCCGCAAGGGCAGGTCTGCGATCGAGTGGTGAGTTTGATTGATATGTATCCAACATTGTTAGACCTATGCGCTTTGCCGGCGAACCCCAAGAATGAAGGTCGTAGCCTGACTCCTTTGTTGGAGCGCCCGAGTAAAGCCTGGAATCACCCCTCCCTTACCACTTTGTTTCGCTACAATCATTCAGTCACGACAGAACAGTATCGATATATCCGATACGAAGATGGAAGCGAAGAACTCTACAATCGCCAAGCAGACCCAAACGAATGGACCAACCTTGCGGGCCAGAAGTCGCTGAAGGGCGTTAAACAACGCTTGGCAAAACACCTGCCCAATTGAGTCAAAGCTCTGGGTCTATCAACCGTTTTACTCTCTCCTCTCCCTTCGAACCGTTTCAACGCATCGCGTCTGGTTATTGGAGCATTCAATATTCTTTAATCTCCAATTCCAATTCCGTCATGATCCGTGCCGCCCGACAGAGGTGATTAATGACGGCCTAACAGGTGATCGAACGATTCAAGCGCCATCAACCGCTTCTTGAACATGACCAAACCAACTCCGGTACTTGCCGATTCCTAGAAAAGAAATTCTTTTTCTTTCAGGTAATCGTCCATCACGCGCAAAAGAGCCGCATAGTGATCGAGATCGAAAATGAACCAACCATGCCGCCCACCTTCGAAAGTGAACAATTGGCAATCGTTGCCCGCTGCTTTGGACAATTCTACAAACCGAGCGGCGCCCGCGTAGGGCGTTACCGTATCCCCCGTGCTATGGCAGATCAGCATCGGCGGCAGATCTCCCTTCACATGATGCAGCGGAGACAGCTCCCGCCAGCGTTCGCCGACCTTCCCCTGTCCGTATCCATCCGCGGAGGTGTCGATCACGGGATTCAGCGGAATCAGTAGATCCGGCACACAGGAAATGGAAAGATCGTCCGTTGCTTCATCGACATCGGAGCCGCTCTCGAAAACGGCCGTCCCCAGGGCTACATGACCTCCTGCCGAACCACCGGTCACCGCAATCCGATTCGGATCGATTCCCAGGGTCGATGCATGCGCTCGCAGCCATCGCATTGCCGAACGACCGTCCTTCACGCAGTCGAAGACGGTAACTCCCTCCTTCGCATTCATGAGGCGGTATTGCAGGCTGATCGCAAGCATCCCCTTCTTCGCGTAATGATCAGCGATGGTATAATATACTCGCGGCTCTCCGCTGGTCCAGCCACCGCCGTGAATGATAAGAATACACGGCCGACGATCTGTTGCGGAGTCATGCCCCTTCGGTTCGAAGATATGGAGTTCGAGATCGCGCCCCCCTCCCACCGACTTGTAGGCGATTTTTCGCGACGGTTCAAGATTCGCCGCCAGCGGCTCAAGAACTCGAACGAGCGGTGCCTGTGATTGAGCGGAAGCGTCACGGCGGTCCGACGCAGATGCGCTAAACACGCAGAGGAAAAACAGCGCCAACCAAAGACTGATCGGTATACTTTGATTCATGGTTTTTTTTAATGTTTCATTCCCCAATGGCCTTTCCGACAGGCACCCAGGTAAGCGATTAGAAAAGTAGCCAACAAGAGTACCCCACAGGGCAAAGGTCAATTGCCAAGGTCTACATCGAGTATTTCAGTTTTCTAAGAGGGTGTCTAATAAGTCCAAAATCGCTCTGCCTCCAATCTGTAGGAGCGGGTTTATCCCGCGAATTCTCTTTTCTACCTTATGTAAACCTACACTATCGCGGGGTAAACCCGCTCCTACACTGACTCATTAGACGCCCTCTAAAAAGTTTCACTACTTGGTAAAATCAACTTCACGAACGAAGTTCCCCGTTAACCCAATCAAATCAAAATAAGCGCGACCTTCGATTCGAAATCAAACCCAGCGCGTCTGATTATTGGAGCATCTAATATTCCTTTATCTCCAATCCTGTTTATATCGCGATCAGTGACGCCCGACAGGGGTGATGAATGACAGCCTGCCAGGTGATCGAAAGGGATCTATTGAGTAAGGTTTCATTTCAAACAAAGTAGGTTAATGCTTTGCGTTTGACCCCTTTTCTTTGCCTTGGCCCAAGTAGAGGAAGTAGCAGAGGCCTTATCGTATATATGGATCACGGAAACGAATAAGATTCATCTCAGTATTGGGAAACGGTCCCGCTTTTTCGACCGTTGGTAGCAGACTAGCTCGCTTCGAGTTCTCGGGCACATCAATCCATGCGCCAGAATAAACCATCCCATCATGCACCTCTATAGAAGTGGCATAAACAGGGTAACGCCCATCAGCTAAGCGCAAGGTGCCATGTTCTTTAACAGTGCCCGTTGGAATATGATACGTAACAAACCGAATCGTGCGTTTGAGTTTTCGGCCATCAACTGTGATGAGCCCTGGCCCGTCCACCAGACAATAGATAGTATCCCCATCTGGTCCGATTTGAAGACCCAGACTGGGAGTAGACCACTCTTCCTCACCAAATATACGCCCCAGCGGATCCACCCTTCGCGCCGCTGGATCAAAACGGAAAAGATCCGATTTCCACCGAATCCCATAAAACACTTTCTCTTTCGCGCTCCACACCATCGAACGCCACTCATTCGGCTCGCCGAAGGCTTCATTATTGAGATCGCATTCCTGAACGACTTCAATCGTTTCCGTGCCATAGTCGTATACCTGGATCGTACCGAAAACATCACTCCAATAGACATTACCGTCGCGGGTATCTATCCCGAATGTGCGACAAATTAAATTCCAATCCCCATCCTCCTTGGTTCCACGTTCACCCTTGCCCATCACAGGGCCGTGATTTTCGAGAATGGCAGAGTCAATATCATAGGTAAGAAAATGTCCGCCCGGCCACGTTAACCCGTACAGTCGCTTTCGCTCTTTATCCATGTTCATCGTAACGATGCCTTCTTCCACAGGCGCTTTTCCCAAGTCCTTGAATTCCCCAGTATTCAAGTCATAACTAAGAAAATGGCCGCCTTGATAGGGTTGGTAGCCTTTCGCTATTCCGGGAGCTTCGATTGTGGATCCAGCGGGTTTGTAGTACCCCATGTGCGTAGCAAAATAGAGTTTTTTATCGAGTTCGAAAAACTTCACATGTACCTTCCCTTGCGGAACAAACATCTTCCCTTTTTCACCGAGCACTTCTCCCAAATCCGCGATGTGCTCTACTTTTTTAGTGGTCGGATCCATTGAATACATCTGGGCATGGGTATCAATCCGATGACAACAGATCACATAATAGATCTTCCCGTCGCTGGCTGCAAAAACACAGCGCCAATTCCCATCTCCCTCATTGAAACCAGCATCAAACATTTCCGTTTGAAGGATGCTTTCATCCGTAAAATCTTTTTCATGGATATACCGAGTTGGAAGCTCCTGTGCAGTGGGATCAGTCTTTTGCGAACAACTGCTAGCAAAAACTGACGCCAAAATAACAAGCAACACAGTAACAAATCGTTTTTCTCTGAGCTTCATAATAATCCTTTGATGTGAAGTGAGGGATAATTGGGATAATTTAAAGAGTAACGGAGAGCAACAGAGGGTCAAATGTAGAAATTGGAATTTGGCCTAATTCCTCTGTACGGACCTTCTACACCCTTTTTCTAAAGGGTAGCAAATAGACAGATACAACAGGTCATTTTCGCGAAACCAACGAATGCCAGCCATTTAACTCGAACAACGGCACCAATAAAGCCTTACGATCCCAGCGATCCACGGAAAAATCTAACTTGATAGGGCGACGTAACGGAGTGAAGATGGCGAAGCAAATCAACCGATCACCCTACTCCCTGGATCAAATCGAAACAATTGAATATTCTATCAACCGTTGATTAGATATTAAATAGATCTCTTCCGTTTTTAAACGCTCAAATTAGAAGAAAAATACGATGAAAATTTACACACTATATATCACTATTATCATTTTGGCGTTCACTCCACTCTCCTTTGGTTCAAAAGAGACCACCTCGGATAATGCCGCACGTTTAGCAGCATTGGACACCTATTGGGCTGAAGTTTCCCGTTGCGTCAAAGAAGGCGACTTTGCGGGGTATAAAGCTACATGCCATCCAGATGGCGTATTGGTCGCCGGAACCAGAGGGGAATCCTATCCGCTATCTAAAGCGCTTGAAAGATGGGAAGAAGATTTTATCGACGCAAAATCCGGTGCAATCAAAGCAAGTGTTTCGTTTAGATTCAGCCAACGACTTGGCGACGATACCACTGCGCATGAAACCGGGATTTTCCTCTACGCGCGAGAGAACGCTGATGGATCGAAAACGAAAGAATACATCCATCTAGAAGCATTACTGCTCAAACGTGGAACTTGGAAAATAGTGATGGAATATCAAAAAGCGGTCGCCACGAAAGAAGATTGGGATCAACTCTAATAAGATTCCGATCACCCTCCCCTCGAATCGAAATCGGAACCATTGATTTTCCGATCAACAAACCATGAAAATGCCGAAGAACCCCCAATTGACACGCCGTTCGTTTTTGAAAACTTCCGCCGGCAAGACGGGTGCCGTCTTGGCTGCGCCCTATGTCGGATGGCGAAGCACCGCGAGCGGGGCATCGCCGGCTAAAGATTTGCGCGTGGCGAGTTTCGGCGCGGCGCGACGGGCCTGGAAAGATATCGAGGGGATCATGGCGGTGCCGAACACCACCTTGGTTTCAGTGGCCGAGGTGGACGATAACCATCTGAAGGATCTGAGTGCGACGTATCCTGGCACGAAGGTGTACAAGGACTGGCGCGTGATGCTCGACAAGGAAGCGAAGAACCTGGACGCGGTTGTGATCGGGACGCCGGATCACATGCATGCCCCAATCGCGATGAACGCGATGCAAGCGGGATTGCAGGTCTATTGCGAGAAGCCGTTGACGCGGACGGTGTACGAGGCGCGGAAGTTGCGGGAGTACGCGGAGGCCAACGGGGTGGTGACGCAATTGGGCAATCAAAATTCGCAGGGTGATCCGAACCAGACGACGGTGCAAGTACTGCGGGACGGCATCCTTGGAGCGGTGACGGAGATTCATTGCATGCAGGCGAAAACCTGGGGGTCGATGGATCGCCTGACTGCCCCGAGTGAACCGCCGGCGAGTTTGGACTGGGATCTCTGGCTGGGGGTGCGGCCGGAGCGGCCCTACGTCGCCGAGGAGTTTCATCCGCGGATGTGGCGGTCGAGGCTCGGGTTCGGGTGCGGAAATCTGGGGGACATGGGATGCCATATTTTTCATCCCTGGTACCTGGGGCTGGATCTCGATGCGCCGGAGACGATCGAGAGTTTCGGGCCGTCGGGGGTCAATGACGAGAGCTGGCCAACGGAAGTGCGGGTGCGGTGGGAGATTTCGGGTTCGAAGATGAGCGGTGGAAAGCGGATCAAGGTGACCTGGCACGACGGCGGACAGATGCCGCCGGAATACGTCTTGAAAGCGATCGGCGGGATTCAGAACCTACCGCGGAGCGGGAGTGTGATCATGGGTGACCAAGGGGTGTTGGTGTCGCCGCACGGGATGTCCGGAAAGGTCCGTCTCTTCAACGGCGGGAAAGAGGTCAAAGAAGCGGTTCAGCAGCTGACGGGCCCGGGTGATCATCACGGAAATTTCGCGGCCGCGGTGCGCGATGAGAACGGCGGGAAACCGCCGCTGTGTCACTGGGGATATTCCGGGAGAATGGCGGAGGCGGTGTTGCTGGGGACGTATTCGGTGCGCGTGCCGGGCGTGAAGTTGCAGTGGGATACGTCGAATCTACGCTTTAAGAATTCCGAAGCAGCGAATACGCTGGTGCGCGAGCCCTACCGGAAAGGGTGGGAAGTCGCGGGACTGTGAGTACGAGGTGTCGAGACACGCGATCACTACGACTAATCCACTGCGAAATCTTCCGAACGACCAAGCAAGGATACCCTCCTGGGCGCATTGGCACGAGCGATGTCCCAACATTTCTAAAACCTTCCGCTTTCCTCTATTGCCAAGGCAAAACCAACCCCTCATTCTCCTCACGTATCAAACCCATTGAATTTCCCATCAGCCTGGTATTCGATTGCAGAGCCCAAGCCGCACCTTGAATGAATATCTAAACATCGAACCATGCCGGAACAATCTACCCTCAACAAACGCATCATTCAGGCGAGGCGGCATGAATGGAAATTAGGGATACTGCTTGGCGTTGGAATGCTCGCTTTTGCGAGCGCTATCATTCTCTACACAATTCGTGTAGTAATCCCAAAACAGGAGAAAATAGAAGAGCAAGCCTATCGGGATTCGACGCGACAGCTCTCCGAGCGTCTCGTTACGGGCGTGGAGAACTTAAGCGAATGGTCCACGGATGAATCCCTGGAGAGCTATTCAAAAGCCATTGTTATTCTGGCAGACCGCAACAATGTCGACCCCTCCCTCGATGAGGAGCTTAATGAACGCGTGGATACGCTCAAGGAGACGAGACAGACGCGTCAGATTCGATTCGAATCGCTGTTGGACGACGTCGACGATTTTCCATTAGTCAGCACTGTAGATGCAGTACTCGCTTTCGATCGCCGCATGCGAAAAGCCACCTCCACGCTTTCCCGGAAACAAGGAGACGATCTTATGCGAAAATGGTCAGACCGCAGGGCGAACGTCGTGGCAATTAGGAAAGCGAATCACTGAAGAAGGAATCGCGAATTACCGGGTGCCCGAACAGATCTTAAGATCTTCGCTAGGAGCTTTGCTTGCAAATGCCACGAACTCTAATGCAAGAAACTTGCGAAAAGACTTGATCTAAATGCAAATTAGTTGCAA
>JBNMOQ010000254.1:0-7466 GCA_051275055.1 Candidatus Pelagisphaera sp.
TTGATCACTTCTACCCGGTCGATGAAGGTCTTGTCGATCGCTCCGTTGCGATAGAAACCGTCTCTGAGAGCATACCACTGAGCGAAGCCACGAGTTGTATTTCCGCCGCCAGCTCCCGAGTGCTCTTCACCGGCTCCCACATTGGAGAATTCGGTCAAGGCATTAGACGGGTCCGCGTAATGGAAATCGTCCAGATAATCCATCGTCAATACGTCCAGAGAGAATGGCAGCTCCCGAACGACTGCAGCGATTCTCGTTCCAGACGACGATTGGTTGATGGAATAGAGGCTGTCTCCCGCGCTAGAATCAACCTCGAAGGGACTGAGCTCAATTATCTTATCTTCGTCACTGCTACTCTGAGCATAGATAGTTGGGGAGCTCGCAAGCGCAAGCCCAAGCAGTCCTTTAAACAGACTGCGGATAGTTCGTTTCGTCTTTTTCATAGGTGTAGTTTTGATGGGTTTGTAGTTGGAAACCGGAGCCTCTATGACCTCGATTTCCCTTAAAAGACACTTCCCAGCTTTCCGATAATGAATTACAGAAAACAAGAAGATCCCTAAATTGAAGCACTCTTGAATGTAAGCGGACAAAAAAATCCAGCATTAATTCCAACTTAGCTTTAACCCAGCCGGCTTTCGGGTTTGATCGGCTTTCCCCCTTCGAAATCGACGCCGCAAAAGCCCCACCCGGCATTAAAAATGCTTGCCCAGGGCCAAACAGGCCAAACCTCTCATAAAGGGTCGAATACCAAACGGCATTTTTGGGTATTAAATCTAAGTTTAAAGAGGTCATGGCAAGGGGTCGCTTGCCAACTAGATGCCTGGGACACAAATTCCCGCTAAAAGAAAAAGTAAAGAAACCAAACTGCCCTACCCGCCAATTACTTCGCCTTGCTATCGATCAACTGAAAATCCACTACGACCGGTTTATGATCGGACGGATATTCGCCATCAACATTGTACTCCACCTTCTCATAGTTGAGGGCTTTGACGTTACCTTTGTACAAAATCCAATCGATTCCCTGGCCCGGCTGAGCGCTGTCTTTCAACAGAAAGGGGCTGTCTGATACTCCATCTCCAACGAAAGTCCGGTGCACGTCCCCTCCAGGTTGCGCATTAAAATCGCCCAACAAGAACACAGGTCGGTCTTTGGTCCATTCGCCGAAACGATCGAAGGCATAGATCCGCTCCATGATGAGTTTAGCGCTGTTCACCTTCGCCATATCATAACCGCTTTTCCTAGTGAAGAAATGCGTATTGAACACGTAAAATTCTTGGCTGTCATCCCAATGCCCTCGATAGTCCTCTGGATAAGGACTTACCTTGCCCTCCTCTGGACGATTTATGAGAGCAAGACGGGCCCAGGTTACAATACGCGGGTTTACCTCCGGTCCGCTGCCCAGAACATCCGGCGTACCCGAGAGCTGAAAGGTACCCATTTCGCGGAGACGAAATTTGTCGCGCCTAAAAAAGATAGCCATATGTTCATCCGCATCGCTTCCCTTCCGTCCTTCTCCTACAATTACGTATTCCGGTAGCTCATCCATCAAAAAGTCGATCTGCCCTTTCAACCCCTCCTGGGTTCCGATAATATCCGGTTGGTACTTATTGATCATATCCACCTGCCAATCGCGACGAACTGCCCATGACGGCTCGAACTTAGGACTGGCGAACTTGATATTGTAGGTCATCACCTTGATCGTGAGTCCAGTAGAGTCTTGTCCCTTTTTCTGCCCATTCGCTCCAGCTGAAAAAGCGGCGAGAGACAAGGCTATCAAAAGCGTGTTTTCTAATAATTGATTCATCTTCATAATCGTGTTTAAATTTTTATAGTTTCCTAAAAAGACCCTCAACAAGTCGCTCTACTCAAGCGAATTATACTGTAGGGCGGGTCGCTGACCCGCTGTTCACGATAAGATGTCGCCTCAGCGAGACGACCTACAATAGCCCCCACGGGATAACCCGCTTTGTGGGTCTGGTTCAGCCTTATTATACATTTTCTAAGGAAGTTTTCTCATACGCGGCGGACCGGGACGGTCTCGCCCTACCTATCCTCTTGTTGCTGAGCGTGACTGGGCAAAGGAAGGAAATCGCTTTCGCGAATCATCCACTTATCCATTTCCACTCGGAGCTTCGTCTCGATTGATTCGGTCGCTTTCGCTCCGGCAAGATTTTCCAATTGAAACGGATCGCTTTCCAAGTCGTAAAGTTCGAAGATTGGTCGCGGCAAATGAAAGTAAAGCCGCTCATGTAGCGCTGACAGTTTACTCTGCTTATGAAGCGCTTGCATCGCCAACCAAACAGGATTCTTTCCCATATCTACTGGGGAATAGCGGCGTTCCGGAATAGCATTATAAATGTAGTGATACCGGCGAGTGGTAATGGACCGCGATAGATCGAAACCATCGGTTTGCATGATTGGTCCAAAATGCCAGCCTCGCTCAGAAAAGAGGTGATCCCTACCCTCGAACCCTATTCCTCTCATTTCATTCAAAAAGCTGACTCCGGTCATACCGGGTGCCGGCTTCAGACCAGCGACTTCCAAAACAGTAGCCGATAGATCCACTCCGCTTACCAAAGCATCGCTAATCGAACCGGCTTTCACCTTGCCTGGCCAACGAACCATCATCGGTACATGCGTTCCACGCGTCGCCAAAGTTCCCTTCCCCCTCAACAGAGCCTCACCATTGTCTCCCATAAAGATGACCAGTGTATTCTCCTTTAGTCCCCGATTTTCCAATACAGCGTTCACCAAGCCGATCCCAGTATCCAAATCTCGAACTTCCGCCAGGTACTTTGCGTAATCTAAACGCACTTCCGGCAAGTCCGGCCAATCGGGCGGCAACACTAATTGCGATGGATTGATTTTGTCATGATCGTCACCCCATTTTCGGTGAGGCTGATTGAAGCCGAAATAGAGGAAAAACGGTTTACCCTCCGGAACTTCATCGAGAATTGAGCCTACGAGATCACCAACCTTAGAAAGCGAATCCCCTTTCGTATTCGCTCCTCGGACGAAATGGTCGAACCGTTGCTCAAAAGCCCCGTCCCGCATACCCAATTCAACAAGGGCCTCGCTGACGTGATTCAAATCCTTCCCTCTTCCATCCAGATGCTGGTGACGTCCATCCAACCCAACCCAGTAACCGCCATCTCGCAATACGTCGGTAAACAAACGCGTATCCGCCCGTGCCGGTTGAGCAAAACGAGTAGTGGATAAACCCACCGGCGACCGCCCTGCAAAGATCGAAATCCGCGACGGAGCACACTGAGGCGCAGCCGTGTAGACTCGATTGAATAACATGCCCTCCGACGCCATCGCATCCAAGTTCGGCGTAATATTAAACCGCTTACAATTGACATCCCCATACCCACCCAAATGCGGCATGCTGTGGTCGTCCGAGAGAATCAGTAAAATATTAGGACGCGAATCCGCCGCGAATCCGCTAACAGCAAGGAGCAAGTAAACGCTAAGGACGAAGGGTAGTTTATTCATTTTTGGGGAATCCTCACAAAACCCAAGTCCGCCACACCTGGCAATCAAATGTTTACATCCCAACTTCAACCAAAAACCTATTGTCTCGAAAGAGACACCTATTTGCCTCAAAGAGGCAACAAGCGAGGAACGAGCGTTGTTCAAAATATTTTATTGTCATCGCTCAGCGACTCCGTCGTTCGCTAGTTCCTTCTCCCGCTGAACGGGATCAGGAAATAAGTATCCGCTACGCGAATAAAAGGTTCGAACAATCTTCAAGGAATCTGAATCTAAAGATCCACTCACTCTTCCGTCCAAGTCGGCTTCCAAATCGGCTTTCCGTTATAGCGTTTTCCAATCTCGTAACGATCGTCGGGCTCCGCCGCTGTTTTCATAATAGCTGCAACCCGATTTACCACGTTGGAGTTTTGACTAGCGACGTTTCGAGCCTCTCCCGGGTCTCGAATCAAATGGTACAGTTGAATCGGCTCATCCATGCCTAAGCGAATTCCCTTCCAATCACCCAGGCGAACTGCTTGATCATAGCGCTTCCGACTGTGACCGTAATCCCAATACAGATAGTCGCGTTTCTCGCTCAACGGCTTACCAAGAAATGCATCTAAAACTGATTGCCCATCCCCATGCGGTACTAAACGAACTTCCGCAACTTCCGACAAAGTCGGCAGCATATCCCAAAAAGCGATCACCTCATCGCTCGTTTCACCAGCCGGAATTCTACCATTCCAGCGAACGATAAACGGCACTCGAATCCCTCCCTCATACAAACTTCGCTTCGCGCCCCGCAGAGGGCCATTGCTATTGAGTTCCTCGCTCGGCCCGCCTTCAAAGGGGCCTTGGTCACTGGTAAAGATGATCATAGTATTCTCGCTCAGCCACAGCTTCTCAATCAAATCCACAATGAGTCCTACATCACGATCGAGTCGACTGACCATTGCCGCGTATTTCTTCGCGGCTAAACTCCACGGCTTATCCGCATACTCGCCCAAAGAGGGCACACTCAATCGATCGGGGTCCTCGCTCTTATTCGAAAAATGCGGAACCGTATAAGCCGCATAGAAAAAGAAAGGAGCCTCCGCTGATTCCTCAATAAACTCCAATGCGCGGTCCGTCATCACGTCGTGACTATAAACGCTTCGCGATTGACTATTGCCTGGATACACAGCCCTACCACCTTCCGCTTCGCTATCATCCAAGTATTCCGGGAAATAGTAATGAGCGTGATCCTGATTCTGATAGCCAAACCACATATCGAATCCTTGCTTCGTCGCATCGCCTTCCGTGCCCGGATCCCCTAAACTCCACTTCCCGATCCCGCCACAGCGATAGCCCGACGACTTCAGAACTTCCGCAATCGTAACGTCACCATCCTTCAAATACGTATTATAGTGAGGCACATTATCGCGGGCCGGCGTATGTCCATTGTGCAACCCCGTCATCAGCACGCTTCGTGAAGACGTGCAGACGGGCCCACCCGCGTACGCCTGTTTAAACCGTATACCGCCACGAGCCAAGGCATCGATATTGGGCGTTTGAATCTTAGCCTGCCCATAGCAGCCCAGATCGCCATAGCCCAAATCATCCGCCATGATCAGTACGATATTAGGCCGCTCTCCAAATCCGAGCACCATAAAAACGGAACACGCGTAAATCGCCCAAATGCTAGGAGCGATCCCGCTAAGTGTGGACCGTGATTGTCCCAAAACCCTCATCGCTTCACCAGTCCCTCAAGCTGAACCTCCAAATCCGGCAAGAACCGACCGTAACTGGATTGCCCTACCACATTGATCATTTCATGATGATCCTTTTCATGATCGTACAATTCTTTAGCCAACACCGACCCTGTCTCGAAATCGCGCCATTCCGTATAGCGAAAACGATCTGTCCGAATCGAGTAGCCCATCGCCTCCGGCATCTTTCCCTTTGGGTAATTAGGCCTCGGCGTTTGCGTCAAAACAGCCGACTTGAAATCCGATTTAGGATTTTCCAATAGCGAAACGAACGATCGCCCCTCCAGTTGATGAGGAGCGTCAATTCCACAAAGCTCGATTAATGTCGGATACACATCGAGCAGCTCCACTAAAGATCGACTACGTTGACCCGCTTGGCCCCCAGGAGTGGCGATAATCATCGGGACTGCCGCATCGAGCTCGAACGCAGTCGTTTTTCGCGTCAGTCCATGCTCGCCGAGATGCAAGCCGTGATCCGACCAAAATACGATAATCGTTTCATCTCGAAGGCCTTGTTTGTCCAGTTCTGCCAACACTTCTCCAATCTGCGTATCCAAATAAGTGATCGCAGCTAAATGACCGTGATGCATTTCTTTCAACCCCTCCGGATTAGCGCGTCCATCGTAGCGTGAGTTTGTCATCGCAATATCCGGGACGTCTTTGGGCGGATCCAAATGACTGGGGACCGGAACGTCCTCTCTGTCATATAAATCCCAATACTTCTTCGGAGCGTTAAAAGGCGTATGCGGCTTCCAGAACCCTACCGCCAAAAAGAAAGGCTGCTCGCACTCCTTCAAGCTCCGCAAGGCTGCAACCGCTTTTTCAGCAACGCGCCCATCGTAGTACGCATTGTCAGGCACATCGCGGCACTCGATGCCTCCCACTCCCGACGCCAAGTTTGGAGGCAACGCTCCCTCAATCTGCGCATCGTCATTTCCGTGAGAGGCATAGTGCAAGAATTCCGGCTCGCTCCAGGACACACGATCGCCTCGCCAGTCGTCTTGTCGCCAGTTGTGAAAGATCTTTCCCACATCCTGAGAATGGTAGCCGTTTGCTTTAAACAACTGGGGCAAAGTCACGATCTCGGGCTTATTCTGCCTAAAATGCGTATACAAATCCCAAACGCCAAGAGCATCGGGCCGCAACCCCGTCAGCATCGAAGCCCTCGATGGGTTACACACAGTTTGCTGACAATAAGCCCGCTCGAACAACGTCCCTTGCTCAGCCAAGCGATCGATGTTCGGCGAAATCACATGCTCGCTCCCATAACAACCCAACTCCACCCGCAGATCGTCGACCGCGATGAACAATACATTCGGACTCCGCTCCGCCTTGGAACACGGCGTTGCCCAAGCCCAAAGTAAAGCTCCCAGGGGGAAGAAGAATCGAATGACGCAATTAGATAATGCCATTAGGTCTCTACAATAGGACTCATCATCACTAGGCCAACTCTATTTCTTTCGTGAATCGATTGGTTGTTGATGCAACATCAAATTGCCCCTAGCTAAAGGATAATGAATTCTCGTTTCGAAAATCAAGTCGCTGTTATAACTGGAGGAGCGAACGGCCTCGGAAAAGCCATCGGAATGCGTATCGCCAGCGAAGGCGGGCGAATCGTCATCTTCGATCGCGTTGAAGACGACTGTCGCAGCGCCGTAGAGGAATTCTCCAGCAACGGTTATCATGCCTCTTTCGAATGCGTCGATGTATCCAAAGAACCGGACATAGAATCCACGATGAAGGCGACGAAGGACCAATTCGGAAAAATCGACATCGTTGTAAACTGCGCAGGAGTCGTCGGACCGACCTCGGTACGCGCGGCGGATGTAGACATCGACGCGTTCGACCAAACCATCGCGGTCAACTTGCGAGGATCCTTCCTCATACTAAAACACGCATTGCGAGCGATGACTGATAAAAACTACGGGCGCATTCTCCTCATCGCTTCCGTCGCAGGCAAAGAAGGCAATGCTGGCATGTGCTCCTACTCCGCATCCAAAGCGGGAGTCATCGGACTCGTAAAATCAGTTGGCAAGGAATACGCCGAGACCGGGATCACCGTCAACGCACTCGCTCCTGCCGTCGTAAAAACCGCCATGGTCGAAAGCATGCTCCCGGAGCAAGTGAAATACATGACCGATAAGATCCCCATGCAGCGCCTTTGCACCCTCGAAGAAGTCGCCTCGACAGCCGCATGGATCGTTTCGCCCGAAGCCAGTTTCAACACCGCCTACACCTTCGACC
>JBNMOQ010000255.1:0-7438 GCA_051275055.1 Candidatus Pelagisphaera sp.
ATCGACGTTCATATCCATATCATCTTCCGAAATCACTCCATCAATCGATGGGTACGAAGTAGCCGACGCAATCATAACAATTCGTTTCACCGACGCCGCTACGCAGGCTTTCAACAAATTCGAATTCATCAGGCAGGCGTCTAAAGCCATCTGCGATGCATGAGCCTTAAATTGCCCCATTCCGCCTGCGCCACCTGCGCAAAAAACCACTGTGTCAAATCCTTCCAGCAATGCTTCCAGTCCATTCCCGTCCCTCAAGTCGCGCTTAAGGTATTCGACATTCTTCGATTTGAAATCGACGTTCTGACTACCGCCCAACGCACGAACGCGAATAGAAGCATCGCTCTTTCCCAAACGAGTAGTAAGGGCCCTTCCGATAAGCCCAGAACCACCTGCAACCAAAATACTTTCCATTATCCGTCTTACCAATTTACCTGAGCTGGCGTATAATAGATGACCTGACTCCCAGCATTATCGATCTTGAACGGGACATGCACTAACCCACCCAATGCTTCGAGGATTTTTTCGTGCCTTCCTGGTTCCGCAAGAAACAGCATAAAGCCACCTCCACCTGCTCCCAAGAGCTTACCGCCGTATGCACCAGCATCTATTCCTGCTTGATATATTTCATCAATCCGATCCGTGCTGACCTTCGATGTAAGCGTTCGCTTAATCTCCCACTGTCGTTTCAAAAGCGCACCAAGCTCCTTAACACTCTTCGAAGAATGAGACAAGAGCTCCGTCGCCTCTTCGGCGATATCCCTAATCGCCAATAGCTCTTTCTGCTTTGACGGAGTACTCCGAATCTGCTCCTCCGCGATATCCGAAGCCATTCTCTGAAAGCCAGTAAAGACCAAGAGAAAGCTCTTCTCCATCTCGTCGATAAAGCTCGATTCCAAGGTCATCGCGTTCACCGAATAAGTATCGTCCCGACGGAACTCGATCTTATTCAAACCACCAAATGCCGCGGCAATTTGATCCTGGGAACCGACATTCTCTTTAATCATGTTTTGCTCTACATGAATAGCCGAACTCGCCAGACTATCTTTACCGGAAATACGCCCCGATAGACCGTTCAAACAATTCAACAGTCCTACCGTAAACGTCGAGCTTGAGCCCAAACCGGACCGGGCGGGGACATCTGCGTTATGTTGAATCTCCAATCCTTTCGACTCCCCCACATAACGGATACACTCTCTTACCGATGGATGCTGAATTTCGTTAAAATCGCCGCAACATTCTTGCTCCGTATAACGAATACGATAATTGTAGTCGAAAAATGGAGGCAGATAGCGAACATTGATGTAGCAATACTTATCGATCGCCATGCTTATCGCGCAACCGCCATGCTCACGATAGAACACTGGGTAATCCGTTCCTCCGCCAAACAGCGAAACTCTAAATGGGGTTTTACTTATTATCACGATTTTATTTTTCTAGCCTTCCTTGAAGAGGCCTTTCTCGAGAATAACCAAGACGCGAGAATTCCAGCCACCGCTGCGACGTAAATAGTCCCAGACGCGATTAGTTCCTCCGCTTCTTCAAGCGAATAACGCTCGATTGAATAAATTTCTTCCCCGTCCGGCTTCATCCGATCAGCCTCTTCGGCTGTAACCCTAACTTCAAACACATGATGCAATCGCGGCATTCGGTTAGGACTCAGGCAAAATGGAGTCCGAGCCTTGAATCGGCTCAAATCATCGATCACCAGACCGGTTTCTTCCATTAGCTCGCGAGCTGCCGTTTCTACCGGCAATTCGTTATTCGAACCGCCTCCTCCAGGAAATTCCAAGGGGGCATCCTCCAATACAGGTCGAAACGGACGTAGCATAACGATTTCTCGATCTTCGATGATCGGAATGATGACCACGTCATTATTTTCGTATTCGAGAGTAAAATACCCAGCTCGATCAATAATCGAAAAGAAGCGATTCGAATAAACCATTTCCGCAGGACAAAGCGCTGTCACACGCTCGCCAACGGGTCCCAAACGATCATCGTCTGATTCGGGAGCCTTAGGCCGCTCTGTTGGTATAAAAGGATAAGGCATGGAAAGCAACGCTATCGCGACAGAAACTTCCCCCCAGAAGCGATACGCCCTCTCCAATAATTCAATAAATCTCGCATGGTCTTCTCGTACGGAATCTTGGGCTCCCAGCCCGTATGGTCTCTGAATTTTTTCGTATTGGGAACTTGGAGATCTGCGTCGATCGGACGCAAGCGAGCAGGATCCATTTCAACTTTAATATTCTTCACGGTCGAAAAAGAAAGCAACGTATCGAGCATTTCGCCAACCGAACACGAAAACGTGCCGCCGATGTTGTAGTACTCGCCAGCGATAGGATTCATCGTCGCAAGCATATAATATGCACGCACTGCGTCCCGCACATCGCTCCAAGTCCGCAACGACTGCAGATTTCCCGTTTTCAAAACCGGCTCTCGCCCACCCGCTTCAATTAGCGCGATCTGTTTGGCGAATGAAGATTCCGCAAACACGTCACCTCGACGCGGCCCAGTGTGCGTGAACATTCGTGTCGTTATTGTCTTGATACCATAAGCCTCTCCATAAAATCGCCCAATTAAATCTGTGCCGACTTTCGAGATAGCATAAGGCGATGCAGGATGAAACGAACACTCCTCGTCAATCGGAAGCTTCTCTTTAGGCACGCGACCAAATACTTCCGAAGATGCGCACACATGCACGACCGGATCGATTTTTCCGTCCATGAGCTTAATGCCCTCAAGTAAACGGCAAGTCCCCAAGATATTCGTATTCAAAGTATCCACTGGAGAATCAAAACTCGTTTGCGGATAACTCTGAGCAGCCAAGTGAAAAATATAGTCAGGCCGAGTCGTCTCCAATGCCCGTTGCATCGATGCTTGGTCATTCAAATCCCCATACACCAAATGCAGCCGATCTTTCTTCTCAATCCGCTCGATCAAATGCTCTATATTATCAAATGGGCTCCTCCAACGACACATGCCGAAAATTTCCCAATCCGTTTCGCTAAGCAGATAATCCGCCAAATGAGACCCAACCATTCCGGTCATTCCTGTAATTAAAACTCTCATACGTCTAAAAATCGAGGCTCCAAAAAGGTTTTCGCTCGAGAACATAGTTCGCTCGCATCCTTCTTGATCTCAAGAATAGTTGCCATTCGATCCTCTGACAATGCAATCCGCGTGATATTTAATGGACGCCCCAACTTTGGCAATAAACGCCGCGCCAATAATTCTTGTTCATCAGAAAACCCTAATAGTTCCATTAACATCAAAGCATAGCACCGCAGGGCGTTAACCTCATCCAGGCTGCAAGATCCTCCCTGCCTAGCAAGCCCATTATCGGACGATATCAAAGCCTTCAAATCGGCTATCCCAGCAACCTGTCCATCCAAAGCTACCGTAATAGCAAAAATCAACGATTGGTCGAGCGATTGAACCCAATCAGTTCCTCCTATCCCATCTATATTGAAATGCGACGGCGCAACTTCAAGACGAGCTAGATCTAGCCTTAATTGCCCGATCGCGGATCCTGAATTTCGATTGCCGCTCAAGAAGCAACGAAAACTCTCTTCCGCTCGATCCCATAATCCCAAACGAGAAGCATAAACTCCCTTCGCTCGACTGAGAAAAGGATCCGGGTTTCGGATTCGATCAGCAATTTTTATGCATTCCTTCAGTTCGTCATCCGAAAACGAATTGCCTTTCAAATCCCACCCATGAGCCAATCGAAAAGGAGCGGTTGCGACTAGAAATAAACCAGAAGTTTCATCATTGAGGCAATGAACAAGCTCCAACGAAGGCTCCAGTTTTCCCAGGCGGCAGTATAGATCGATCTTCAACATTAGAGCTCGATCGCTCATTCCATTCGCTTCAATTTCGCAATCGATATAGAACATAGCTTTCTCGAGAGATCCCTCGATAATCAAATGCTCGACAATCGGAATAAAAAAGTCGGCGGCTCCAGGAGAATGTGACAAGTACGCATTGGCGAATTCATCGATACGGGCTTCTTCTCCCGCCAACACTGATGCTAAGCCAAGACCCCCCACGAGATCCAAAGCATGGCCATTGCTCCCGACCCCTTCCAACAACAGGGTAAACGCTTCTTTAGGAAGTTCTTCGTCGTATCCAAAAACAGATAGACGCGCTTGCTCTAACAGAGCTCGGCCAACCTTCACCGAAGCACGTTGACCCGATTCATTCGAGAACCCAATGCCACGTTTCAACTTGTCCAATGAATAGTGAAGCCATTCCTTATCCCTAAAAGATCGATACAGAAAAACCTCAGCCCACTCGCTGCAATATCGGCGAGGCATAAGTTCATCGAAAAAGCCACGTCGCCCATCCGCGTTTAAGCTAATAAGCGGAGCGAGTGTTTCAGCATCCCCATTCCCTCCCAGCGTTGCAATAATCGAGGCGCTAGACCGAGCCAAAGAAACCCCTCCAAAATCAAACCCGCTTTTCGCCTCTCGAGGCAAAAGCGAATTCGCATGATCCATTGCCCTCAATGCGTCGGTTCGCAGCCATCGATTGAAATCACTCCCGAATTGCCCGCAATCATCGTAAGCTCCTGCTTCCAAGCGCCCTTCCCAAGCCAATCCCGCGATCGTTTCAACAAACGTCCTTAACTTCGAAACCAAGGCAATGCCAACGCTGATTCGATTCCGATTCGAGTCTCCCAGATATCGAGCATCCAATAAATTGTCTCCAACCGATATCCAACTCTCGCAACCACTTCGCAACGCCGCCTTATAAAGCCAGTGTTCGATTTGCCGATCACCCAATAAACTCACGCAATACGCCGCATTCGACACCGCATCAAGAGCATCGGACCACAACGTTTCGTTTCTGAGGTCAAGGACTCGAACCGGAATGCCACGTAAAGACCCAATCCCTTCGATTACGAAGGTCTCCAACAAAACGGGATCGGTTGCTTCGTCGCCAATAAACAATAGATAAGATCCATCGCTCTCCCTAATTGATTCCGGCCATCCAGGCAAAAGCCACTCAACCGGACTCGAGCGACTATCCGCGAACGCCGTAAATTCTTCGCTCCATTCGTCATACGAATTCGCGACCAGCCACTTAGTCACCCCGCGTTGTTCAATCGACAAAAGCGTCTCTTTACTCGGCAATCTCGATCCAAAAGACACAAAAGCAGTCTCTTCCCCGTCGGCATCGTTCAAGATGCCTGCAGAGCTGTCCCGCCAATATGGAAAACGTTCACAAAAAGACAGTCTTTCTGATTCGCTTGAGCGACTGCTCAATACGCAGATATCGCACACTCTCTCTTTCGGATTTCTAATTAGTTGGCTCACAAAAACGAGCTAACGATCCAAGTCCTCAGTCATTTATCAATTTCATTCGCTAAATTTACAGGAATTTCTCGATCAGCCAACTCTCGCCTCTTCAAACCCTGCCTAAACGATCACCGAATCGACGAACTGGGCAACCTACACAAATACCTCTGCACCTATCCCTCGAAATGGATCATCACCCGTGTTTCCTCGAAGGCCAATACTCCGAATTCCCGCATTTAACCCCGCTTCAATATCTGAAACGCTATCCCCGATCATATAACACGCCGTATTTTCCAATCCGTACTTCTCGATCATCTCGAGCTCAAACCGCGGGCTCGGCTTCCGATAGGTTCTATCAGCCAGATCCGAAGGATCATCTGGCGCAACACAGATTTCGTCGAAGAATTCTTGCTCGACCCCCATTTGCCTGAACATTTCATCATTCACCGCATGCACGGCGCTCATCGGAAAATACCCTCTGCCTACACCTGATTTATTAGTATTCAAAAATAAACTACAATCAGAATTCTTCGCCTTCTAAAGCGCTTGAGCGATTCCCGGCTCCAATACGACTTCTCCGGGTTCATTCAGATAATCGACCCATTTCATGAGCGTTCCATCACGATCAAGAAACAGCGCTTCAGGCGAACTTGTTTTCATTCCCAAACACGAAAGCAGCAATCACTACACTACTGCAACACAAAGGTAGAGCGGCATCGTCGAGGCCGCAGACTCGGGTAGCGTTTTGAAATCAAAAACCCATAAGAAGAGTCTCAACGATGCCGCCCTATCGGGAATACAAATTCCGCGACGGCTTCATACGCAATTGCATCCACGTTGTAACCGGAGTCTTAGGATCCAGCAAATTCACCGCTGCATCCGCGTATCCGGAAACACTCTGATTTACGGAAGTCCCTTAGCTACAATAAAAAGAAAATCTGACTAAAAGTCGCTTCATTACAATTTGTTGGACAGCCGATGAGAATCCTCTACTTGGATAACCTGTTAACTCTCCTAATGTTCAAGCAACCCCAGTACAGAAAACACGAAGGAAAAACGATAGCGCGGGTCGATGATTATTCAGTCATAGATTGCCTCCATTGCAAATTCAAACATGTTTGGCCCTTCCCGACTCCAGAGGCCCTTTCCGCTCTTTACCAGCAAAGCTATTATACGGATGTGTATCCATTGCCTGCCGAAATTAGCGAGAGTGAGATAGAGTCATCGCGGCGGGATTGCCAAAGACGATTGGAAGATCTCGAGTCGCGAATTCCCGCAGAACATCGGAAATTGCTCGACGTCGGAGCTGGCAATTTCGGATTCCTCTACGTCGCCAGAGAACGCGGATGGGATGTCGTAGGAATCGAACCGAGCGAGCAGGGCAAGTCCCGGGCTCAAGCACTGAATATCCCCTTCATTTGCGGAACATTTTCGCCTGAAGCTATAGCAGGTCGCGGTCCCTTTGATCTCATTCACTTGAATTGCGTCTTGGAGCATTTGCTCGACCCAATTACCCTGGTGCAAACGAGCTATGAATCTCTCGCTCCAGGTGGAATCTTATCGGTATGCGTCCCCAATGATTTCAACCCCCTGCAACGTGCATTCGTCGAATCACAGGACGCTAATCCCTGGTGGGTGTCGCCATTGCAGCATATCAATTATTTCGATACGAAAACCTTGCCTCTAATGCTCGAGTCTATGGGATTCGAAATTGAGGATTCCGAAGTGACGTTTCCGATAGAATTCTTTCTGCTTTTCGGAG
Organism: Candidatus Pelagisphaera sp.; assembly: GCA_051275055.1. Classification (GTDB taxonomy): domain Bacteria; phylum Verrucomicrobiota; class Verrucomicrobiia; order Opitutales; family Opitutaceae; genus Pelagisphaera. Next base: position 7,066 of record JBNMOQ010000255.1, read on the forward strand.
ACGATTACGTTAGTAATCCTTCCCTGGGATCGGATTGTCATCAAAAAATCTCCCGCTTCGAAGAAAATATGAAAAAGACCGGTCAGGCAGAGCTATTGAAGCAGATGTACGCTTCGTTCGAACAACTTGGAATTGGGCGCCGTCTATTGCTTACGGCGAGGAAACCGCAGTACTAAAAGTGCTCGTTTTCATTCCAAAGCACAAAAGCAGCGATCGCCGCACCATGACAAGACAAAGGTAGGGCGGCATCGCCGAGGCCGCAAACTCGGTTAGGGGTTTGAAATCGCGAAACTCATAAAAACAGTCTCCACTATTCCACCCTATCGAGTATAAAAATCCCGCGACGGCTGCCTACGCAATGGCAGCCACGTAG
>JBNMOQ010000256.1:0-7426 GCA_051275055.1 Candidatus Pelagisphaera sp.
TGACTAATACGAGAATATCCGATATGAATATTTTCGATACAAAAAAGGAGTTGAGCGGATTTGTCTTGGCTGGGTTTATTCTCATGGTGTTGCTGCCGCTTTCGAATGCGATGGTTCCAGAGGGAAGCGTTTTTCACTTCGCGGGATATCAGTTGTCGTTGTGGGGAAAATACATTACTTATGCCGTACTGGCGATGAGCTTGAATTTGCTTTGGGGGTATACGGGCTTGCTTTGCCTATGCCAGAGTTTGTTTTTCGCGTTGGGAGGATACGCGTTCGGGATGTATCTCATGTTGCAGGTCGGTGTGGATCCAGTCTACAATACAGCGCTGCCTGATTTTATGGATTTTCTCGGCTATAGCGAGCTGCCGAGTTACTGGAAACCGTTTAAGAATCCTGCTTTCACGATGCTAGCGGTGATGGCGGTGCCAGGTCTAGTTGCGTTTGTTTTCGGATTCCTGGCTTTTCGGTCGCGAATTAAAGGCGTCTATTTTTCGATTCTGACGCAAGCATTGACCTACGCGGTTTGCCTTCTGTTTTTCCAGAATAAGTTCACATTGTTATGGGTCGATTTCACGTTCGGAGGGAATAACGGTTTTACCGATTTCAAGAAGATCCTAGGCGCGGATATCAATGACGCTTCGACGACGCGTTGGCTGTTTATCGGTAGCGCGGCGTTCATGCTGTTCGTTTACGCATTGATCTCAATGATGCTGAGAACGAAGTTCGGAAAGGTGCAGCAAGCTATTCGAGACAGTGAGAATCGGGTGCGTTTTTCTGGGTATTCGACAACTACTTACAAATTGTTCATCTTCGTTCTCTCGGGAGTGATTGCCGGAATTGCGGGGGCTTTCTATGTCCCTCAGGTGGGGATTATTAATCCAGGCGAAATGACTGCGGCGAAATCGCTGGATGTTGTGGTTTGGGTCGCTTTGGGCGGACGAGGTACGAAGTTCGGGCCTATACTTGGCGCGATTGTAGTTAGCATGCTTAAGAGTTATGCGACAAGAGCGTTTCCGGATAGTTGGTTGATTATACTTGGCGCGATTTTCGTTCTAGTGGTTTTGTTCATGCCGAATGGGTTGGTGGGATTGCCGAAGCAATTGGCGCCTTGGTTGAATCGAATCCGAGGGAAAAACGCCCAGGTCAATACGAGTGAAACTTTAACTGCATCCTAACCAAAATGGTACAATCTTTAATACACAAGAGCACGCCGTTCATTCTCTCTGTCGATGGAGTTTCCAAATCGTTTGACGGATTTAAGGCGATAAACGATTTGAGCTTTTATCTAGAAGAGGGAGAACTGCGAACGGTTATCGGGCCGAATGGCGCTGGTAAGAGTACGTTCATGGATCTGATTACAGCGCGTACGCGACCTGATGAGGGGGAGATCACGTTTCATCTCGAGGATGGGCATGACGTCGATTTGAGACGAGTCCGGGAGCATCAGGTCAGTCAGCTTGGCATTGGGCGGAAATTTCAAAACCCGACGGTCTATGCTTCGCATTCGGTATACGATAATCTTCTGTTGTCGCTGAATAACAACCGAGGAATCTGGGCGTCGTTGCTCTTTAAGGAGCAGAAGCAGGATCGCGAAAAGATCTTCGAGGTGATGAAGACGATTCGGCTTCAAGGCCATAAGGATGTCCTGGCCGGCGCTCTTTCGCATGGGCAGAAGCAATGGCTGGAGATCGGAATGCTTTTGGCTCAGGATCCTAAGATAATGCTGGTCGATGAACCGGCAGCGGGGATGAGCGACGAGGAAACAGATCGTACAGGTGAGCTGTTGCTTGGTTTAGCTGGAAAGCATAGTCTGATCGTTATCGAACATGATATGGAATTCGTGCGGCAAATTGCGAGCCGCGTGACGGTTTTACATCAAGGTTCGGTACTGAAGGAGGGCGATTTCGAGACTGTAAGAAGCGATGAAAAAGTCGTTGAAGTTTATTTGGGACGCCAGGCCCGCAAACACTGAGTGCTGCCGAAATATGAATACTATGGTTGAAGTTGAGGTTGAGGTCGAAATACAGCCGAAGCAGCTTTCGGATGATGGAACTCTTTTGAATATCGACAAGTTCTCGGCGGGTTACGATGCGTCGCTTATATTGAAAAACGTCAGCATGAGCGTGCCACGTAATCAGGTGGTCGCGTTGTTGGGGCGCAATGGTGTAGGCAAAACGACTTTATTGAATTCGATTATGGGACTTGTCCCGGCGAGTGGCGGATCTATGACTTTCGATGGTCGCGTTGTGGATTCGTTCGCACCCGACCGGCGAGCGCGTTTGGGAATTGGATACGTACCTCAAGGTCGGGATATTTTTCCAGGGCTTAGCGTTTGGGAAAACCTTAATGTGAGCTTGCGTGTGTCGGGAGCAAGTCGGGAGGAGGCGGAGAGGCGGCTGAATGAAGTTTACGAGCTGTTCCCTGTCTTGAAAGAAATGCTCAAGCGAAAGGGCGGGGTGCTTAGTGGGGGGCAGCAACAGCAGCTTGCCATCGGCAGGGCGCTTTTGTTGAAGCCGAAGCTTTTAATCTTGGACGAGCCCACGGAAGGAATTCAGCCGTCGATTATTGATCAAATTGAAGATGCGATTTATGCGATCAAGAAGAAGGGCGACATGAGCGTTATTCTAGTAGAACAGTACCTCGATTTCGCTAAGAATGCTAGCGATCGGTTTTATATCTTAGAACGCGGGTCGGTCGTGCAGAAAGGGGAGATCGATAAGTTGGACGACGATTTAATTGCCCGCTATTTGACGGTTTAGCGGATGCAAAGGCGGCGATGCAGCTCTGAGCCATTGCTGGGTTGGTGGTCTCGTTGATTATGAGGCAGGTGTCTGGGTAAAGAAAGGCCTCTCTCGCGTGAGCGAGAGAGGCTTTGAAATGTTTTCTTGAAATATCTTATGTCGTTAATGCGAAAGGACTAGAACGTGAAGATCGTTTCGAAAGCAACAGAAGTTGATGTACCTTCCATGCCGTAGTCTGTTTGGCTAAGTTCGAGGATCAAGCCGAGGTTGTCGTTAACCGAGAAGTTCGGGCTGATCGTGAACTTGGTAGCAGTATCGCCACCCTTGAAGTCTTGCTCGTCTTCACTGACGCGGAAAGTAAGACCAGCAGTGTCCGTTAGACCGAGATTAGCCATTACCAAAAATTGGCTTCCAGAATCCATCGGTCCGAAATCGTATTCATTGAGCTCGAATGCCCAGGTGACGTTGCCGGTTTCGTAGGAAGTCCAGAAGTTGATGAGGTCTGAATCGTCAGCAGCTCCGTTTTGTGAGTCCTTTGCAAAGCCTAGGAAAACAGTCCAGCCTTCGAGTGGCGTGATTGCAATCTTAGCTTCGATTCCGTGTCCGCCATCTTGGATGGATCCATCTGGACCGTAAACGGAGTCCAGAAGACCTAGGCCTAGACTGAGGAAGTCGTCGTTGTAGTTGTAACGTACGCCATTGTGATGACCTGGAATAGCGTTTCTGATATCGTAGGCATAAGAGTACTGGTACAGACCAGTTGGCTCGAATGTTTCAAATCCCATGTAGCTAAGGAATTTACCAGCTTCGACGTCGCTTCCATCTCCAAGGTCGTAACGGATGAATGCTTGTTCGAGATCGAAATCGCCATCGTTACCGCCGAGGTAGTTCAGATCGACTTGACCGCTAATTTGGTCGAAGTTGAGGATAAAATCAATTTCAGCTTGATCCAAGTTAAAGGTAGATCCATCCGCAGCTGCAGCATTTTGAACTGCCAAATTTTGCGAGCTGTCTCTTGACATTTCGGAATCAGTTTCAGAAACGGACATATCGAAAAAACCAGTAACGGAGATGTTATCGTTGATCTCGATCTGCGCCTGCAGAGCGGAAGTTACGAGGAATAGCCCCGCGAGTGATAGTTTGAGTAGTTTGTTCATTGTTATACTGTGAGTTAGTGTGTGTTTCGTAACGAAATTCTAGTAATCTAGAGATGTTCTAGAATTAAGAAAGTATCAGGATGTCGATGCTGCCCCAAAAATGAAGGAACTGGATTACGTGTAGATTGTGTTTTGTGTGACCACCGAAGTGTAGGTTCGATGGAGTTTTAGCCAAAGGCTTAGGTTAGTGACGAAATAGTTGAAGGAGAGCGCAATAGATCAAGAATAAAACCTGATCCCGACGCTAATAGGTCAATATTCCGTGTAAAAAAGGCTTAAATCTCCAGCTATACCCTTCTCGCGCTCAAGAATTCGAAAAATTCCTCGAGTAGCGAGGGAAGATATTGCCTAAGGGAAAACTGATGACTTGGTTTAGGAATCGCTTTCGGAAGGAGTGATTTCGCCGTCTACCGCTTCATCGTCTTCGTCGATCTCCACGATGCGAGCTACTCCGAGGAGCTGATCGCCCTTAGCGAGATTGATGCAACGAACGCCCTTGGTGGCACGGCCGATTATGTTGATGTCCGATATTTTGGTGCGAACTGCCTGACCTTGCTTGGTAAGCATCATCATTTCGTCCGTCTCGAAAACGGTGAGAGCTCCTGAAACGCCTGAGGTGCGAGCGGCTATTACTCCACTTCCACCGCGTTTCTGATTAGGATACTCATCGAACTTGGTTCGTTTACCTTGCCCGTTGAGTCCGCAAATAAGGAGGGCTCCTTCGGAGTTCACGACTTCCATCGCTTTGACCTCGTCGCCTTTGGCGAGCTTGACGCCGCGGACTCCACGAGTGGCACGGCCTTGGTCGCGTAGGTCGGTTTCCTTGAAGCGAATGGCTTTACCTTTGAGGGTTACGATCACTAGGTCATCTTCGCCGCTGGTAAGCTTGGCAGAGATGAGGTCGTCGCCTTTGTCGATATTGATGCCGATAATTCCGCCTTTTCGGAAATTCTTATAGTCGATGAGATTGGTTTTCTTCGTTACGCCGTTTTTGGTGCACATGACCAGATGCTGAGTGTCGTCGATTTCCGTTAGGCAAATCATTGCGGCAATCTTCTCACCTTCCTGGAGTTGGAATACTCGTGCGATGGAGCGACCTTTCGAAGTGCGCGATCCTTCTGGGATCTCGTATACCTTTTCGACATAGACGCGGCCGTTGTTCATGACGAAGAAAATGTAGTCATGGGTATTGGCCGTAAAGATGTGTTCGATGAAATCCTCATCGTAGGTGTTGCCGCCCTGGACGCCTTTGCCACCGCGTTTTTGTGTGCGGTATTCGCTGTCGCTTGTGCGCTTGATGAATCCCTTGTGCGATACGGTAATGAAGCAGCCCTCGCGGGGCGTCATGTCTGCCTTGGAGATATCTCCTTCGTAAGGGACAATTTCACAGAGGCGTGGCGAGCTGTACTTCTCTTTAAGATCAAGCAGTTCGGTCTTTATTATAAGAAGGAGCTTTTGTTCGCTTTCCAGGATGGAGCGGAGTTCTTCGATGACCTTCATGAGCTCCGCGTATTCGTCTTCAATTTTGCCACGCTCCATGCCTGTGAGCTGATAGAGGCGTAAGTCGAGAATGGCGGCGACTTGTCGATCGGATAACGGGTACTTCTCTTGGAGGCGTTCTTTGGCTTCGTCGCGATTGGCCGAGCCGCGGATGATCTTGATGAAGTCGTCGAGGTTATCGAGAGCGATTTTGTAGCCTTCGAGGATGTGGGCGCGGTCTTCGGCTTTTTTGAGACGGAAGGCTGTGCGACGATAGATGACGTCGCGGCGATGATCAACGTAGCAATTGATCAGCTCTTTGATGTTCATCTGTTTTGGACGACGGTTGTCGAGCGCTAGCAGGTTGACGCCAAAGCTGCTTTCCAGGGCTGTTTTCTTAAACAGCTTGGACATGATGACTTCTGGGAATTCGCCGCGTTTGAGTTCGATGACAATGCGGGTAATTTCAGTCGACTCGTCGCGGAGATCGCTGATGCCTTCTATGTCTTTGTTGGAAACGAGCTCGGCGATTTTGGTGACGAGCGTAGCTCGGTTCACATTGTAAGGAATTTTGGATATAACGAGTCGATCTCGATCATTATCCATTTCTTCCTTTGTCATTATTCCGCGCATACGGACGATACCGCGTCCGGTGCGCATGTATTCGTCGATGCCTTTACGACCGACGATTTGTCCGCCGGTCGGGAAGTCGGGTCCTTGGATGTAGGTGGCAAGTTCGTCTATCTCGATGTTCGGATTGTCGATTTGAGCGCAAATGCCTGTGATCAGCTCGTCAAGATTGTGGGGCGGGATATTCGTCGCCATTCCGACGGCGATACCCGTCGAACCGTTCATCAAAAGGTTGGGCAGTCCAGCAGGGAGCACATCGGGTTCGGTTGTGCTTTCCTTGTAGTTGGCTACGAAGTTTACCGTGTCTTCATCGAGATAGCGGAGCAGGTCTTCGGCGATGTTCGTCAGGCGAGCTTCGGTGTAGCGATAGGCTGCGGGCGAGTCGCCGTCGACGGATCCGAAGTTGCCTTGCGGGTCGATGAGCGGGTAGCGCATCACCCATTTCTGGGCCATTCTAACGAGAGTGTCGTATACGGAGGAATCACCGTGCGGGTGATAGTTCTTTAGAACTTCACCGACGACGCCGGCGCATTTGTCGAAGGGACGGTTGTGAAGCAGGCCTTCTCGAAACATCGCGTAGAGAATACGGCGTTGAACGGGTTTGAGGCCGTCGCGGGCGTCTGGCAGAGCGCGACTAACGATAACGGACATCGAGTAGTCGATGTAGGCCGTCGACATGATGTCGGTGATGTTAGTTGACGTGATGCGTTCGGTGGATTGATCCATGCGTATCTAGAAATTGATTACGTTTAGCTGAGGAAGCAGTGTGAAATTAAACGTCGAGATAGGAAACGTTTAGCGCGTTGTCTTCAATGAACGCCCGTCGAGGGGCAACTTCTTCCCCCATGAGGATCGTGAACATCTCGTCCGCCTTGGCGGCGTCGCTGATATCGACCTTAAGGAGTTGTCGTTTTTCCGGATCCATCGTGGTTTCGAAGAGTTGCTTGGGATTCATTTCGCCGAGACCCTTGTATCGTTGGATGTTGAGTCCTTTGCGCCCGAGAAGTCGGATTTGATTGAGGATTTCCAGGTTGGAATAGATCTCGATTAGGTTTTCGTTCTTCTGACCTTCGTTTTCCAAGATCGAGTAGATCGGCTCTTCCGAGCGTTGGAAGTGCGAGAGGTCGAGGCCGATTTTCTCGATTTCATGGAGAAGCTTGGACATCTCGGTGGATTCGAAAATTTCGAACAGGGAGATGCGTTTGGATATTCCGGCTTCTTCGTCTTGGATAGTGATAGTCGCGTTTTCGCCGTCGAGCTCTTCGGCCCCAGATCCAATGTTTTGAACGAATGAACCGCGTTCGATTTCGGATTTCAGGAAGATGAAGGTTTCTTCGTTGCCCTCGCGAACGCGGGCTATGTATCGAGGCAGCGTGTGATCGTCTCTTGAATACTGTTCGAGGTATTCGCTGAGGG
>JBNMOQ010000257.1:0-7422 GCA_051275055.1 Candidatus Pelagisphaera sp.
GTCCCATCTTCAATATCGAGAGCCAGGATGAGTTGGCAGTTTTTCGTGGTTTCTAGGGATGTAGCCATAGGTTATGCGAGATACTGTTAGTCTTTTGCGGCTGCTGGCAAAGGCAAATAGCGGGTAATTGGGATCTGTTTTGAAAAGGGCGGACTGAGTCATCGGTTTTTCGAGAAATTGCGGGCTTGCGGTATCAAGGCCCGGGACCAGCGTTGTGGTTTGCATTGGAAAAAATGACGGAAATCGAAATCTTCAGTCCGGCGAAAATCAATCTGACGCTTGCGATAACGGGCAAGCGCGGCGATGGGTTTCATGGATTGACAAGTCTGGTCGCTCCTTTGTCGTTTGGAGACGACGTTACGGTTGGTGTACTTCGAGGTGGGTCTGGCATTGTTTTGACGACGAGCAATCCGGCATTGGCGGTGGATGAAACCAATATTGCTTGGTCTGCAGCGGATCGATTTTTGAAGCGATTTGAAATCGATGCTTCGGTTAATATTCGGATAGAGAAGCGTATTCCGATCGGCGCTGGTCTGGGCGGGGGTAGTAGCAATGGATCTTCGGTTCTTAGCGGATTGGCTAAGTTGTTCGATATCGACGATGTTGAGGCGCTTACGAATATTGCTGAAGAATTGGGGTCGGATTGTCCGCTGTTTTTGAGCCCGGAGCCTCTGATCATGCGTGGTCGTGGGGAATTGATCGAGCGGTTGGAAAGTGACGTCATTCGAACAATCGCTGGAAAATCAGTGATAGTACTTAAGCCTGGATTCGGCATTTCGACGACTTGGGCGTATGGAGCTCTAGCCGCTGCACCGCAGGATTACGCGAGCGACTCCGAAGCGGAGGCGAAGCTAGAAGAATGGAAGCGGGGGGAGCGTTCCTTGGAGTCGCTTTTCATGAATAGCTTTGATGGGGTCGTCGGGCGAAAATTCCCAAGTATTCCCTTGTTGCTGGAGTCAATACGTACGGAAACGGGAGCGGCTTGTCTGATGTCGGGAAGTGGGAGTAGTTGCTTTGCTTTATGCGACGGCTCCGAAATCGACCGGATCCGGTCGATAGTCGCTGAAAAATGGGGGCAAAACGCTTTTTTCGAGGTCGCTCGAATATTGGATAAATGATTGACGGAGCTGAATGGGCTTTCATCTTTAAGCGGGCGACGAATAGAAGTGGGTTCCTCCGTCCTTACTCTTTCTTATTCAAACTATTGCTCTCGAGCTCATGGATTCAAATTCTCCTCAGGAACATCAATATGTAGGGATCGCGGCTTCGCCGGGGATCGCGCATGGTTCGGTGTCTCTGATTCGCGAGAAGGCCGTATCGGTTCCGAAGTACAAGATAGACGCAGGCCAGGTGCAGGGCGAGGTGGTTCGCTTTGAAAACGCCTTGGTCGAGACTCGGAAGCAAATCCAGAAGATCCAAGAGGCTATCCGGGATAGCCTCGGAGAAGATGAGGCACGAATTTTCGATGCTCATTTGCTCGTGTTGGAGGACAATGCCCTGATCGACGAATCGATTCGGGAAATGAAAGCGACCCAGGAAAACATCGAAGCTTCGGTATGGGCTGTGGGAAATCGATTTATCGAGGCCTTGGCGAAGATAGACGACGAGTATTTGCGCGAGCGCGCGAGTGATATTCGCGATGTGTTGCGCCGTTTACTCAGCAATTTGACAGGGCAAACGCTCGAAGGAGTCCAGGGCCCGGATGAGAAGCATGTCCTCGTCGCCCACGATATTGCTCCGTCCGATTCCGCTTCGGTTAACAAGGAGCATTTGCTCGGTCTTGTAACGGATGCGGGCAGTAAGACGAGCCATACGGTTATCGTGGCCCGTTCGATGAATATTCCAGCCGTTGTCGGCCTTGGGAATATCACTAAAAAGGTACGTCCTAATGATGTCGTATTGGTAGATGGATACGAGGGGCACGTCATCGTAAATCCAAGCAAGGAAACGCTCTACAAATATGGAAAATTAAAGGACGAACGGACATCGATCGAAGAGAGAATGCTCGTTCTTTCGAAAGAGGCTTCCTTGACTCAGGATGGCTACCAGGTCCAGTTGATGGCGAATATCGAGTCGGCTGCGGAGGCGAAAAAAGCGCTCGAGTTAGGTGCGGATGGAGTTGGTTTATTTCGCACGGAGTTTCTGTTTATGAACGCTCGCTCCTTGCCGACTGAAGAGGCTCACTTCCGAGCGTATCGAGATTCGGTCGAAGCAATGAAGGGCTTGCCAGTCGTTATCCGAACATTGGATCTCGGCGGCGATAAGGTACCATCGTCTTCAGAATACGATATGGTCGAGGAGGCGAATCCATTTCTCGGATACCGAGCGATTCGCTATTGCCTTGGCCATACGGATGTTTTTATTACTCAATTGAGAGCGATATTGAGAGCAAGCGCTCATGGTGATATTCGTATCATGTATCCCATGATTAGTGGTGCCTTTGAGCTGGAGCAAGCGAACGAAATTCTCGAACAGGCGAAAGCGGAGTTGAGGAAAGAAGGGGTTCCGTTTAATGAGGACATTGTTTCGGGAGCGATGATCGAGATCCCCAGCGCGGCTATCGCTTGCGATACTTTGGTGGAAGAGTCTTCGTTCTTCAGTATTGGAACCAATGATTTGATACAGTACATGATGGCGGTCGATCGATTGAACGATCGGGTCGCTCATTTATACGAACCGACGCATCCGGCTGTGATTCGTACGTTGGATATGATTGTGAAGGCGGCGAAAGGCGGCGGTCTCAGTGTAAGCGTTTGCGGCGAGATGGCGGGCGATCCAGTGATGGTTCCGCTACTGGTAGGCTTAGGAATCGATACCTTGAGCGTCACTGTTGGCTCTTTGCCAAACGTCAAATTCGTGGTGCAAAACATGAAGATCTCTGAAGCTCGAGACCTCGCTAAAGAAGCTTTGTTGGAGCATGATGCTTCGAAGACTTATGAACGTCTGCTGGGATTCTATAACTCCCTAATGGCGGAGTTCTATTGAGACGTCGGGTTTAGTTCGTCGCTCGTTTGATACCCGTAGCAAGTAAGGTTTCAAATCTAGGTTCCTCGGTTTCCTTTGAAACTACGGATACGGATACATTGTCAAAACCGGAGCCTTTAAGCCAGGAGTGCAATTTGCCTTCGGAAAATCCGAGCCAAGTATCCGCGTAGAGTTCGCGAGCTTTTTCGAAGGTGTGTTCCTTTAGGTCCAAGATGACGATACGTCCATTGGGTTTGAGGATTCTAAATGCTTCGCTGATCGCTTTTTCCGGATGGTCTGCGTGGTGAAGCGCTTGGCTGAGCAGCGCGATGTCCACAGTTGAATCTTCGAGTGGCACGTCTTCGATATCTCCTAGCAAGTACTCTAGGTTTTCGAGTTTATTGGCTTTGGCGAGCGCTTTGCCGACTTCGACCATTTTTGAAGCTCGGTCGATGCAGTAGACCTGTTCGGCTTGCCTGGCGATTAATTGCGAGATCATGCCCTCGCCAGCGCCAAGGTCGGCGACCGTAACTCGGGGCAGAAGATGAAGCAGCATGTGACCGATTCCTTCCCAGGATCGCCCGGGACAATAGTTTTTACCGAGGCGGCCAGCGATGAGGTCGAAATACTCTTCGGCAATTTTGCGGCGTTTTTGGATCACGCGATCGAGGTTTTCCGTATCCTCGTGAAGTTCGGGGGAATCCGCAACGGCTTGGATGGCTGCGTCGATTAATTGTGATTCGCTTGAACTGAGGCTTGTCCGGAGGGAATAAAAGCTCTTCTTCCCGTCACGTCGATCGACCACGAGATCGGCCTGTCGAAGGACCGAAAGTTGCGACGAAATACGCGATTGCGACATTTCGAGCGCTTCCTGCAGTTCGGCGACGGAGAGTTCCTCTTGGCGAAGCAGGGCGAGAATTCTAAGTCTCGTTGGTTCGGCGAGAACTTTTAGCGTGTCCCATGCAGGTTTCATTGAGGCGAAAGTAAGAAGGAAGAATGATAAATTAAGAAGTTTAAAAGCGTTGGTTGCACGTTCGGCTAAAGAGCTCGCTGCAGTTGGGCCAAAAAAAACCGCGCATCCCAGAGGGAAGCGCGGCTTGAAAGTGTATGCTTTGAAAGCGGATTAGCTTGCTGCGATGACGTCGACGTAACGTTCGATCGAGATGATCTTGAGTAGGCTGTCGAGACCTTCGATGTGCAGTTCCACTTCTTCGCCAGGAGTTTTGCCAAGCATGGCTTTCCCGAGAGGCGTTTTGTAGGAAATGATCTGCGCGTCGGGCTCGCTGTCCCAGGCTCCAAGGATCGTGTAGGTAATCTCCTTGTTCGACTTTTCGTCGAGCAATTTGACGATACTGCCGATGCCCACATTTTCGCTTCCGATTTCACTGAAGTCCGAGATTTTCGAACGCTGCAAGTCCATCTCCAGCTTGTTGCGTCGAGCGAGCAAGAGACTTTGGTCTTGCTTGGCCATCTTGTATTCAGAATTTTCCTTCAAATCGCCATGCTCGCGGGCGACGCCGATAGCCTTGCTGTTTTCAGGAATCTGCTTGGATACGAGGTCGTCGTATTCGGCGACCGCCTTGTCGTAACTTGCGCGAGAAACGATGAGGCCAGTAGCCTTTGTTTCTTCGCCAGTTTCGAGAAGCGATTGAACTGCTGGGAAAATCTTGATGAAGCGAGCGAGCAGTGACTTTTTGGTCAGTTCCTCAAAGCCTTGGTTTAGAAGCAAGTTGTTCGCCAAGTCGCGGGCTGTTTCCGAATCGGCATCTGCGAGCAGATCGGGAATCAATTCCTTGTCTTCGCTGAGAATATCCGCGAGCGGGATCCGGCGAGAAGTGACGATTTGCAAAGCTTCGTAATCGATCGCGAAGAAAATCGCGTTCAAGAGACGTGGGCGAATCATTGGGCGAACCAAGTTCCCGTATTTGCGGGAGTTACGGTTCTTAACGATCCAGAGAAGAACTGGTTCCTTAAGATTCTGCTCGGTCTGCCAGCGTTCGAAGGTCTCCAGGATGTCTTCCTCGAATCCGTTTTCGAGCAAGAAGTTGACCGTATCTGTAGTGAACTTGCCGCTGCTGCTCTTGAGGAGACTGAACGAGATTTCTTTCCAATCGGCTGGATGCGCTTCCTTGATGAGCTTGAGAGCACGCGTTTGCAGGTTGGTCGCCAACTCCTTGAGAATAAGGTCTAGACCAGAGACATCGCCTACGAGATCGTTGAGTACTGGTTCGAATTCGGTGAAGTCGACTTCCAGTATGGTAGCCAAGTCATCGCGAACCCAAGCCCCCTTCAGCTTTTCGGCTGGGGTTAATTGGTTACTTTCTTTGACTGCGGTGGCGAGTCCATGAAGGACAACGGCGAGCTGCTCTTTGATCTCAGGTTTTTCCTGAACGATTTCGAGAAGCTTGTCGGAGATTGCTACGCGGCGTTTAGCCGATTGCGTCTGCGCGTATTCTTCGAGGAGCTCGTCTTCGATGCTGACTGGGTCTTCGCGAAGCACGTACATCCCGGTTTTACGCGGCGGAACGGCGATGCGAGGATCCTTAGCGAGAATCTTCTTGGTGGCGGTCCACCATTTCTTGAACTTAGCAACGTCGCCAATTACCTGAGTAAGTATGATCTCTACTTCGATCGCGCTCGTAGCCCCATTTGGGTATTGCTTGAGCAATTCGACAACCAAGTCGGCTTGCTGTTTAGCGACCATAGCTTCGATGGCTTCCGGTTCGGTCTCCTTTCGAGCAAGCAAATGCTCGGGAGGCAGAACCTGCATCGTCGCGACGCAGAAGCCCGGATCCATGCGGTGGCCTTCTTTGCCATCGAAATCGATGATCAGCTTACCGCTGGTAGCATCGAAGTCTTTGATTTGGCCGAACCCCCAGCTTTGGTGAATACAGTAGGTTCCGGGCTGCATTGACTCGAGCTTTGCCTTGGCAGGTTTAAGCTCGGGTTTACGCGTAATGAGTTCTAATACGGCTTCTTCGTTCATCTGAAGTTAAGAGACTAAAAGTTTAAGAGAGGAGGGTTTTTAAGGAGTTGTCAACGAGCGTCTCTTAGACAATCTAACTCGATCATTAAAATGAGCGATTCTTCTTGGAGCTGGGCGGCTGAATTAACGTCCCGATTTCTTAAAAAGCCAGCCCGACTCCAGCATTTGCTAGAGTGTTTGCCGGATACTATGGATCCTGGAACGCGTCGGCGGTGCCAGTTTTTGCTGTACGGAATCGTGCGGCATTGGGCATTTTTGGAGGCAGGATTGGACGAATGGGTCAAAAAACGTCCGCGTGTTGGTTTGCGTGCCGCGTTATTGGTGGCGAGTTTCGAGATTATGTCGGAGCCGGCAAAGGGGCCGCAGATTGTCGATCATGCGGTTCGCAATATCGGAAAGAAGTACAGTAAATCCGAGCGTGGTTTGGCTAACGCCGTTTTGCGGAAAGTGTCGGCGCGAATGACAGAACGGCTTTCGGTAGACCCGACGGACGCGGCGGGAATTGCGATGCGCTATAGCCATCCGCTGTGGCTTATCGAGCGATGGGAACGGCAGTTTGGCTTTGAAGGGGCTCTCCAGATGGCTGAATGGGATCAGCGTGAGCCTGAGCTTTATGCGCTTTCTTTGAAGGAGGATGTGCCGGTCGCGATCGGCGAGACTTCACAGTGGGCGCGTTATTCCAACCTGACGAAGGAGGCTTGGCCAGCGGTTCAAGAGCAATTGGACGCTGCTTCGATTTACATCCAAAACCCAGGAGCTCGATTGGCTCCGGAGATGCTTGCCAAGTTTTTCGTGGATGGGCGTGTCTTGGATCTGTGCGCGGCTCCGGGCGGGAAGAGTATTTATTTGGATAAGGTTCTGGGTGAATCGGCGAGCGAGATTGTCGCTTTGGATTTGCCGGGGTCGCGATTGGCGCGGTTGAAATCGAACATGGCTCAATTCGGTTCGAAACGAATTAGTGTAGTGGCGAGCGACGTGTTTAATTTGGATGCGGAATCAACGGGTTCATTCGCCGCGGTCTTTCTTGATGCGCCGTGTACCAATACCGGAGTTATACAGCGGAAACCTGACGTAAAATGGCGCATTAAGCCAGAGGAAGGCAAGGAGTTGACGCTGCTTCAGGAGCGGATGCTTGAGAAGGCTTCGTCGTTGGTGGGCGAAAGGGGAGTGCTTCTATATAGTACATGCAGCATCGACGGAGATGAAAACGAAGGGGTTATTGATCGTTTTCTCTCATCCTCGGCCGGTCAGGCGTTCGAGCGATTGGAAAGCTCGACAAGCCTTCCTTGGGAATCCGGGCACGACGGCTCGGGAGCTTGCGCTATGCGGCGGCGTTAGGTTTCGCAGGACAGGAACAATCCGCGTGTCATCGAAGACAGGGTACTAGCTCCTACTCTTTTACCGGATTGGGAATCCGTGTGCAGAGAATAACTGCGATCGCTGTGATGGCGGCTCCTGCTATGTAAAGGGCC
>JBNMOQ010000258.1:0-7421 GCA_051275055.1 Candidatus Pelagisphaera sp.
CGCTTCCCGAGCCACGAGTTCGAGCGAGTCCGTTCCCAATTGTCTCGCTCCCGATGGCACAACCCCTCCTTCCAGGAAAATGCTCGGCTCCGATTCTCCATTGATCCACTCCATCCCCATTTGGGCTCGATTGGAGCGCAAAGTAGATTCAACCGGAGCCCAATCGCCGGCGCCAATCCTGTACACTTCATCCACTTGGAGTTCCGTTGCATCCTTGGTGACGTACTCCCCCGAATAATCCAAGACTTCGATTTTCGGAGCGGTTACGTCATAGCGAGCCAAGCGACTCTTGTTTCGCTCAATAGCCACCAACTGAACCCACCTCCCCGCAAGCATCAAAAAGACAAAGGTCGATACGAAATCAAAATAGAGAAGACTCGAATCTCCGATCACCCACCCATAAAGCGATATTCCATAAGCAAACGTTAGCCCTATCGCGATAGGCAAATCCAAATGGATCACCCCACTTCGAGCCGCTCGAAAAGCGCGGGCCACAAAATAGCTCCCGCCAATTGCCATACTCAAGGTCGCGAACAGACATGACAGCCAACCGAAGTGAACTGCGAACGCAAATTCGTCATCCATCCCCAAGTATCCAGGGAGCGTATACAGCATAGAATTCAAAGCAAACGCTCCGCACACACCCATTCGCCAAACGATCGAACTCAAAACTTTCGAAGTTTTGCGATTCGCCGGACTGAGTTCATAGCCATGCGATTGAAGCCTTCGAGCAAATCCAACGAGATCAAAGCGACCTCGACTCCACCCAATTCGCATTATTCCCCGCTGAACATCGATCCGACAAAAAACCGCCCCATCCGCTTGCTTGAACAATGCTTCCACCAACCATACGCATCCCACGCAGGACAAACCGCTTAACGAAAGCTCCAATTGACAATCCTTCGATTCACTTGCTTCCGTTTGCTGTTTAAGTTCATCAAGCCAAACGTAATCTCGTTTGGCGAAAACCCCGCTGCCAATCGGTTGACCCTTGCCACTTTGCAGTTCGTAAAAACGGCCTAAATCTTCGTCATTTATAAGTCGATACACGTATTCACAACCCGTGCAACAAAACGAGTCTTCCTTCGAATGACGACGAAACTCGAGACCGCAATGACTGCATTCGCCAATTGCCCTAACCGTTTCGCCGATACTGGAATTCAATCGATACATCGTTTCTCCTTTAGCGAATCGAAAGGCAAAAGCCTTCGCCGCCCATCAAAGCATTAACGTCGAATTCAAGAAATGAGCGACCTACCAACACTGCGATCGCGATCCAAGCGATCCCTCGTTGCCAGCGAAATAAAGCGCCTGCCGACAAATGTTTAGACAAGCGTTTCCAACCAAAAAGAGAAGCCGTCAACGCCGGAGCCCCTCCGAGTGCGAAACTCGACATGATCAAGCCTCCATTGATTGCCGAACCCGATACTGCAGCAACCCAGATCATTGAATACAATAATCCGCACGGTAGCAACGGTGTCACTAATCCCAAAGAAAGTCCTCGGAGCGCTTGCGGCGTTTTCAGAGCTCGTTTCATAACCGCTCGACTCATAGAGGCCACCCACGAAAAACGCGCGAACTTCGTGTCCACTCGAAAAAGCGTCAACAGTATCGCTACAACAAGAGCCATAGGCACGATCCTAGAAGGCACTCCGCCGAACGCGCCGAACACTCTTGCTCCAAATGCTCCCGCCAAAATTCCTAGCGCCCCATACGAAACAATCCTTCCAAACTGGTAACCGACAAGCCCCCCAGCCCGACGCTCGCTTCCACCTACCATCAGTACCGAACAGCCTAACGGTCCGCACATGCCAACGCAGTGTAGACTAGCGATCAATCCCGCTACTCCCGCAGCGATTGGATTCATCAAGGCAACTGTTTCAATTCCGGTCATTTAGATTGATGAACTAACGGAATCGTTTCAGGCGAATTCTCCACAGCCGTCACAATTAACCACGACCAAGCTCCAACCAACAAAGCGAATGCTCCAATAACCCAGCACCACAATAGTTTCCATGAATTCGGTTTCGTTTGTTTGCTCATGACTCCTATTTAATCATCTCGGGATTTGGTCCCGCAAAATTAAAATTTCGAAAGGCTACCGTCTCACCCTCTTCGTTCAGAATACGAAGCTCTGTTTCGAATCCACCATCGTAAATATCGTTAGGAACAAAAAGAACCACCGTACGCAAGACATCGCCATTTCCATCGATAGTGAACGGCTCATCGACCCCTAAAGTTCCAGCGCCTTCAGGCATTCCTTCCAGGCTAACTCGATACGAACGCGGTTCATTCAATTTATTGGTTACACGCACGAAAAACTGATTACGCACGCGATTTTCTTCCAAGAAATATGGAGGCCCATTTACCCGCCAAGCAGTAATCGTCGTCTCGCTTACTCCACGCAAGGAGAGTGCCAAGACCAAGGCTCCAATCAAAAGCAAAACCGTATAAAGAATAATTCGAGGCCGCACAATTTTAGTCTTTTCGCCGTTCAAACCATTCATCGAATCATAACGGATCAAACCCTTAGGCCTGTTAAGCTTGTCCATGACCGAATCGCAGGCATCAATGCAAGCAGAGCAGCCGATGCATTCCATTTGCAGCCCTTGCCGGATATCAATCCCCGTAGGACAAACTTGGACACAACGCGTACAATCTACGCAATCCCCAACCCCTTCGTTTTTAGGCTTCCCGCGCGGTTCTCCACGCTTCTCGTCGTATCCGATAACCAAAGAGTTCTCGTCAATGAGAGCCGACTGCAAGCGACCATAGGGACAAATGATAATGCAAAGCTGTTCGCGAAACCAACCGAAATTGAAATAAAGAGCCACCGAATAAACGAAGACAAAAAGAAATACTCCCCAGTTTTCTCCAGGAGCCTGATGCATCATTGCCCACAAATTTGGGACCGATAAGAAGTATGCCATGAAAACATGAGCCAACAGAAGCGACACCACCAAGAACGCGACATGCTTGCTTCCTCGCTTCAGAATACGTTCCATACCTATTGGAGCATTATCCAGTCGTTTTCGTGCCTGAGCATCACCTTCGATCCACCGTTCAACACGACGATAAACGTGCTCCAAGAAGACCGTCTGCGGACAAGCCCAGCCGCACCAAACACGTCCCGCCAAAGCAGTCACGTAAAACAATCCGAACCCGAGCCCCGAAATCAGAAAGAACGCGAGCCACATATCCTGCGACGCGAAGGTCAATCCCATGAAGTGGAATCGCATCAGTTCCGTATCCAAATACACCGCCGGGTAGCCATTAACCGGAATCCAAGGCAATGCCGCATAAAGCAGTATCAGAAAACCCGCGACAATCTTTCGAGCCTTTGTAAACGCTCCACGAACATCAGCTGGATGGATAATGTAGCGTGAACCATCATCATTGATGGAATTCAGCTCCTCCCTCCTGGGCTCGTGTTTCATTGGCGCGTGCGTCATCGCTAGAAGAAATTAGCCTTACGCTAGCCGGAGTTCGGCTGAGTATGGTGGCTGAGAACAAATGCTGTCACTTCGTTGACTTTCTTCTCGCCGAGAATCGGTCCCCAAGGCGGCATTCCTTTTTCGAGGACGCCATTTGTAATCGTTCCTCGGATCGTCAACGGTTCAGGTCCATGTACCCATTCGGAGTCAATTAGGCTCACTCCGATTGCTCCCTGTAATTCGGGACCATGGCAAGCCGCGCAGATCGTCGTATAGGTTGTCTTGCCTGCTTCGACAATCGCCGGATCGAGACTCATCGCCCACAAATCCTGATCTTGGAGCGGAGCATCTCCGCTTGCCGCTTTTCTAGCTGCAATTGCCTCGTCCAGCGTAGCGAACGCTACTGTTAATTGCTCCTCCGGTGTGGTTCCCATATCCGACTTTTGGAAGTAAATCCAATAGCCAATGGAAAAAGCTATCGTCGCGTACAGTGTAAAGAGCCACCAATTCGGCAAGTTCTTATCGTACTCCTGGATACCATCGAACGTGTGCGCCCGAATAGGATCTTCGGTTGTATTTCTATCGCTCATTTTAATTCTCTCAATTGAGGTTCACTTCTAAATCAATCATTCTCCAGAGGCATTCGACTCGCCTCGTCCATCTTGGATTTCGGCAATCTCATTGCCCTCCATACGATAATGCAAAACGCAGTGGCAAACAGCGCGAAACCAATTTTTGGAAACAAGATCAGCCATTCGCTGTATTCAACTCTTGATAACATAATTCTTCCTCGTTTTTAGTTTTCGACCTGAGCCACCTTCGCAGTAACTTCAGTGGATTTCCCTAGTTGCTGAAGGTACGCGATAATCGCGATCACTTGCTTATCAGGAGAAATCACAACCTGGCTCTTAGCCAAATCTGCAGCGATTTCCGCCGCCTGCGCTTTCGCCTGAGCGATAACCTCCTCGTCAGTTGCATCAGAAAAAGGAACGCCAAGTATCTTCTGCACGGAAATCTTTTTCGGAAGCGATGCGTAGTCTGTTTCCTTGGTCAGCATCCACGGATAATTCGGCATATTCGAATCGACCGACGTCGAACGTGGATCCGCCATATGGCTATAGTGCCAAAGATTCGGATACTTCCCGCCGACTCGAGCTAAGTCCGGCCCGATTCTGCGAGAGCCCCATTGGTGAGGATGATTGTAGATCGACTCGCCCAATCGGCTATAATCGCCGTAACGCTTAACTTCCGAAACGAATGGACGGATCATCTGAGAGTGACAATTATAGCAACCTTCTTTCACGTACAAATCGCGACCAGCCAATTCAAGCGGCGTATAAACATTCTGGATTCTATCATCCACAACGGAATCACGATCTATCGTCACCAAAGGTACGATCTGGACAATCCCACCAACAGCCGCTGCTACGATTACCAGGATCGTAAACGGCATCGAACTCTTAATCAGACGGTTGTACCAATCTGCAAACGATTGCCCACTCTTCTGATAATGAATCGCAGCAAGAATGCAGGACGCCACCAATGCGACCATTCCAATAATTCCGCCAATTCCATCGTCGAACAACCATACGCAAGAGAATACGACGATCGCCGCCGAATAGAGAAACCCCGGACGCGTAAGGGCCTCGATCATTCCCATTGGCTTGGTTTCCTCTTCCTCAATCGTTGATTCGAAGGTTCCATTAACTGGTTCGCCCGAACGCATCGTCATCAATATATTGTAACCCATCAGGATAAAGCCGATCAAGTAGAGGCTGCCTCCAACGATACGAGTCGCCATTAAAGGACGGATTGATTGCAAGGTTTCCAGAAAATTTGGATACGCAAGGATGCCGTCGCCATCTACGTTGTTCAACATCAAGCCTTGAGTGATGCCCGAAACCCACATCGAAGCGACGTAGAGTAAAATGCCCACAGTACCGAGCCAGAAATGCATGTTCGCCAAGGGAACCGAGTAGAGCTTCGTATTCCATAAACGCGGGGCCAGGAAGTAGAACATGCCCGCTGCCATGAAGCCATTCCAGCCCAAGGTGCCCGCATGAACGTGACCTATGATCCAATCAGTGTAGTGGGCCAGTGCATTAACCGATTTGATCGCCAGCAAAGGGCCTTCGAACGTCGCCATTCCGTAGAACGTAATACCCGCCGCAAAGAATTTCAGAACCGGATCCGTACGCAGCTTGTCCCACGCCCCACGCAACGTCAGCAAACCATTGAGCATGCCACCCCATGATGGAGCCCAAAGCATCAAGCTGAAAATCATCCCAAGGCTCTGCAACCAATTAGGCAGCGCCGTGTACAACAGATGGTGAGGTCCCGCCCAAATGTAGATAAACACCAAAGACCAAAAGTGAACCACCGACAAACGATACGAATAAACCGGACGATCCGCCGCCTTGGGAAGGTAGTAGTACATGATTCCCAAAATCGGAGTCGTCAAAAAGAACGCTACCGCATTGTGACCGTACCACCACTGAACGAGTGCATCCTGAACACCCCCAAATACCGGATACGAATGCAAAATGCTCGTTGGTATCGATAAGTGATTTACGATGTAAAGCATCGCAATCGTAACAATCGTCGCGATGTAAAACCATATCGCTACGTAGAGTGATTTCTCTTCGCGACGTCCAAGGGTCCAGAAGAAATTGATCGCGAAAATCACCCAAATCACAGCGACCACGATATTGATCGGCCAAATCAGTTCGGCGTATTCCTTACCGCGACTAAAACCGAGCGGCAATGTGATCGCTGCCGAAACGATTATCGCCTGCCAGCCCCAGAAGTGGATCTTGGAGAGGACGTCCGACGCCAATCTCGCTTTCACCAATCGCTGAGTAGAATGGTAAATTCCCGCAAACGCCATATTGCCGACGAAAGCGAAAATCACCGCGTTCGTATGCAAAGGACGAAGTCGACCAAATGTCAGCCACTCCGTATTGAAATTCAAAATGTGGTAATTCAACTGCGAAGCGATAAGCACTCCAACTAGCATTCCCACAATACCCCATACAATCGATGCCAGCATGAACATGCGGACAATCTCATCGTTGTATTCAATTACACGTTTATTTTCGCTCATTTCGTCGTTCATCCTAAAAACAAGAGAGCAGGCAAAAACTTGCCTACGATCTGTTCGAACGCTCCTTAGAACCGTGCGTGACGAAGCCTTCGTCTTCTAGTGGCAGAAGACTTTCACGTTCCGGACTACTCCCCTCCGAACACGATCGCGTATAAAAAAAGAAAGCGATCGCCATTCCGACGAGTACCAATCCGACAAACGCTGTTAGCAAAACTACGTTCATTTATCGGTGTTATAAGATGCGTTGTCCTATTTAAAACATCATATAATTACCTTTTATTCTTTATTACAACCTCCTTTTGCATATTTGCAGACATTTAGGTCCATTCATGAGCTATTTTGAGACGACTTATTTACACGTAATATGCTGTTTATAAGAACTTTATAAGAAGTTCAAATTGGTCGCTACTGATCAACCATCCTGGAGCTTTATTAGCCCGTCTGATTCGATCCATTATCAGTGCCTTCTTGATCCAAAGGCGTCTTTCGGTCCAGTTCCTGAGCATCGGCAATACATTCTTCGAGCAATATCTCTGGAGACATAGTTCCCGTGCGCAGGACTCTCCTACCCTTCGGACCAACTCCGGAAACTTCCCAATACTCACGGCACGTTTCCTGACTGGAGAATCGCCACCCCTCGATTCCTTGTTCGTTTCCAAAGTCACCATCCACGCGATGACGCTCGGATAAACCTCTTAGATACGCAAGAGTCAGCCCAATCCTCCGTTGAAAAACAGAAGCCGCCTATTGCGATTCAGCCGAGTTGTCCGATTCAGTAGCTAGACAACTATCGCAAATGCACGAATCCGACCGATAACGAAATACTCGATCCGCGTGCGATTTATCAGTCGCCCCGCACTGCGAGCACGTATGAAACGGCTCAC
>JBNMOQ010000259.1:0-7376 GCA_051275055.1 Candidatus Pelagisphaera sp.
GACTTGATCTAAATGCAAATTAGTTGCAATAGAGTGGCATGAAATCACATTGGCCTACAGTTTGTTTTTTTTCGTCATGCATTTGCGGGTTAATGTGGGGTCAAAGCGATCTTGAACCGGACTCAACGATTGTCCTCGGTTCGCAAGTCGTCACGGGCAGTCCAATTATCAAGAATTCCTCAGAGCTAGCGATTCCAGTTAGCTCTATAGAAAAACAGGACTTGAATCGTCGGGCGGCGGCAACTCTTGGAGAGACCCTTAACGGGACCCCAGGCGTGCACGCGACATCCTTTGGTCCAGGATCGTCGCGTCCGATTATCCGCGGTTTCGGAGGGGATCGTATCCGAATTCTAGCTCAAGGATTGGATAGCTATGATGTTTCCCAAACGAGTCCCGATCACGGAGTGAGCGTCGAACCGCTTTTCGCCGAGAAAATCGAAGTGGTACGCGGGCCGGCATCCTTGCTATACGGTAGCGCTGCAATTGGCGGAGTGGTGAATGTGATAGGCAAAGAGTTGCCGCGGACACCGCCTGAACGACCTTTGAGCGGGGAATTCGAGGTGAGTTACGGTTCGGTGTCGGACGAAAAGGCGATTGGACTGGCGCTACAGGGCGGTGGCGAGAAATTCGCTTGGAGCTTGGGACACATGGAACGCGATTCGGGCGATACAGAGATCCCTGGGTATTCGGAATCAAATTATCAGCGAGAGCTCGAGAAAGAACATGACGAAGAGGATCATGAGGAAGAAAACCACGATGACGAAATTCATGAGGAAGAATCGGTATTTGGATTATTGGATAACAGTTTCGTGGATACGCAAACAGGTTACGCAGGCTTAACGTGGTTTGGCGAAAAGGGATCGTTTGGCATATCGTACTCCGACTACGCATCGGAGTATGGATTGCCAGGGCATGCCCACTCAAGCGAGGAACACGAAAACGAAGAAGAGGATCACGCTAGTGGCGAGGAAGCAGTGTCTATTGAACTTGATCAGTCACGCTTTATGGCGCGAGGCGAGTGGCTGGAAGCCGGGGATTTTTTCGAACGCATTGAATTGGACGCAAGCTTCGGGGACTATCGCCATATAGAGCTAGAGGGAGAGGAAATCGGCACGACATTCGAGCGGGACGGATTCGAGACACGCATGACCGGCGTTCATCGATCCATAGGCCCATTGACGGGAGCAATCGGCTTGCAATACAAGGAGGATTCTTCTTCCGCGGTTGGAGAAGAGGCGTTTGTTCCCAACAATGAGACCGCGATGCTTGGACTGTTTGCAGTGGAGCGATTGAACCGCGATTGGGGTGCCTGGGAATTCGGTGGACGTCTTGAGCAAGTCGATGTCAAAGCCCTGGAAGGGCCCTATTCGACTAGAGACTTTTCGTTGTTCAATGCCTCTATCGGTTGGGTGCGTTCAATTGGCGAACGGTCGGTCGCCACTGCCAATCTCTCGTATGCGGAACGGTCTCCGAATGCAACCGAGCTCTATGCCTTTGGCTCGCACGTCGCCCGAAGGAGTTTCGAGATCGGCGATGATGCGCTCGAGGTCGAGAGTTCAGTCAATCTGGATATCTCTTATCGAATAGTAGCTGGGAAAGTAACTGGCGAGATAACCTTATTCCATTCGGACTTCAGCGACTATGTCTACCATCGCCTTTTAGGCATGGGTGAAGTTGAAACGCTATACAATTATTTGGATACGGGCGGACTTCCCGTTTATCAGGCCACGGCGTCGGATGCGTCCTTCTACGGATTCGAGATTGACTTGCGATACCATGTTTTGGAAACGGATAACCGTTCAATGTACATCGACCTGTTGATCGATCAGACCCGAGCGACCAACACGGATTTCAATAGCAACCTGCCGCGCATACCCACTCGGCGCATTGGAACGCGATGCGAGTATAATTCAGGGCCCTGGGGTATCGGATTCGAAGGACGCTACCACTTCGAATCGACTCATCTAGCTCCACTCGAGTTGCCATCCGATGAGTTCTTTCTGTTCAACGCTGATTTTCGATATCGTATCCAGGAATCGGATTCGAGCGTCATAGATCTTTTTGCGATGGGAAGAAACCTGGGTAACCAAGAAGCCCGACTTCATACGTCTTTCGTAAAAGACATCGCTCCCTTGGCAGGGCGGAACTTCATATTGGGTATCCGCATAAGTAGATAAATAATTCCATACTCATCTGGAAGAATACGGAACGTATCACCCCCCGCTCCGAAAACCACGACCTGCGCAAAGACGAGTGGCAGGACAATGATCACCGGCCTTGGTATCTTTATATTCGGACGGCTCGTCGCATGCAAGGCGAGTACATTCTCACCCAAGCGGATGTAACAACAACGACCGACTAGAACGAATCAAAGTAGTAGGCATTCCCCCCAAAGCAACTTTCGCTCTAGAAGATGTCGGCCATAACCCTTCGGCGAAGGGTGAACGGGTCGGTGGGCATTCCAATATTTTTTTAGACCTGCCTCTTTCCTCTATTGCCAAGGCAGAATGGACGCTTCAACTTCCCAAACGAATTGCACCGGAACCATTGAATTCTCCCTCAACGACGACTACTGAATATAAGCCTTCTTCTTTAAAGTCATGAAAAAGATCTACCCCTCCCTTATTCTATCACTCCTAATGTCTGTGAACCTAATCCGAGGCGCAGAACACTATGACGTAGTGGTATACGGCGGGACCCCAGGAGGCATTGCATCTGCGATTTCAGCGGCCCGAGAAGGCGTTTCGGTCATTCTTCTGGAGCAAACGAATCACGTGGGCGGCTTAAGCACCAGTGGGCTGAACCGGGATGAAGGGAATCACATGATCCGGTGGACCTTGGGTGGAGTGTCGGAGTATTTCACGCGCGAGGCCGCGAGGCGAAGTGGAACAGATCCTAATTCAGAACAAGCCCGGATTTGGGTTTCTCGGATCGCGGAAGAGCTGTTTCTAGAAATGCTTGAGGAGCAGAACATTCCAATAGTATACGGGCAATTGATCGAAGGCGTGGAGATGGATGGATCAAAGATCACCGCTTTGAATGCGCGTGGCGGTAACAGCTATCGGGCAAAGGTCTTTATTGATGCCACTTACGAAGGTGACCTCATGGCTGCTGCGGGTGTTTCCTATACCGTTGGACGTGAATCTCGCGAAACCTATAACGAGTCTATGGCAGGAGTCCGATACATGGACGAGAAGATCAATGTTTCGCCTTACGATGAAAATGGAAAACTACTGCCCGGAATAATGCCAGGCAAGCCGCCTGAAGAATTTTCGGCCAGCCCAGTTCCGCTTTGCTATAACGTTCGGCTCAATCTTTCCCTGAATCCCGCCAACCAGGTGCCTATCGAAAAACCGGAAGGATACGATCCCCTACAATACGAATTGCTGGTCGGCAGTTTTCAATCGGGTGAGATCAACACGATACAACAAATCCTCGCGTTGTATTCGATGCCCGACGACAAGCGCGAATGCAACAATCGGCAATACTCCATTGTTTCGCTGAGCATGCCGGGCGAGCAAACCCCGTGGGCGGAAGCATCATTCGAGGAGCGAGAGGCCATCCACAAGAAGTACCGCGATTATACGCATGGACTGCTTTGGTTTTTAAAATCCGATTCCAGGGTTCCAGCAACGATGCGCGAGGACATGGCTCAATACGGGTTTTGCAAAGACGAATGGCAGGACAATGATCATTGGCCTTGGTATCTTTATATTCGAGCGGCTCGTCGCATGCAAGGCGAGTACATCCTTACCCAGGCGGATGTCACAACAACGACCGAAAAGAACGATGTTATCCATATAGGGTCCCATTACATCGATGCCCACCACGTCACCCGATACGCGGTGGACCAGGATCACTACATCAACGAAGGTCGAATTTGGCAGGAAGGCGTGCCTTTCGATATCCCGTACGGAGTAATCACGCCGAAATCGGAGGAATGCGATAACTTGCTCGTTCCAGTTTGCGCATCGGCAAGTGCGGTAGCCTTTTGCACTCTCCGATTGGAACCCACTTGGATGCACTTGGGCGAGGTATCGGGAATTGCGGCCGCTCTGTCTGTAAGAAACCATTCCAGTGTCCAAAATATCGACGTCGCCGAACTTCAAGAACGAATCAAGGCAGTGGGCATTCCTTTAGATGCGCTCGAATAGTTTCATTCCGAGTCTGTTTACTGGGCGCTGGTGACGCCGACGCGAGTGTCGGGATTCAGGTCCTGATTAGGATCGACTAAATGGCCGGCCGGAAAGGCGATTGAGATGGCCGGGGCAGTGGTATTGAGGCACAGAAAGTGGTTATTGTCGCGGTCTCCGAGCTCCGCGAGCGTCGCTGGCGCGATCTCTTCACGCGAACCGTCCGGGTGTTCCACGGTCACGCGATAAAGCGCCCGTTCGGCGTCGCCGAGTTCGTCGCCGCTTGGCAGGCGAACGCCACCGGCCCAGGTTACTCGGACTACCTGCTGCGTATTTGGAGGGCAGGCAGACCCTCGACCTGGTTTAGACCATTCGTCTTCAGAGATGACCTCGGCCAGCACGAGAGTTGGCCCGGCATCGAGAGGAATGACATCTGTTTCCGTGTCATTAAAATCCACCGTAACGCCCGTCTTGCCGTCCGAGAGTAGTTCACCGACCACGAGTACTTTTACCGGCGGGTCGTTGGCAGCGTTGCCAAACTCACCGATTTTGGTTCAGGCGAACTGAAAGCAATGGGCGCCAGACTCGCAGCGGCTAGGATCACAATTAAAAAATGCGCGTTCTTTAACATCATAACTGGTCAGCTATAGGGTTGATTACTTTTTCTGACTAGGCCGGAGGGCCGGAATCATATTCTACTATCTCACTACCGAATCCCGTCAATCGAAAGCGATTGATCCTAGAGTCGATACCCATTCCAGCATTTTTTTTAGACCTGCCTCTTTCCTCTATTGCCAAGGCAGAATGGACTCTTCAACTTCCCAAACGAATTGAACCGGAACCATTGAATTCTCCCTCAACAACGACTACTGAACATGAGCCTTTCTGACAAAGTATTAGCGGTAAACAACGACCTTCCCATTCGCACTGACGAGCCTGTCCACAGCGGCAAAGTACGCTCGGTGTACTGGCTGACCAAAGAAGATAGCGCCCGACTGATCGCCGAACGAAACTACAATGTGGCAGCCGATGCGCCGCTCGCTATAATGGTTATCAGCGACCGTATCTCGGCCTTCGAATGCATCTGGCAGGGCGAAGGCGGGATGCGAGGCGTACCCGGCAAGGGAGCAGCCCTGAATGCTATCTCCAATCATTGGTTTAAACTGTTTCGCGAACAGGACCTCGCCGAGAGCCACATCTTGGAGATCCCCCATCCGTTCGTATGGATTGTACAAAAAGCGCGCCCGGTAATGATCGAGGCGATCGCCCGCCAATACATCACAGGATCTATGTGGCGTGCCTATGCTAAGGGAGAGCGAGACTTCTGCGGTATCGCCATTAGCGACGGTCTCCAAAAGGACCAAAAGCTACCAGAGCTACTGATCACGCCATCTACCAAAGGTATCCTAACAGGCATTCCTGGTGTACCCGAACAGGACGACGTCAACATCACCCGCAAGGATATCGTCGATAATTTCGAAGCGTTTCAATTTCGAAGCGAGGCCGATGTAGATGTCTACGAAAAATTGCTGTCCGAAGGCTTTGACCTGATCAGCGATTCCCTCGAAGCGCTGGACCAGGTATTCGTCGATACCAAATTCGAGTTTGGCTACGTCACCGGCAAAGATGGTAGTGAAAAACTCATTTACATGGATGAAGTCGGCACCCCCGATTCATCGCGTATCTGGGATGGTCCCAGCTACCAGTCGGGCAAGGTAGTGGAAAACTCGAAAGAAGGATTCCGCCAAGCGCTGCTAAAGCACTTCCCGGAGCCAGATATTCTGTTGAACAAAGGCCGCATGGACGAACGCAACGCCCTCGCTGCAGACAACGAGTTGCCGCAAGAGATCATTATGGCAGTATCTGAGACCTATACGCGTATTGCGGAAAAAATCACCGGCGAGAAAATCATTCTATCCGACAATCCCAAGGCGGAGATCATTGAGATACTGCGTAACGAATTCGGGCTCATCGAAGGGTAGATAATCCAGGTAAGGCAACGACCGTTGCCGCCGTACAATAATACATACCCGGGGCTTGTCTCGAGGCATTCAAAAGGTAGCGGCCGATCTCCAAGCGGCCATTTTGGTTGAAGTAGTTGATCCCGCTAAGCAGGATCAACGGCCGCTCGGAGATCGAGCCGCTACCCATCATTCAACATCAGTGAATTCTCATCATGTTGGCGAAGCCATCAAGCGAGCGACTGCGTCCTGCGTAGCCTGAAAGGCGAAGAAGGAGGTACGAGCGCATCCTGTTAATCCCCTATTCCATTCCAATCTTGTCCAAACGAGTCCATCCCCGGTATATCTCCTTCATGACTCCTCGTTTTCTTCTTACCCTCTTTGTTTTATCCCTATTCACATTCGCCGCCTCCGCCGAACGTCCGCCCAATTTCATCATCATCTTCGTTGACGATCTTGGATATAACGATGTCGGCGCCTACGGCTCCAAACTGCACCGTACTCCCAATATCGACCGGATGGCGAAAGAGGGTCGTTCGTTCAGTGATTTCTATGTAACCAGTGGCGTTTGCACGCCTTCGCGCTCTTCCCTAATGACTGGCTGTTATCCGAAACGGATCGGTATGCACGAGAACGAAAAAGGCCAGTGGGTGCTCTTCCCCGGCAACAAAAAGGGAATCAACCCCGACGAAATCACCCTTCCCGAAATTCTCAAAGAACAAGGATACGACACAGGGATCATCGGCAAATGGCACCTGGGCGACCAACCCGAGTTTTTTCCGCTCAATCACGGGTTCGATAGCTACTACGGCATTCCCTACTCCAACGATATGGGCATGATGAACGGAGCAGGCAAAGTCATCCGCAACCGAGGCTACCCGCCCTTGCCGCTCATCCGCGACAACGACATCATCGAACTCGAACCCGACCAACGCCTAGTAACACAGCGCCACACTGTTGAAATCAAAAAGTGGATACGCGAACACAAGGAAGACCCATTCTTTTTATACATCCCCTATTCAATGCCGCACGCCCCGCAGTTCTCATCCGAAAACTTCGAAGGCAAATCCGCCAATGGCAAATGGGGAGACGCCGTCGAAGAAGTCGATTGGTCCGTCGGCGAAGTATTCAAAGAACTAAAAGCCCAAGGAATCGACGATAACACCATGGTCGTATTCCTTTCCGATAACGGCGGCGCCATGAATTGGGGAGCCAGCAACGCTCCTCTAAGAGGCGGCAAAGGCACCACCCTCGAAGGTGGTCAACGCGTCCCCTTCATCAT
>JBNMOQ010000260.1:0-7313 GCA_051275055.1 Candidatus Pelagisphaera sp.
ATGAAATGTCGCCTCAGCGAGACGACCTACAAAACGAATTAAGCGTATTGAGTTTCAATTGTGGTATTCTTTCCGACTTATTAAACGGCCTCTAAGAGACTGTTAAATGAGTCCCGCCCGAGCAATTGAAGTGAGATTTTCGAATCAAACTGCGGCTTTCGATTCGAGTAATACCCGGAGAGTATTGCGAAATGAGGAAACGCGGTTTGAACGAAAAAGACACGAATTGGCGAATTGGCTGACTTATTAAACAGGCTCTAAGCAAATCGATAAGCACTTACAACAACTGGCTCAAAGAGTTAGATACTTCGCGAAAAGAATCCGGACCATTGAACTTCCTATTAACCCGTTACACCGCTATATCCTCTATGTTATGAAAATCCTCATCTCAGTTTACGTTTGGTTTATTGCGTCCATCCTGGCCTCCGCTCACAGTCATGATTGGACGCCTACACCCTACGCCGACACCAAGGCATACGCTCCCACACCCATACCCGAGCGCGTGGTGCTAACGTGGACGGGCGATCCGGCAACCACTCAAGCCGTAACCTGGCGGACCGATACGAGCGTCAAACACGGAGTGGCCGAGCTGGCCATCGCCAACAGCAACGGCCGGGCCTTGAAACCCAAACAGTGGGACGCTAAAACCACCGCCTTCGTCAGCGATATCAACGAAGCGCATTACCACACCGTTGAATTCACAGGATTGGAATCAGACTCTCTCTACGCTTATCGAGTCGGCGACGGAGCGAATTGGACCGAGTATTTTCATTTCAAAACAGCAAGCGCCGCGCCTGACCCCTTCACCTTTGTCTATTTTGGAGACGCCCAGAATGAAGTGAAGACGCATTGGTCGCGCGTTTTCAGGGAAGCCTTCCGAGACGCTCCAAGAGCAGCTTTTTTCCTCCACGCCGGCGATTTGATCAACCTAGATGAGAAAGACTCTGAATGGGGCGATTGGCATGGCGGCCCAGCCTGGGTAAATGGCACCGTTCCCATCATTGCCATTCCTGGAAACCACGAATACTACAAAGCCAACCAAGGACCGAAGAACGAACGCTTTTGGACCGCCAAAGATGGAAAAGCGATCGCAGTGGATGTATCTACCAAAACACTTGAAAAGGATAGCCGCTATCGCGCCACCGCTCGTACCCAAGACGGAACTACGGCTAAAGTGACCTACAACAGCAACGAGAAGATCCTCGAGATCAATCCAGCAGTCACCCAGCTAACTGGCTACACCAAAGAAGAGCTTCTTGGAACTGATTTGGGAAAAGGCCTCCTAAGGGACCGTCTTCGCAATCAAGGTGTACCACGGGTAAGCGAGCATTGGCGGCCACAGTTCGCCTTTCCCCTACAGAACGCCCCCGAAGGACTGGAAGAAACTTGCTACTACATCGACTATCAAGACGTGCGTTTCGTCGCTCTCGACTCGAATCAAAAACTAGAAGAGCAAATCCCTTGGCTTCGAAATGTCCTAACAAACAATCCCAACCGCTGGACCATTCTAACTTTCCATCATCCGGTTTTTTCGCCGGCTCGCGACCGAGACAACAAGGAGCTTCGAGAGCTCTGGAAACCGATTTTGGACGAGTTCAAGGTAGATTTGGTCCTGAATGGACACGACCACTCTTACTCGCGCACAGGTGCCCTGCCCGAAGGCCTAGAGCTGGTCAATATCCCAGAAGGATATGAGCAGGCCTACGATCCGAATATCGGAACGGTCTACGTAGTTTCGGTCAGCGGACCCAAAATGTATCCAATTACCAAAGGCGGGTACGCCGTGCGCCTCGCAGAGGACACCCAACTCTATCAAGTCATCGATGTGGAAACGAACGAGCTGCAATACAAAGCCTACACAGCAACCGGCCAACTCTACGACGCATTCACCATCAAGAAACGTCCCGGTCTCCCCAATCAACTGCTAGAACTCCTTCCCCCGGAAAATCGCTCCGATCAATAAAGGATCCCCGGGGGCAAACCCCGATGTATTCAAAAGGTAGCGACCGATTTTCCCGCTCTGCGGGATCATTATTGTTGAAAAAGCTGAACGATTGCATCGTTCAGTGATCCCGCTAAGCGCATCGGCGTCAACTTAACTGGAAATCATTTAAAAACCACGCCGCCTTGCGACGTAGCTACGCCGAGACCTCGGCGTGGGATCTGCAATGCTACTTGCCTACCGAATCGGTTGCCCCGGAAACGAATGGTGAGTCGAAGCCTTCGGGGGATTTGAAAAAGGAGCGTGCCTCTGCCGATATTCCGACGGGGCTATTCCCACATGACAGCGAAACAACTTGGAAAAATGATAGGGATCGGAAAGTCCAACTGACTGCCCTACTTCGGCAATCGGCATTGTCGTGCTCAGCAATAACTCGCGGGCAGCACCTAATTGACAGTCAATAATATACTTTTTGGGCGAAACGCCTAAATGCTTGCTAAACAATTTGAGTACGTGCGATCGACTTCGCCCAATCAGTTCCGCCAAATCCGTCACCGATAGAGTAAGATTGAATCCATTGTTCACGTGGACAATCATTCGGCCTAATTCTTCCGGATACCCGGCCGACGACTGTAGACCCTCAGCCCGTTTACGAAACAGCTCATTGACGATGAGACGAGCCAATGAACGAGCCTCATCCTCATTTTCGCCATGCGTCTGCTTATACCAACGAATTGCATAATCCAGTAGCAGCCCGATCGGCTCGTCGGCCTTGATCTTCAATCGAAACACCCCATCGAGCCCCGGCCATTCGACATCTTCTCGATCCGGAGAATCAAACGCCACCTCACCCGCCTTATGCGGAATATTCGCAACCCACTTGGAGCCCGGTCGGTAATGAGGAACCACATGAACATGTCCCGTATACATAGGCTCCTTCGGGTCCGGGAAGTAAGATATGTCTCGATCCCACGGCAATACGTAGAGGTCGCTCGGCTCAAGTTCATAAGAAACCCCATTTACCTCAAAGCGACCGCATCCGCTTTTACACCAATACAAGCCGCGACTTTGCACACGTTCGTTCCTGAATTTTTGGTTTGGCCCGAACTGAAAATAGCCTGCACGACATATGGCAGGCGAATTGGCATCCGCATTTTTCGAAGAAAGCTGATCGGCGTCTGGCACGGAATGCAAAACGACATCCACTCGTCGAACTGTCAACGGAGTTTAAACGTCGTCCCAGCCCTTCGACTCCGCTCAGGATCTTCGACGAGGCGACCTACATTTCAGATCTCTGTAGGATGGGTCGCTGACCCGTCAAAACCTTAGGTTGACCTGTCATCCCATTCCAATTGACTCTTTTCACAATGCGACCGCCTCGTTTGGAAAACGTGTGGACGAAAAATCCAACCTATTTTATTACTACCTGTGTCGAACAGCGAATGCCTGTCTTGGCTTCCGATGAAATTCGAGACATTCTGGTCGGCGAATGGTCCACTGCCTTTGACCGGTATTCTTGGGCAATCGGCAGATATGTGATCATGCCGGATCATATACACTTTTTCTGTTCGAGCCTGGAACAGACCACTCAATTGAGCACCTACGTCGGGAAGTGGAAAGAATGGACCTGTAAGTCGATACGCAAGCAAACCTCTTTCGCCAATTTCCAATGGCAAAAAGGCTTCTTCGACCACCTTTTGCGAAACGACGAATCTCGTACAGAGAAATGGGAATACATTCGAAACAACCCAGTTAGAGCCAGTCTTGTAAATGACCCAACCGATTGGCCCTACCAAGGGTCTATCGATTTTCAATAAAGACTTTCGCCTCAGCGAGGCGACCTACATTTCAATTCCCTGTAGGATGGGTCGCTGACCCGTCAACCTATGCACGACTATCGCCTCAGCGAGGCGACCTACATTTCAATTCCCTGTAGGATGGGTCGCTGACCCGTCATCGAAATCACGCAGGAAGTTTGCTCAGCCATTCCACAACTCCATTTACGAGGGCTTGCTTGTGACCCGGTTCATTGAAACTGTGATCAGCGCCGTCGACGTAAAAGACTTCAGCCGCCACTCCTTTGATCTCCTTAACACGCTTCGTGTCCTTCGGCAAAACGACATCATCCGCTAATCCGTGAACCAATAGCCACGGAACCTCGATTACCTCAACCAAAGACTCGACGCTTCCGATCGTAACGCAAAGGTCCTTCATAAACGAAGAAGACAGCGGGCAGTCAGGCTCTTCCCACATCAATCCTTCATCCGGCGTTTCTTCGCCAAACTCCGTTTCGGCAAACGCCTTCGTATCAACCATACCCGCGATAGACACCAATGCGTCGATACGTTGGTCTCCCGCAGCTCGAACGACGCCAACGGCTGCTCCCATGCTGTGGCCGATATAACATATTTTCGAATACGTTTTCGAAACTGCATCCAATACCGCTCCCAGATCGCTAACTTCTTTGGATACATTTGAATCGACAAAATGCCCTTCCGACTCGCCATTGCCTGAAAACGAAAAGCGAAAAGCATCAAAACCAGCCGCATTCAAAGCATTCGCAGTGTCGGAGATAACCGGGCGATCCTTATCGCCTGTCACACCATGTCCCAGCACCACTACCCAATCACTCCGCTCCGAGTTATGAGTGCCTTTTTTCAAGGAGAAATCAATCGCTTCACCCAAACTGTTCTTGATAGTTTCAATCATAATAATTCCTCATTCATCTCGCATGCGCTGTCTAAGCACAGATCACAGACAATTGGTTTAATGAATTGAATGATGAACACTCTGCAAGATCCATATCCATGTTCTCTGCAAAACCTGTGGTTTTTAAAACCTATCTATCAAAATTCGTCGTAAGCAATCTGGTCCGGATTCACACCCATCTTCGCGAGCATCGCGTTACAGGCTTTGATCATCATAGGAGGTCCACAGAGGTAGAACTCGACCGCCTTGAGATTCGAGTGATTCTTGAGATATTTCTCCAAAACGACTTCGTGAATGAACCCTTTGGGACCAGTCCACGCGTCCTCCTCAAGCGGATCGGATAAAGCCACTTCGAAACGGAAATTTCCGTACTGCGAAGCCAAGTCTTCGAAGTAGTCATCATAGAAAATCTCCTGCTTCGAACGCGCGCCATACCAATAGCTCACCCGGCGGGCGGTCTTTTCCGTTTCGAACAAACGAGCGATGTGAGCCCGTAACGGCGCCATGCCAGCCCCCCCGCCGATATAGACCATTTCCTTTTGAGTGGGCTTAATATGAAAATCCCCGAATGGACCGATGCTGCTGACAATATCGCCAGGCTTCAACTCGAACATATAACTCGAGCCGATCCCCGGAGGACAGTCTTGCCCAGGAGGCGGCGTTGCGATGCGTACGTTAAACGTGAGCTTCCCATCGACCACTCCATTGCTCGCCAAGGAATAATTATTACGGCGACCTGATTCTCTATTGCCCACCTTCAGATCGAAAAGATTCCAGTTCCGCCAAACTGAAGCATAGGGCTCTGGAATATCGAATTCTGCAAAACGGACTTCCTCATACACCGGAATGTCGAACTGCAAATAATCCCCCGCTTCGAAGGCGATCGATTCGTTCGAATCAATCGGTTCTAGCACCAACTCTTTGATAAAGGTCGAAACGTTCGTATTGCTAACTACTCGGAACTCAACCATCTTTTCATGCCGCGCTCCCACTCCACCCGCCTTGTCCACATTCAGCCAAACCCGACCACCGCGCTCTTCTACTGGATAAGTGGCCAGTCCGCGGCAAACAGGTGCCCGGGCCGGCGAGCCGTCCGCCAGATTGAAACGTCCGTTGTGCTTCGAGCATTCGATGGTCTTCCCTTTCACCATGCCCTCGCCTAAATGCGTATTACCATGTGTGCAAACTCCATCGGTCGCGTAAAGCGTGCCTCCACCATCTCGATACAAAGCGAAAGTCTTTTTCCCGTGGTCGAAACGAACAACGTCATCGGTATCGAGATCCGCTCCCGAGCAAACCTCCAGCCAGCCTTCGTTATCCGTCTTCAATTCCGAGCGGTAATACCCTTCTTTCACACATTCTTTCGGCTCTGGAAGCGTACGCTTCACGCAATAGGTCGGATCCTTCACCTGACGAAGAATACTCGGCAGAATTTCCCGCCAGGCAGTGAGAATGGAACGATACGGCGGCGGGCAATCGTCGATCACTTCCTTATGCAAATCCGGAAGAGCATGATAGGGAACCAGCGGATACATGTGATGCTCCACGTGATAATTCATATTCCAGTACATGAACCGACTGATCGGGTTCATGTAAACCGTGCGGCAATTCAAACGGTGATCGAGCACGTTTTCCGCCAAACCCGCATGCTGAGTTGTATTGTGAACGATCATGGGCCAGGTACCGAAGAACTGCGGTAGCACGAAAAGAAAAATCGGTATCCAAGATCCTATAACGATCGCGGATAGAATCACAGCGAAATATACGACGATGCAAAGACGCGCATTCCGATAGACCTTCCCGTATTCAGTCTCAGGAACAAAAGTTTTCTCTGCTTCCGTCATCCGACCCATGGCATGCTTTACCAACGCCGGATAATAACCCAAATAACCTCCATAATTGATCAAAGCCAAAGCAAGACCGCGAATATTCGGAGGCCGCGGAATCTGAATTTCCGGATCGCGCCCGACGATAATGGTATCGCTATGGTGACGCGTATGGCTCCACCGCCAAATCACCGATTCCCGCATAACCATAAACGACGCGATCTCGTAGACCATATTGTTCATCCAATCGCTCCGAAACGCAGTGCCATGACCGCACTCATGCCAACGCGAGTCCGAGGCCGTTCCATAAAACGCTGCGTAAACGAGATAGGGAGCGATAATCCACCATGTTCCCCACAGAGAAACGGTCGCAAAACCCGTGCCCACCAATATCGCGATCAGCAGAAACGTGTCGCGAATCGCTGGACCGTTTTTGCGCTCGAGCAGCTTGCGCATCTTCCCTCTTGAAACGGGACTTTGGTACCAATCAGCTTCCGCAAGTCCCATTTCGATAGCTCGAGCCGTATTCACGCCCGTAAGACTGTAATCCAGATCTAATGGTGGGCTCGCTAAAGAAGCGGCAGGCTGAGATTCATCACGCATACGTATTCTGTTTATCTAGATTTTAGAGCAAACGCCCCACTACCGATTCGTTTTCTCGCGAAGCGTTCAATCCGCGTGAAAAACTTCCTTCAAGCCAATAGCCACTGGCGTGCCATCCGGATTATATTCCATTATATCAGACATGTAAGCCCACCATTTTTTGACGATGGCAGTTTCCGGCAATTGATCCGCAGTATGATCATCCGACAACTTCTGTACCGCAAATAGCGTTA
>JBNMOQ010000261.1:0-7288 GCA_051275055.1 Candidatus Pelagisphaera sp.
ATTTACCGGGGCTGGATAAACTCCGCGAACTTGAAAAGTCAGTAGAGGAGAGCTAGGATGGGAGCGAAACATTGTTGCGTTGGGCTTCTGGTTCTTTTCGCTTTGGTAAGTTCCGGCTGCGTTCGTCCGAACCCGCATTTTCGAGATGTAGCTTCCGATATTCTATCGGGTAACGAAAGTATAGATACGAAAATCGAACTGAAAATCGGAGGTGTTTCAATCCTATTGGCTAAGACGATTGCCGGCTTTATTGATGACCCGGATTTGCAGGAAGCTCGTGAATATGTCGATTTCGTCAGACAGGTTGAAGTCGGAGTT
Source organism: Candidatus Pelagisphaera sp. (assembly GCA_051275055.1). Taxonomy (GTDB): domain Bacteria; phylum Verrucomicrobiota; class Verrucomicrobiia; order Opitutales; family Opitutaceae; genus Pelagisphaera. Next base: position 319 of record JBNMOQ010000261.1, read on the forward strand.
TATCGGTTGGAAAGTCACCTCGAGCGAGATCTAATTGATCTCGAGCGTTCGGTGATCGCTGCCATGGAGAAATGGGGCTTCGAAATATGCGTTAAAGCGAGGGAAGACAGAGATTTGGTAATGGTGTTCTTGCAGCGAGGGTCGAGTCAGTCGTTAGAGGATGGTTTTGTCGTTGTTGTTGGGGAATCGGAAATTGTGCTAGTGAAGGCGAAAGCCGAGTTTCAAAATCTAGCTCAAGCTGTTATGGCCCGTCATGGATTATCGGTGGAGGATTGGGGAGCTGAGTTTCGCGGTTGAGGGATCGAATGGCGTGTCCGCGAGACCTTTTGCGGCGATAGGAATCGAAGGGGGTTAGGTTGGGTTTTTGGGGAGAAAACTCCTTCTACCTAGGGTTATTTGGAGCTGTTTTTTGTAGGCACTTTTTGCATTTGGACGCAGAAGAGAGGTCGATGGATTTTGCGATAACGATTTTCAGATCAATTCTTGGTCTTGGGCTGTTATTGATGATGTGTTACGGTTTGAGCGTGAACCGTAATCGGATTCGTTGGAAACTGGTTGGCTGCAGTTAGTAAGGGCGCTACTTATTTTGAAAGTAGCGCTTTTTCGTGAAGCGATTCGAGGTGTTGCGGCATTTTTCAATCGCTTGATCGTTGAAGTATGGCATCAAAGCACTTGTCGGTGGAATGGTTGCGTGCTACCTCACGGCAATTATTGCGGCAAAATTAGTCCCATAATATTTTGGAAGAAACTGTGAATAAAGAAAATGGATACTCCGTTTATTTGGCGGGCGAATTATTCGATCTTAAACATATCGCTGGAAATGCGCTACTTTCGGAATCTCTTAGTGCGGTTTCGAATGGACGGTATCGGCCTGTTTTGCCTCAGGACCTGGAGTTGCCGTCACTGAAACCAAAGGTCATTAGAGATATGGACTATGCAGCTTTACTAGGATGCGATGCGGCCGTTTTCCAGTTTGATGGGAGTGATTTGGATTCGGGTACAGTCGCGGAATTCATGACGGCAAAATTCGCGGATATTCCGTCGGTTCTTTTGAGGACAGACTTTAGGCGGTCGGGTGATCGAAATTCGAACCCTTGGAATTTAATGTGCGATTCCTTTCCGCGAACGGAAACTGTGGTCGTCGACACAATGGTCCTGTATTCGAAAGAGATGGAGAAAGGTTGGATGCTGGCTTCGGAGGTCACCAAAGTGGTAGCCTACCAAGTTGCTGCGCAACTCGTTGAGAAATTGGATACAGCGATTTCGACGTCAGTGGTGTTAAACGAAAAGGAGAATGCAGAGGCGCGTCGATTGATTCGGAAAACCTACGATTTGTAGGGCTGGGGTTTTGGTCTGAAGATTGATCCTCTGAATACGGCACGGTCCAAGCTCCGGCCCTGCGGATTGCTTAGCTGTTTCTAGAATTGTATTTGCCCTTGAGGTGCATCGTTTATGATGCGGTCGAGAGTTGGTTGAAGGCGTTGACGGGCTTTTTCGGCTTCAGGTCCGGTTGCGGGAGATTCTTCTAGCCAATCATTGGGCACGTCGTAAAGCGTGCCGTCTGAGTAGAGCTTCCAGCGTTGATCGCGAACGAAGCATCGGTAGGGGGCTTTCTTAAGGCCATTTTTGGAATACGACATGAATATCCAGTCGCGAGCGTTCTCTGCGTTTCCTTTAAGTTGATGGAGGAAACTACGTCCATCCGAGGTCTTTGGAATGGGAGATCCGGTGACCTCTCCGATGGTGGGCATCACGTCGGCGAAGCTGATGGGCGAGTTGATGATTGTATTTGATTTTATATGACCCTTCCAGTTGGCGACGAAAGCGACGCGCGTGCCGGCATCGGTCATCGATCCTTTTCCACCTTGGATTTCGCCGCGTTCGGGGAACGGTGAAGCGATAGCCCGATTCGTTCCATTGTCGCCTGTAATCAGTATCAGTGTGTTTTCGCGTATGCCAGCGCTATCCAACTTGTCGACGATGCGCCCGATCGTCTTGTCCATGTAGGCGACCATTTCGCGAAAGCGGTCTCGCGGGTCGCGAGCTTTGTCGGGTTTAATCCAGTCGGGGCTGTCCGGTGTTGGATCGAAGGGGCTATGGACCAGCATCATTGGGTAGTAGAGAACGAAGGGATCGTTCTTTTTCCGTTCTATGAAATCGATGATGTAGTCGGTTACGAGATCCGGACCATACTTGTCTTTGGTGTTGGGGACTAACTTGGTGTCGCGATAGAGCTTGGGCGATTTGAAGCGCGAGCCTTTGTTTTTGAACTGCGGGTCATCGGCGTGGGGACCTTGGTTGCCAGCGAAGTGCCAGAGGAAGTATTCGTCGAAGCCCGCTTTGTAGGGGCCTTTCAGGTCAGTCATCGAAAGCTGCCATTTGCCGGCGATGGCTGTGGTGTATCCATTTGCTTTCACCATTTTTGCAAAAGTGGGCTGCGTAAGGTCGAGCTCTCCGAAGGTGGTGTAGTTACGGAAGTTGTAGCGGCCGGTCATGATCTTTACCCGCGAAGGCGTGCAGATCGGCTGTGAGTAGGCTTGGGTGAAGTGTGCTCCGGTTTTAGCCAATCGATCGATATTCGGCGTCGAATAGAATTTGCTCCCATATGCACTGTAGCATTCAAAACCGATATCGTCCGCCATTATGACGATGACATTCGGCCGGTCACCGGTTTGAGCTATTGAGAAATTACCTGCTAGCGAACTTATTAGGATTAGCAGCAAGGAGAGGGGTAGCCGAAATTTATTCATTGAAAATAGGGTTGAGTATTCATTTACGGTGGACTGCTTCAGTGGGCAACTTTAAAGGCAAGTTAGCCGGGATACCTGTGAAAAGTGTCTGTGTGAGTATCTTTCGAAAAGAGATTCGGAACGAGTCCATTGATTCATTTGTTTCTCCATTTAAAACGATTCATTAGGGTGCTATTTTTTTTGTTAGGTGTTGGTGGTAAATGGTTTATTTTGTTTTGGAAGGTTGCTGCTCTTTCTAGGATTTCAACGTCTGTGTGACGCGTCACATGGGATCAGCTAGAATGGTGTTTTTCGGTGGCTGATTGGATTTATAAATTGATGCTGAAAGATAGTATATCAGAGGTAAAAGTGCTAATGCACCAATAAATCATACACGTGTTGGAAAATCGACTCTGCCATAGGGTGGAAACGAACAATTCCACGCGAATATCAGTGGTAAGGAGCGTTTTTCGTGACGTGTCACGGAAATGACTAGTTGGTTCGCCGAAAATCGCTCCTAGGTTAAGGATCAAGCGAGAGCCCCATTGCTTGACCTCCTTCGTCGTTTGCCGGCGTTGGGGGATCATATCGGGTTTCTGCAAAACCGATACCACTACTAAATCAACCCTACTACAAAATGAATAATTATATCCCTTTGGGTAGGCGAATGGCTTCTTATGCCATTGCCTGCTCCTTTATTACCCTTACACCTTTCGCAGTCGCTCAGAGTGGCGATGATGTGGATGAAGTTATTGAGCTATCTCCGTTTACGGTGGATGTCTCTGGTGACAAAGGCTGGCGCGCTTCGACTACGCTTACTGGTAGTCGCACGAACCAGGAACTGAAGAATATTCCCATCAGTGTCGACGCTTTGACTACTGAGTTTATGGAGGATCTTGGTATCCAAACTTTGGAGGATGCCGCATTCTATATCGCCGGCATGGACGCGACACGTCAGGACGAATCTAGAAACGACCAGGATTTGTCTTCGTTTCGGGGAATGGTGAGTGGCGGTCGCGAGAACTCCCAATCAGCTCGTAACAACTTCATCTGGTACTCGAGATCGGATATGTACAATGTGGAGCGGATTGATTTCAACAAGGGATCGAATTCCTTGATGTTCGGCGATACTTCTCCGGGAGGTCAGGCGTCTGTTTATACGAAACGCGCGCAGTTCCGGAATTTCGGATCTTTTCACGCCCAATATGGAAGCTTCGATTCGAGTCGATTTATGTTGGACGTTAACCGCAAGTTAACCGACAAGATCGCTTTGCGCATTAACATGGTCGACAAGTCGGATAAGTCGTACGTCGATTGGGGCGACGATGCCATGAAAGGTTATCATTTGGCCAACACGATTAAGGCGACCGAGAATACGACTTTCCGTTTGGAATTCGAACATTTGGAATTTGAGCGTTCACGCGCATTATCCGGTCTTAAGGTACAGCAGAGGGCTGCAGAGGGCAGAGGATTGAGTTCTTCCAGCCGGCAGTTTATAACGGCGGATGGCGATTACTATGATGGTCGGACGAGGTTGTACTATCCGTCTAATGGTAGCGGAGGGTTTGCGGAACCGTATACTATCGCCGATGCTGATCGCAGGAATGGATCGGGTGGAGACGAAATAAGCCTCTATGAAGGACATACGGAAACCGTATTCGACCGAGATGGAGATCCGCTGTTGACGCTCGGAGACATACCTGCGGAGGTCAATGCCTATGGCGCGCGGAGCTTTCAGGATCGCGAGGTCTATAACTACACTTTTATCGCGGAGCAACGAATGGGCGACTTGAATATCGAATTTGCTGCTAACTTGCAGGAACAGTATCAGTTCCGCAATGACAGTGATTTCGATGACGCTATTAACGTGGCGGGCGATGGGTCTCTTTATAACTTTGGAGACCTCGACCAAAAGTGGTTTGGAAACGACGCGAACACCGTTCGCTTGACTGCATCTTACCCGCTTCAGATTGGAGAGAACTTTTCTCAATTCATAGTGGCGAACGCTACATATCTCGACGACGAAGCGTATTCGTTTCGCCAGCGTTTGGTAAATAAGGCGAAGGCTTGGGACCCCGATACGCAAACTTACGATACAGCGCATGATTTGGAAGGAAGAGACCGTATTCGCGCCCATGCGGAATTTACTGGATCAGACCCTGTTCCGGAATTGCGCGATGCGAATGCATGGGACAGTCTGCGGCCGGAAAATCTTCCGAATGTTCCAGGCATATTCGAGCCGATGTGGGTAAACTACACTACCTCGAATAAGCCCTATACAGATAAACGGTACTCGAAGTCCGCTTCGATCTCCTCCAATGGCACGTACTTTAATGGAAAGCTTCGTTCGCTGGTCGGCGTTCGCGAGGATGAGTTCGCGTTGAAACGCTATCAGCTTCCTGGAGGATCTCGCGAGGAGCGGGTTGCCGAGTTTGGAGAAATCGCTTACTGGGGACAGGATGTCTACGTCGGTTCGCCGGACGATGCCCCGGATTACTATGCGTATTTGCCGGAGCTGATGCAATCGGCTACGACGTACAATATGGGACTGGTATACTCGTTGACGGATACGTTTAACGTGTACGCGAATCAAGCGACTTCGTTTCGCTGGCAGGGCTCGGAAGATTTCCTGGGCCGAATCATCGGCGCTCAAGAAGGCAAGACGAATGAGATCGGTTTCAAAAGCTCGTTTATGGATGATACGTTTACCGTTACGGCAGCGTTATTCGAAATCGACCGGGAAAACGTGGCCTTTCGCGTTTCCGGCGACAACAGCAGAAGCGAGGTCGAGATTCTATTCAATGATCAGGTCTTCGAGATCGAAGAAGATGGTACGATTGTTTACGTTGAGCCGGATCCTGATCAGCCTGGATACCAGCCGACCGGAATGGGCTTGAATCAGGAGCATCGCCAGATAACTGCTTCCGAGACAGTTAAGGGCTGGGAGCTCAATTTGATGATGCGACGTACCGCAGGCCTGCAAGCGCGCTTGGCGATTTCGCACAACGATATCGAGAGCTCGCGCGACCTGACGGACTACACCGAGCAGGTAGCGCTCGCTCGACTCCGGGTGCCGGTTCGCCAAGCTTTTCTCGACGCGAATTGGCCGAACGACCCTCTTTACGAGGAAGGCACCCTTCCGGATGCGGAAGAAGACCTCCGCGAATCGCTCGAAGATGCCGAAGATGTGCTCGTGGACAATGCGGGAGTGGGCAACATCGTAGGCTCGAGAGCCCGCCCTTACATGGCGAGCTGGATTCTGGACTATCAGTTCGGCGAGAATTTCGTTCTCCCTGAAATGCGCGTGCTCTTGCAGGGCCGATATTCCGATAATTATCTCATGCGGATCGGCGATGGCAGGGATTGGGTGGATGGATCGAGGCACCCGGTCAGCCTGTCGTTCTTGTACAAGACGCAGATAAAGAATCACCCGGTTGATTTTCGCTTGAGAGTTAGGAACCTGCACGATTTCGAAAATGGCGACACTAAGGTTTGGAGTGGCCGCATCGATGACTATTCTGACTTGCCAGTTTGGGATCTCCGCAACGAACCGCCAACGAGCTACGAGTTGAGCACGACTCTGAAGTTCTAGTTAAATTTCGTGTAGTCCGATGGACTAGTAATTTGTGCGGCGGCTCATTATAGATGGGTCGCCGTTTTTTTTCGACAAGGTTCCTCCTTGTCTCAGTCTGCGCGTTGAACTTCCATTTGATAGAATGACGATACGGGAACTTGCAAGATTAGCTGGCGTTTCGAGGACGACGGTGTCGCGGGCATTGAATAATGCGCCCGATGTTTCTCCGGGCACGAAGAAACGGATCGTCGATTTGGCTAAGACGGTTAAGTATGAGGCCAATCCGATGGTCACTTCTTTGATGTCCGATGTTCGGCGTCGAAAAGTAGGAGCCAGCAAGTCGATTCTCGCTATCGTGCCTCCTCCGTTTCAATTGAAAAAATGGGGCGTCGGCCATGGGCACGTGACGCACCAAATGTATCGCGATGGCGTCGAGCGCCGAGCCAAGGAGCTTGGCTTCAAGGTCGAAGACTTTATGGTGGGAGCCTATGATGGATCCTACCGGCGACTCTCGCAGGTATTGTACCAGCGGGGAATCCAAGCGGTCGTTGTCCCGAGTGTCGATGTGAAGGATCACCCGTCTGAATATGAATACGCTCTCGATTGGAAACGATTTTCTTCGGTTGGTATTGGGTTTTCAGTTACGAATCCTAAAAATCTGGATCGA
>JBNMOQ010000262.1:0-7240 GCA_051275055.1 Candidatus Pelagisphaera sp.
AACAACCACGCTGCCGAAACCGTCGCAACGCACTACCACGAGATCAAATTAGAGAACCTAGCCCCCAAGACCCGATACCATTACGCGATCGGTTCCGAAAACCAGTCCAAGCCAACCGCTGACAAAGACAGCTTTTTCATGACATCGCCTCGTCCCGGCAAAGCCAAACCCACTCGCATCTGGGTGATCGGCGATTCCGGCACAGCCAACGACGATGCCAACGCTGTCTATAAAGCCTACCGCAATTACAACGGCGATCGCTACACCGACCTCTGGCTTATGCTCGGCGACAACGCCTACACCCACGGTACCGACGAACAATATCAAGCCGCCGTCTTCGATACTTATCCGGAAATCCTAGCCCAATCGCCCCTTTGGCCGACCCTCGGAAACCACGATGCCAAGAGCGTAGACACTGCAAATCAAAGTGGCGTCTATTACGACCTGTTCACATTGCCCAAGAACGGCGAAGTCGGTGGCACCCCATCCGGAACCGAAGCCTACTATTCTTTCGATTACGGCAATATCCATTTTCTCTGCCTGGCATCGATCAGCGTGGATCGAAGCGTCGGAGCCGAAATGTATCAATGGGCTAAGAAAGATCTCGAAAATTCCAAAGCAAAATGGCTGATCGCCTTCTTCCATCACCCGACCTACACCAAAGGTAGCCATGACTCGGACAAGGAAGTCGAACTAATCGAGATGCGCGAAAACTACCTTCCGTTGCTCGAAAAACACGGAGCCGATCTCGTCCTCTCCGGACACAGCCATTCCTACGAACGCTCATATCTCGTCGACGGACACTACGGACATTCACATTCCCTCGACTCGAAAACCCACTTCTTAGATGGAGGCGACGGACGCATCGACGGCGACGGAGCCTACGTGAAAGCGACCAATGGCTTGGGCGCCAACGAAGGCAGCGTTAACATAGTCGCAGGCTCCAGCGGCAAGGTTTCAAAAATGGGAGGCAAGGTCACCCTCGATCATCCAGTCATGTATCTTTCCCTTCTCGAACTTGGTTCGCTGGTAGTCGATGTTGAATCCAACAAAATGAATGTCGTCTTCCTAAATGAAAAAGGTGAATCCAAAGACCATTTCACCATCGTAAAAAAGCACTAGCGGCCGTTCTATACCAAGCGTCATCATAAATCTTATTTTTCTGTAGGTCGCCTCGCTGAGGCGACACGCTTACTGGACTAGCGGGTTAGCAACCCGCCCTACAGTTTCAAATCTTAAATTAATGATGACGATTGGTATACATAACGCTCTGAAATGAACCGCTTTAAAAAAGCACTTGGAATTCTAGTAATCCTAGCGTTCGCCTATCTCGGTGGACGCTACCTTTCCTTGCTTCAGAACCCACCAAAAACAGAGCCCGTAGCCACATCCAAACCAGCAGATCGACCGTCATCGATCTTCCAGGAAATCGATAAAGCGCTTCCAGCGCCGATAGATTCCCTCTCGACCGAAGCCCCGCTAACCGACGCCGATCTCGCGCTCGCCAACGAACTCTTGCTTTCGTTCAAAGATCAAAATGCGTACGACCGTTTTATTGCCGACGCAGAACGCGCCGGCATTTCGATTATCGCTCGAAACCTCACTCTCAAAGCCCTACGTGTTCGGTCAAACAAAGAGAATAACGCTCAACGCATACGAGAGCTAGCCGGAGAAAATGCCGACATCGATTTCAACTACCTTGTCGTCACTCCCACTATCCCCCAACCGACTCTCACTGGAATCGCCAATCAGCCTTTTAAAAACAACGCGCTCGATTGGCTAGGCGTTCCCGAAGACAACGATCAATGGGGAAAGGGAATCACTATCGCAATATTGGATACAGGTATCGACGACCACCCCACGCTTGAAGGCGTTAATATCAAACGCATCAACCTAGTCGATTCAAATGAAAACCAAGACTCAGAATACAATGGCCACGGAACCGCCATCGCCTCACTGGTCGCAGGCGGTAACCATGCGGGCATAGCTCCAAACACCGACCTTCTGAGTATTCAGGTTATGAATTCAGATGGAACAGGCGACAGTTTCACTCTAGCAACAGGCATTGTCGAAGCGGTCGATCAAGGCGCATCAATCATCAGCATGAGCTTAGGCAGTTACGGATACAGCACCACTCTTGAAAACGCCATCGCCTATGCTCAGGCAAACAATGTTATTCTAGTAGCATCGGCCGGAAATGATGGCATGGGCGAAATCACTTATCCCGCTAGATTCGATGGCGTCATCGGCGTCGCCGCAATCGACACGGAAAGTCAACGAGCCGAATTCTCCAACTTCAGTGAAGACGTCGATATCGCTGCCCCAGGAGTCGGAGTCTATGCAGCCTGGGGCGAAGAAAAATGGACCAGCTTTTCAGGAACCTCCGCAGCGACTCCATTCGTCGCTGGAGGCATTGCCGCCACACTCTCACTCTATCCAAAACTCACTCCGCAAGAAGCCGTCGGCATAGTGCTGACCTACGCCGATGACGCGAGCGCTCCAGGAATCGACGTAAATATCGGCCACGGCACCTTAAACATGGATCGAGTTTTAGATCGAAACCAATCCGGAATCGCCGACGCGGCGCTCGCCGACTTCTACCTCGACTTTGAACAAGCCACCGAAACCACAATTCCATTAATGGTCACCGTTCAAAACCGAGGCACCGAATCCTTGCGCAGCGTATCGATCAATCTAGTCCAAAACGAAGGCCAATCACAACGTATCTACCTCGGCCAACTAGTCGAGAACGAGACCACAAGCCACACAATCTATCTCGACCGATCTCAACTTACATCGGAAACCGGATACACAATAAAAGCGCAAACTTATCTCGGTGGCCAAATCGATTCGCGCGAAGATAATAACACAAAATCAGGACACCTTAAATTCGACCCTGAAAATGAATAACCGGTAGAACAAATACCGGTCCAATCAAATCACCTATTCGCCTCCGTCCAGGAAGCGTGCAATCTCAAGCTTATTCGAATCAGCTTCTACAACGATACGCACCTGGTCGATAAAACCAAGAACCTCGAAATTCAAAAAGACTTGGTGCTGATCAGAAGAAATGCGCACGAGGTCGTTTTCCGTTCGGCGGCCGTGACTATTCTCGTAAATCGTATCGCTATTTCCCAGTATAGCATCGCTGTGATTCAAGTCTTCGCCACTTAGGATCACTCCAAGAATTCGATTACTGAATCGCACCCGCCCCTTCGCCTTGTTGCGCTCCCCAGGTTTATCGAACGCATCGAAATGCACGAGGTAGCTATTAACAACCGTTCCCTTCCCAACCGTATCTTGCACGATTGTCGACTCTACTACGCTCTCGCAAGCCTGCTTGTCCGCAGAAACTTCTTCATAATACTTCTTCGCAGCTCTCTCAGTCAACATGCGGTACGTCCCTGGCTCAGCCAAGTTCACTGCCAAGTCTTCGGGTAAGGTGTAATTCAATCGTTCCGGAAACAGCATCAAATAGTCATGCTTAAAACGGCCATTCCTCAAGTCCAACGGAGCCTCATGCAAACTTTGCATCATCCCGCCAGTCGCTCGAATCAACTCATCGCGATATGGCGATGCAGCAAAGGCGACCGGATCGTATTCACGCTCTAAGTACGATGGGTTCTGAACCAATTCATCCAAACGCTCCTTGGCGATAATCAAAGGTTCATTCTCGAAATCCAATCCTTGCTTCAAGCGAGCTTCGACTTCGCCTTCCAATACGTGAAGTTTCGACTCACCAGAACTATCCACTTTCAAGGCAAACTCAGTTCCAAGGTCGACGACTTCCATATCAGGAGTGTCGATCCGAAAGCCAATAGCCTGTTCGGGCACGTTCGCCGTTAATCGACCGGAAACCAAAGCCAAGTGATCTTGTCCGAAAACTTCGAACTCGACTGGACCGCGCATCGAAAGCTCAACTCCGTTATCCAAACGTATTTGAGCTTTGCCGCTCTCTAATTTGAATAAACCGGTCTGAACGCCACGTCCCACATAAAGATCGGACTCAGTTCCTTTGGTTTTCAAACTCGTAACAAGACCGATGTATTGACCACGAGAAAGCTCCCAATTCGATTCGCTCGGCATCGATTGCCAAAGACTGAACGAAAACGCGATCAATGCTGCTATTGTCGTGACGCTAGCCAAAACCTTCCAAAAGCCATTCAATTTACGCTGTTTTTCGTTTTCCATCTCCAGCGTCTGGTAATCGACCATCGTGTCGATTCCATCAGTTGGCGCCAACAACGGTTCCTGATAAAGCGACGCATGCATATCCACAAAACGGATATAGTCGTCCAACCTCTCCGGGCTCGCATTTAAGACCTTGTTTAGCAGCTTCGCTTCCGAATCAGTTAGAGTACCATTGATCGCTCCTTCGAGCAATGATTCCCATTCCAATTGGTTTATTGAGTTCAAATTCATTATGCAATGACGTCTCCTACTTGCATTTTCCCTTGGATACAGTGCATCAAAGTCTTTCGTACACGCTGCAAAGCTTTGTAGGTCGCTTCAACCGACTTGCCCTGCGAATCGGCGATTGTATCCACTGTCTCATCTTCGAAATAATACTCGGTCAACATCGAGCGTTTTTCCTGAGGCACTTCAGCCAAGCACTCCTTCAAATATTCGCGACGCTGATCCAGCTCGGGACTCAACATCTGCTGACGAGACGCAATTTCTTTCATCAAATTATCATCGAGAAAACGATGCCAACGACTCGATTTCTCACGATGCTTGAGCGTCATGTGATAGGCAAAACGAAACGCCCAAGGAGCAAACGGTCGAGCCGTATCGTAGTCCTCTATCTTATTGTAAAGAGCGATCGCCGTCTCCTGCAGCACGTCCTGCGCATCTTGGGAATGCGGCATGAGCGAGAGGATATACCGATAGATCTGCTTTTCATGAGACATGAACAGCTGAATAAAGCGGCTTCTCGGATCGATTTCGTTTTCGGATGACATGAGTGCGAAAGAATGATTTCTCTTAAAAACTATTACGGGAAACTCCCCATTTCTGGACAGTTTACAAAACCTTCATCCAATTTGCCGAAAGTCTGTCCAAGAATCAAACTCGTTTCGTAATCCTTACCATTACGACCCTATTGCGTCCCAGAACCAACAACCACTGATTAACTCGTTCTCAATCCCCTCTTTAAACCGACTTTTTATCTTTTATTCATAGTGTAATCGAAAGCGGTGTCTGACGCAAAATCAGACAGTTGCTATATGTGGGAATCGCTCTCAGGCCGTAAGGCCTGGGAGCGTGTTCGTTTTGGGATAGGCCAATTCAGCAAAGGCGATGCCTGAGGCTCGAATTCAGTTCCCTACTACCTTTAGCTTTCGTCCTGCTTCGACGGTCGAATCCAGTTCGACCTGATTGATGATCGCTAAATCGGACTCATCCATTCCGTAAGGAAAATCATTTCCGAGGAAACTAGAGAAACGATCTGCTTTCTTCGCAGTGATCACCTTCAACCTAGTAGGCTCGATTTCCTTAATCGCTGCATTATCAATCGGACCAAAACTCTTCGATACACTCAAAAACGCTGGGCGATATTTTTCAATTTCCTCAACGCTTGAATAACTCAGAAAACCGAATACCTCGCCGCCGTAGCTCAAGAACTCATTTCTCACCAGCATGTTGCCATTCGAAGTCGCGACCGAACTCTCGACCATGTAACCCTTCCGCCCGCCAATCGTAACTTCTCCGCTTCGCAATGGTTCCATCTTCGAGGTCGCAACGAAATCCCTCGCAGCTTTCTCAGGAGTCGCCCCCTTTCCACCGCTAAAAACCAATATCCCGCGCCCGGTCGGATCGACTAACGTCACCGAACTCGCTTCATTCTTCGCCTTCCAACCAGAAGGAATATCAAACTGGAAACCCATATTCGGGTGGTAGAACTTCCCCCTCATCACGATTCCCGAACGTGGATTCTCACCAACGATCAAGCCATCGATTCGATTCAAATACTCCGCCTCTCCCACTTTGAGATCACTGAATTTGTTGCCCCATTCAATCGCCAATTTGCGAATTCTACCTTCGCGTTCACCGGCGCCAGGATGACTTGACTGCCAACTTGGCAAGCTCTGTCCCGCTTTGGCCGAAATCCGCCCCAGTGAATTGAAAAAATCAGCAGACTCGCCAATCGCATATCCAGCCTTCGCCGAATATTCGACTCCATAAACGTCAGATTCTCGCTCGGCATCGCGACCATATTTTAAGGTTAGCATTTGAAAAACGCTTCCGCCCAATCCCATGAATTGATCCGCGAACTGCTCGTTCCCAGTAACCGTCTGCCCAATTACCGCGCCCGCAACCAAACCGATTTGCCCCCATTGCTGCTTCAAGGCCTGCTGCGATGCATGCCGCGCCGCGACGTGAGTGATTTCGTGGCCGAGCACCACAGCAAGCTGGGCCTCGTTTTGAAGATGAGCCAGCAATCCTCGCGTCACGTAAACGTACCCGCCAGGCAAAGCAAAAGCATTAACCACCGGACTATCCATCACGCGAAATTTGAATTCCATATTGCGGTAGATCTCAGGCGTATCGTCACTCCTTAGACTGCTCTGAGCCAGCACGCTCTCGCCAATCGACGTCACATAGCTCGCCAAAGCATCATCCGGATACAACCCCATTTGCTGAATCAAGCCTTGATCGCTCGTCCTCCCGAGCTCCAGCTCCTGCTGCCAAGTATAACCATAACTTCGGCTCTCCCCAGTCAAAGCGCTCGGCTCCGTCACGCAACCAGACAAAACTGCCAACAAACCCAGCAAACAAACGCTACCCAAATACCTCTTCATCGATTTCATAATATTCAAAAACACCGCTGCTCTTTATCAAAAATAAACACCGCAATTCCAAGCGTGAAAATCATCCCCGTCTGCATTAAACTGCGAATTTAAAAGGTAGAGCGGCATCGCCGAGGCCGCAGCAAAGCGGCCAAAATAAAGCATCCCCGAGGGCTATCCTTGAACTATCCAAAAGGTAGCGGCCGATCTCCGAGCGGCCATTTCCTCTTCCTACAGCTGATCCCGCTGAGGGCATAAGCGTCAGCTTAACAGAAACTCCTCTAAAAACCACGCCGCGCTGCGACGTTGCTACGCGCGTGGAACCCGCAATAAAACCAGAGCTCCACTGCAGCCTCGGCGTATGCTGCCCTACCTTTCAGCTTCCTCGAGGCAAAGTCAGCCGAAAACAGGTCCGGTCTGAACCCGATTCCAGAAGCTCCAAATCACCCTGC
>JBNMOQ010000263.1:0-7221 GCA_051275055.1 Candidatus Pelagisphaera sp.
ATCGAGGAAGATATATTGATCGGTATCTTGAGGACCCATGGTCGCGCAGGCGGCAAGCGCCAAGCTCAAGAATAGGGCAATCGGATATTTGGTATTTGGCAGTTTCATTGGTGCCGGATTTCTCCATAGAGATGACTAACAGTCTATTTCCATTCAGGCAAGGAGGGAATGGGTGCGGTTCTTGTGCTTCTTATTGTGTGTGGGTTGCTAGGTCGTCGCTTCACTATTTTTGGAAAATCAAAAACTCTTTTAGTGAAAAAGGTCCTTCAAACTGTCTTAGTTCTGATGGGAACTTGTGTTATTAGGGTGGCGTTGAAAGGGGAGGCTATATGAAGCCTTTGGTTGTGACGCTTTTGAGTTTGGTGGCGGGGATCGCTGTCTGGTTGCTGGTTGGTTTGCTTGAGGATGAAGCTCCGGTTGAGATTGAACAGCCGGAAGTGTCGCTAACGGCTGCGAGCGAAGAGATCGAGGAAGCTCCCAGGCGCTTTTTAGATTTCGATGATGCTCTGATTTCAGAGGTTGTGGGGGTCTTTAATCAGCGTAATACCACGCAAATCGAGCTGGCCGAATCTTCCATTGGTGAAATGAGAATTACTGCTTCCCTCCGTTCCGACAATCCTGATGTATTCGTCAATCTCCTGGAATTGACGATGGATCTTCGTGCCGAGCGGGAGAGTGAATCGAAGATCGTGCTGCATCGGAATGACGAGCCTTAGGAGAGGTGTTAAAGGTTGGGCGTTAACTTAACCGAAATCGTCTGACGGAGCGGAGCGCAGATGGCGAAGCAAAACCACTCCGACGTGTCGAGGTAGCTACACCGAGTTCAGCTCGAAGAGCTAGGCCAGCCATTCGGTGTGGAGTCTGCAATAACTTCCTCAAACAGGCCTAACTTGACGCCAATGGGCTCCGCCGGGTATGCCAAAGCGCTTCTACCTCTGCGGGGGGGCGGGACGCCATCGCCCTACCTTTCGCTATTGCGAATCGCTGCGATGGCGCTGCGAGATTGTTCGATAATGTCCCTTGGCCGTTCTATGGAAAACAGCTCTGCGACTTTAATGAGATCGGAGTCTGCTATGGAGTTCCATTTCGAGTTAACGCTCAATGCATGTTCTGTATTTTCTGGAGTAGGTGTTAGATCGTACGCAGGCGAGAGGGCCCATCCTTTGGTTTTATCGAAAATAAAGGAGTGATTGCGGACGTGGTCGTCGCGATTCCCGCACGCAACATTGAATACCATCCTGCGGTACTGTTGGGTGACTTGGCGATGGTCTTTGGTGAGCGCTAGTGTCGTTCGTAGCAAATCCTCATAGCTGGAACCATAACGAACTGCCAGCTGGTGGTTAGTCCTCCGAATGTGTGCGTGTGGATTCTTTGGCTGCCTTTCCTGTCGAAGCGCTTGACGACTAGATTGGCATAGCCTCCCGTTTCGTTGTTTTCACCTCTTATGAGCCAATGCTCTGGCGTATCGATGCCGGATTGCTGCGCGGCTGAAAGCAGGTGGTGTTCTTTTTGGCATAAATCTCTGAGGTGTACAGGGAGGCGATTTCCCATATCCAGCTTCATGATACACGGAATATAGCCCTCAGTGAAATCGCGCGAGCCAATCATCAATCGCTCGCTGTCTTCTTTCCATCCGACCAGGATTTTTGGATACCTGCCGCCAGGGTTGCTCCCGGCTTCTTGGAGGGCTTTTGATCCAGGCAGCGTTTCGTCGCTTTCTTCAATTACCGCCCCAGCGAATCGCATCGCGTCGTTAAGGTCGGTTAGACTGTTGGTTTCAGTGGTTTCGTCTGGCTGATAGGAAAGGTCTCCAAGACCGCCGGAGCCGACGAGTGACAATCGTTTTAAGTGGCCACATTATGTTATATTAGTAACTAATTATAGTTTAAGTGGCCAATTAATGACATTTGCAAGTGTTAAGTCGTTTTGGTGAATTTGACGGGTCAGCGCTCCATCCTACATCTTCAAACTGTAGGTCGTCTCGCTGAGGCGACAGTCTTGTATCTGAAAACGCGTCGGGACGTCACGTTCCACCTTGTTTTGCTCCTGTTGACGGGGCGGCGACGAGCGCTTGCGAAAGCGAAACGAAAGACAATGCTCGAACTTGGAACCAATCGATCATAAAGCTCTAAACGGAAACTTTGAATCTATCGATGAAATCATCATCCATCTTAATTTTCGCATCAATTGCGATCTACAATAGCGCTAGCGCTCAATCGTCGGACGAGAGCAGGTATGTTCTAGATTCGGATACGCAGATTACTTTGCTGGAGGGCTTCGATGCGGAGCTTCTTTATAGCGTTCCGAAATATCAGGGGTCATGGGTAGCAATGGCATTCGACCCGAAAGGTCGGCTCATCGTATCCGATCAGGATGATAAAGGGATTTTCCGCGTTACGCTGCCTGAAGCAGGCGGTCGCGATTCAACGGTAGAAGTCGAGAGCCTCAAGGGCTTTCCGTACGAACCGGTCGCTTGGGGCAAGCGGACTGTTGGTGGTGCTCTCGGTTTTGTTCACGCTTTCGACAGTCTCTACATGACGACAATGACGGGCTTCTATCGCATCCGCGATACGGATGGCGACGATCAATACGACCAATTTGAATTGCTGAAAACGCTGAAGATGGGCTACGAGCATTCCGCCCACTCGGCGATCGTGTCGGAAGACGGGGAAGCGCTATACTTAGTGAGCGGCAACTACGGTAGAGTACCAGGGGACGTTCACTCATTGCAACCACCGGTCTGGGAAGTCGATTCTCTGATCGAAGCCATGCCCGACGCAATGGGTCACGCGACGAGCATCAAGCCCCCGGGTGGCTGGATCTGCCGCATCTCCCCTGATGGCAAGGATTGGACGATGATCGCCTCTGGCTTCCGCAATGCGGTGGACATCGCTTTCAATAGGGAAGGGGAACTATTTACTTTCGATTCGGATCTGGAGTTCGACGTCGGCAGTCCCTGGTACCGGCCCACTCGAGTTAATCATGTGACATCGGCCAGTGAGTTCGGGTGGCGATCAGGCTCCGCCAAATGGCCGGAATATTCTGCCGATAGTAATGGAGCCGTGGTCAATGTCGGACCGGGATCGCCCACCGGCATTAGCTTTGGCCATCATTCCAATTTCCCCAATCAATACCAAGACAAGCTTTTCATATGTGATTGGACCTTCGGAACCATCTACACGGTCGACATGGAGGAGAACGGTTCCAGCTATACCGGAACGAAAACCGAATTCCTGCACGGCAGTCCGCTCAATATCACTGCGATGCGGTTTGGTCCTGATGGAAACATGTATTTCTTGATTGGGGGCCGCAATACGGATTCAAAACTCTACCGTATCCGATATACCGGTACAGGGGAAAGCGGACCGGCAAAAAGCCTCGTTCGAAATCAAGCGCTGAGAAACTTGCGGCATTCGCTTGAATACTACCATGGCAGCAGCGATGGCGGAGTGACGGCAATCGAAGAAGTCTGGCCCCATCTATCTCATTCGGATCGCAATATTCGCTATGCCGCTCGATTGGCTATCGAGAATCAAGATCTCCATTTGTGGCAGAAAAAAGCCTTCTCGGA
This sequence comes from Candidatus Pelagisphaera sp., assembly GCA_051275055.1. GTDB lineage: Bacteria > Verrucomicrobiota > Verrucomicrobiia > Opitutales > Opitutaceae > Pelagisphaera. Next base: position 3,572 of record JBNMOQ010000263.1, read on the forward strand.
GTCGAATCCACGTGGTATTATTTATGCGATGATTGCACTCTCCCGTCATGGCGATAAATCGCTGTCGAGTCAGGTGCTCGATAAACTGGGACAGGTATCATTCGGTTCGCTGGAACTGAAAGATCGATTGGCACTTCTCCGGGCTTACTCTCTTTGCTTTATTCGATTGAACCCTGCGACGGCGGCGGAGAAGGATGCGGTTATTGCGAAACTGGATTCCTTTTACCCTGCGCGAGAAGAGGATCTCAATACGGAGCTCTCCAGATTGTTGGGCTATCTGGATAGTCCTAGTGTGGTCAGTAAGACGATTGGCCTAATGAAAAGCACTCAAACGAAGACGCTTGCTTACGATAAGGAAATGCTGGAACGGCATGAGTATGGAAGGGATATTCTGAATACGATGAGCAATACGCCCAATAGTCAGAATATTCACTACGCATATTCGCTTCGTCAGACGCAGAACGGGTGGACGCTTGATGACCGGAAATACTATTTCAGCTGGTTGAATGAAACCTTAGAGAAAAGCGGCGGCAAAAGCTTTGCCGGACACATAAGGGCTATCCGAACGGATGCTATCGAGCATCTGCCGCCTGAAGAGGCCGCGACCGTATCGTGGTTGCTCGGTGATATCGCAACAGTGGATCTCAGCACGCTGCCGAAGCCCCAAGGACCGTCAGTTGTATGGACGACGGATACGGCGATGGAGCTGTTCGAAAAACCTCTTCAAGGAAGGAGTTACGCGAACGGCAAGAAAATGTTCGCGGCAGGCGCCTGCGTGGCATGTCATCGCTTTGACGGTTCGGGTGGCTACGCGGGACCGGATTTGGGATCTGTTGGCAATCGTTACTCGATCCGCGATATCCTGGTTTCCATCTGCGAGCCGAGTAATTCCATCTCCGAGCAGTATCAAGCCAGCATGGTGACTTTGAACGATGGGGCATCCGCGTATGGAAGAATCATATACAAAAATGACGAAGAACTCGCTGTCGCATCGAATCCCTATGCTCTTAACGAACTAACTAAATTACCCATTGAAACGGTAGCGAAAGTCGAGCCGTCGAATGTTTCCCTGATGCCGCCAGGAATGATATTCGGCATGAATCAGGATGAGCTAATGGATCTGGTCGCTTACCTCGTTTCATCGGGAAACCGGAAGCATGAAGTGTTTGAAAAGGAATCCTTGTAGATATTTGAATTGAGTTATTCTCCCACGAAGGACACCAAGAACACTAAGATTCCATCGGTTGTGGACTGAAATCGACTTTGTGATCTTAGTGCCCTTCGTGGGAGATCTTTTATAATGAAACGTTTTAGTTTATTTTGGCTTGTGGAATTGAACAAATATAAATTTGCCGGATTATCCGAAAGGAATATATTATGATTAAAATTGCTATTATTGGCGCTGGTGGGCGCGGAACTGGATTTTCCAATATTATCGGAGACAATCCTCAATTGGCGACGGTGGTTGCGGTTGCCGAACCGCGTGAAGCCTACCGGAAGGCGATACAAGAAAAGCACGGAATTTCCGACGCCAATTGCTTTACGAATTGGAAAGCGTTCGTTGCTGTCGAAAAACTCTGTGATGCGGTTATTGTCGCCACGATGGATCAGGATCATGTCGGATCTGCGGTAGCCTGCATGAATAAAGGGTATCATTTGCTATTGGAAAAGCCCATGGCTGTCCGACTTGAGGATTGTCAGGAGATTGCGGCGGCCCAAGCTCGTAATGGAGTCATCACCAGCGTGTGCCATTCGCTACGTTATCACAAAGGGTTCGCCATGGTGAAAGCCATTCTCGATAGCGGTCGAATCGGCGCCATCCAGACGATTGATCATTTGGAGCAGGTTGCCTACTGGCATCAAGCGCACAGTTACGTTCGGGGAAACTGGGGTAATGAGGAAGCGTCTTCCTTTATGCTGATAGCCAAGAGCTGCCATGACATTGATTATCTTACCCACCTGATTGGAAAGAACTGCCTTCGGGTCAGCTCCTTTGGAAGCTTGGGTCACTTTCGCAAAGAGAATGCACCAGAGGGTGCGACGGCGCGTTGTACGGACGGGTGTCCTGTTGAACAGAGCTGCGCCTACTCGGCGATTAAGGCTTATGTCCATGCGGATCGAGACGTGTGGCCTGCCAATGTGTGTAGCCACGATCATAGCGCCGAGGCTCATCTAGAGGCGATCAAGACCGGTCCGTATGGGCGTTGTGTATACGACTGCGACAATGATGTGGTTGATCATCAAGTGGTCGCCATGGAGTATGAAGATGGTATTACTGTCACTTTTACGATGACAGCCTTTACAGCGGGCGAGGGTCGCAGGTTACGCGTTCATGGCAGTGCGGGCGAACTCTTCTTCGATGAATCTACCATTACCATTAAGGACTTTGCCACGGGCAATAAAGAGACGATCGAGATAGGAGCGGAAACCGGCGGACACGGCGGAGGAGACAGCCGTCTCGCTCTCAACTGGCTCGCTGGATTAGCTGCTAAAAGCACTAAAAATATTAAGACGGATGTCCATCAATCACTGCGTACGCATAGCATCGTGTTCGCCGCCGAAGCCTCTCGCAAAGAGCGCCGCATGATAGACATTGCTGAGTTTTCTAAGGTGTGAATGAGGAAAAAAATGGCTGTGATCCGTATTAATTAAATGGATCTACTACCTTCAGAAACGGGAACTTTAGAAAATCGCGATCCCGAGAATAAATCCGCTGAACGCCCTGTTCGCGAAGCAAGGCTGCAATGTGGGCATCTGGAACGAGGTTCCCCCGAGCATTGAGGCCCTCGCAGGATTGTTCATAGCAACTCCAGAAATCCTCGCCTTCTGAAATAAAGCGAACGTGCGACGCTAATCGCAAACTCTCTATATTCCGGATAGCTTCGTCCGGAGATAGCGGCGATGCGAAAATGCTGGGATGGGTCGCAATTCTCAAGTAGGCGAAAACCGTAGGCCAGCAAAGATACAGCGGATCCGGTTCGCTCATGCAATCGCCAAGAAAATCGATTGCCTGTTCGTAGTGGACCGAATCCTTGTTGGATGCGTAAATCAAGATATTCGCATCGAGAGAATAGCTCATTTCTCTTTGTTCAATGCACTGTAGAGCGCGTCTTTGTCCTCAATGTCGACGAGGGCGCCCATAGAGCGAGCGTTCCAATGAAACGCTTTTTCCGAATTAGGCGCGTTCTTCCCGCTCTCTTGCTTTAGCGAAGTCGCCAAGAGCTCGCTGACGAGCCGGCCCATCGTCTTTTTTCGGCTCTTCCCCAATCGCTTCAACTCATCGAGAATTGGCTTATCGATATCTAGGGTCGTTCTCATCGCATCTGATGTATTCCAATTATTCATCAGATGTCAATTGTTTAAACCTAACTCGGAAAGAGTTCCAATAAATGTGATTTCCCCGGCTGCTTGGGACTGCTGGCCTACCCATTTCGAAATCAAAAACAAATCGAAGAACCACTGAGGACACCGATGAACACTGATAGACAAACACTGAAGGAACCGACACCCCAATGATTCCTCCTCAACGCCAATCGCAGAGCCAAACATCATCAGTGTAAATCAGTGTCCTCAGTGGTAGAAAACAAAACCAACTCATTAAAACACAAGCTGCCGCAGGCAGGAATTTTAACCCAGCCGCCGAACGGGAC
>JBNMOQ010000264.1:0-7217 GCA_051275055.1 Candidatus Pelagisphaera sp.
GAGCACCATTCGCGAGAAAAATATCGGCATCGAAGCGGAAGTCGACGTAGCTGCCGACGCCGGCTACTCGGGAATCGAACCCTGGATTCGCACGCTCAGAGCCTACATGGAAGCAGGCGGAAAGCTCAGCGATCTCAAGAAACGCCTCGACGATCGCGGTATCCAAGTCGAAAGCGCTATCGGATTCGCCAACTGGATCGTAGACGATCCTGCCAAACGAGCGGAAGCTCTCGAGGAAGCCAAAAGCGACATGGACATCCTCGCCCAACTTGGCGGCAGTCGCATCGCCGCTCCGCCAGCAGGTGCAACCAAAGGAGCCGTCTTGGATCTCGAAATCGTAGCGGAACGCTACCATGCATTGCTCGAAGTCGGCCGCGCGACAGGCGTCACTCCGATGCTCGAAGTCTGGGGACACTCAGTAAATCTTCACCGCCTCGGCCAGACCCTTTTCGCAACCGCTGAAAGCTCCCACCCGGACGCATGCATGTTGCTCGATATTTACCACGTCTTCAAAGGCGGCTCGACATACCACGGACTTTCCCTGCTTGGACCTAAAGCCATGCCAGTCCTTCACATGAACGACTTCCCCGCCACTCCTTCGCGCGAGGATATGAACGATAGCCACCGCGTAATGCCCGGCGACGGCGTTGCCGATTTCGGAACAATTATGAAACAGCTCCAAGCCGTGAATCCCAACATGGTATTCTCGCTCGAGCTCTTCAATCGCGACTACTGGAAACAAGACCCTCTCGAAGTCGCCAAGTTGGGACTCGACAAAATGAAAACCGTCGTGTCAGCGAATCTTTGATACAACAGTTTTTCCCGATCGAAGTAGCTCAGTGCTTTAGCCTGAATCGTCAATTAATTCCACTATCCAGGCTCAGGCTAAAGCTCTGAGCTACTTCAAAGCGATTAACGTCGCCAAATCCTTACCGAGCGATCGTCTCGATTTCATCACCCTACTCCCAACCTAAATCACGCTCTTTAACGAAACTTGGATGGGCTCCAACCCACCCACCTTTTAAATAAAGTAGAAAAGGTTTGCTGGCTATCGTAGCTGACCGAGCGGGCGATGGATTCAATCTTATCGTCAGTGGTGCTTAATAAATGTTTGGCTTTCTGCATTCTCAAGAACGTTAAATGCTGAATCGGACTGCGGCCATAGCGCTGCCTGCAAAGACGACGCAAATGCTCTTCACTGACATGAGCAATGTCTGCCAACTCTGTTAACGTCCATTTGCGTGACAATCGGGGTTCAACCTTCTGCCAGATTCTCCACAATCGGTCATCGAAGTCCTGCGGTTGCGCGAAGCACAAAACATAGTGATGGATCAGGTCAATCCAGCAGTCGAGCGTACCTGGGTTCTTCGCCCCGCAGCTTTCCGCATACAACCCCTGAATTGCCGCCAGAATGGGTGCATTGTCGTATCTGCCAAGTACCGGAGAATGCTGCGTAACAATTGGTTTCGATTCGGGTGACTCTAAATATCGAACCCAACAAAAGTCCCAAGGTTGGCCTTCGATACATTTGAAGGTGTTGAGTACAAAAGGAGGAAGTAAACACGCATCACCCGCTCGGAGCAGTTTCCAAGCTCCGTCAACCATCACTTTCCCCTCTCCTTTTAAGCAGGCCATTATGAATGAGCCGGATTGAAACTCTCGTTTGATTTCGAAGGGATACCTCGCCTGAAGAACGCCAACGTGGGCAATGTGATGCTGGGTCAGCAACGAGCAAATGGGACTATCCGACAACCACTCACGGGAATCCGAGTCATCTGAGCGAACCACTTTATACCTGGAAGATCCACGTATCTCGATGTCGTCAGACTGGTTGGATTTGCGATAATTGCTGGTCATAATCTGATCCTATCTAAAAGTGGAAACCGGATACTATATTAACGATACCCTTTTGAAAATCGGACAAAATCAATAGAGAATGTGCATATTCAATAAATGCATGTTGGGTATTAATAGTTGAACAGACGCCAGTTTCACCCGATTTTACATCATGCCAAATCAATGGACAGGAAAAGGAAACCCCTACACAAGAGCCGAGGTATTGGACCGCCTGCACGACACGATAAGCAAAGGCGAACCCATTATTGCAGCAGGGGCTGGAACAGGAATTAGCGCCAAGTTCATAGAGAAAGGAGGCGCCGACCTTATCATAATTTACAACTCAGGCCGATTCCGAATGGCGGGTCACGGTTCAACTGCGGGATTGATGTCCTATGGAGACGCCAACGCCATCGCTATGGAGATTGGCGAGTTCGAAGTCTTGCCCGTCGTAGAGGAAATACCCGTTATCTGCGGGGTCCATGCTACCGACCCAAGGCGACGAATGTGGCACTGGCTATTAAAGGTGCAAGAAATGGGCTTCAGTGGTATAAATAATTTTCCTACGCATACGATAGTCGATGGGCACTACAGGCAAACGCTTGAAGAGACTGGGATGAGCGTGCAAAAGGAATTCGATTGCGTCGCGCTTGCCCGCAAAATGGATATGTTCTCAATTGTCTACGTGGCCAAACCGGAAGAAGCGAAAGCCATGGCCGAGGCTGGCGCAGATGTGATTATTGCCCATGCCGGCTGTACCGTGGGCGGCTCCATAGGCGTAGTCGACGCCACAGTTTCTCTAGATGAGGCCGCCGCCCAAACTCAAGCGATCATTGACGCCGGGAAGTCTGTTCGCGACGATATTATCTATCTTAGCCATGGAGGTCCGATATTAACTCCCTCCGACGCGGCTTTCATAAACGAACGCACCGATGCGGTTGGATTTGTGGGGGCTTCCAGTCTAGAGCGCATGGCAGTCGAACAGTCGCTCATCAATCTCACCCAAGAATTTAAGTCGATCCCCGTAAAACGGATGGCTAACATTTCGATAACTCGATAACTCGAAAACCGATACCCCGATGTCAACGATTACAATACTTGGAACACTTGATTCCAAGGCTGAAGAACATTCCTTTGTAGCGGACCAAATCCGAAAGCGCGGACACGAGGTCGTATTCATCGATGTCGGCACGGGAGGGGATCCTCAATTTGCCCCCGATTTTACGAGATACGACGTGGCCGCGGCAACCGGTGTTGACCTGGATTCGCTCATGAAACGACACGACCGCGGTGATTGCGTCGTCGCAATGTCAGAAGCCGCGCCTGTCTTCCTCGCTCAACTGGTTAAAGCAGGAAAGGCAGAAGGAGTCATTTCGCTCGGAGGAGGAGGAGGAACCGCCATCGGCACAGCTGCCATGAGGGCCTTGCCCATAGGTTTCCCAAAACTCATGGTTTCGACCGTCGCGAGCGGCAACACGGCTCACTATATGGGAACCAAGGATATCGTCATGATGCCAAGCATCGTTGACGTGAGTGGACTGAATCGGATTTCACGAACCATTTTCACCCGAGCTGCCGGAGCCATCTGCGGAATGGTCGAAGCCAAAATAGACGAAGAAGCGGGGAAACCGCTCATCGTAGCGAGCATGTTTGGCAACACGACCACTTGCGTGAACGAAGCCAAAGCGATTCTAGAAGACGCCGGTTACGAAGTCCTCGTATTTCATGCTACCGGATCGGGAGGAAAAGCGATGGAGAGTTTGATCGAAAGCGGCATGGTATCCGGAGTCCTCGATGTCACGACCACGGAGTGGGCGGATGAAGTAGTTGGGGCGACGCTATCGGCCGGCCCCACTCGCATGGACGCCATGACAAAAGCCAGTGTGCCCGCCGTAGTCTCGCCCGGCTGCGTGGACATGGCGAATTTTGGGGCCCGCGAAACCGTGCCCGACGCGTTTGAAGGCCGAAACTTTTACATCCACAACCCGCAGGTCACCTTGATGCGCACCAACGCGAAAGAATGCGCGGAGATCGGAAAAGTCATTGCCGAAAAAGCCAATGCGAACTCAGCCCCGGTTGCGATTCTCAATCCACTCAAAGCAGTCAGCGAGATCAATGCCGAAGGCCAGTCTTTCTACGATCCCGAAGCCGATAAAGCGCTCTTCGAGGCAATCCATTCAATCGCGAAGGTTGAGGTGGTCGACCTAAACGAAACCATCAACAGTCCCGCCTTCGCCCGGGCCTGCGCCGAAAAGCTTCTCGAACTTATAGAGCGGTCTCACTGAGACCTTTATTATATCCCAAATAAAACCCAAATAATTCAATACAATGGTTAGACATTACGGTGTATTCAAATTTAACGCAAACGTAACCGATGCTCAGATCGACGAGTGTTTTGCGGCCATGAAGGGTATGGTCGGCCAAATCCCGGGTCTCCAAGATATGGAGCACGGCTCCTACCAAAGTGATGAAGGATTGAACGAGGGCTTCACTCACGGTTTTATAATGACCTTTGATTCGCCCGAGTCGCGTGACGCCTACCTGCCCCACCCTATCCACGAAGCCGTTAAGGACATCGTTGTTCCCTGCCTCGAAAAGGTCATCGTTTTCGACTTTGTAGTTTAATTACGATTACCATAAAAAAATCTCCTAAGAAGCATCCAGAGCCAACATTCAATATGAAATTCGCCTTACAGATACTATCACTCGCCTACCTTTCATCGTTTGCCCTCTACGCAGGTGAAACCGTTTCCCTATTTGACGGAAAAACGCTCAATGGCTGGAAAACGGTTATCAAAGATGACGCTAAATATTGGTCTGTGGTGGATGGCGTAATCACTGGCGGAGATGGCGTCCAGAAAATCCCCCACAACTCCTTCCTGCGGACCGTCAAAAAATACGAGGACTTTGAATTCCGCTGCCTCTTTCGGCTCACGGGCGATCCTTCGCTAGGTCTGATCAACAGCGGCATCCAATACCGGTCTTCAGAAGACGGTACGCATATGATCGGTTACCAGGCCGATATTGGCAACAAATACTGGGGCGATATCTACGACGAACAACGCCGGAAGAAAGCCTTACAAAAGGGAGACCTTTCGGTACTTCCTAAATTACTCGACCCCTTTGGCTGGAACAGTTATATAGTGCACTGCAAAGGCAATCACCACGAGACCTACATCAATGGGATCAAGGTAGCGGACTACGCGGAGGAAGATCCTTCTATCGCCTCTAAAGGACTCATCGGGATCCAGCTGCACAAAGGTGGAAATGCGAAAATAGAGCTCAGTGACGTTACGATAACAGAACTTTAGGCAGCCCTAAATCAAACCCTATAGGAGTGGCTCTACGCCACGAATCCAAAAACCATTTCACTATGAAATCATCCGTTTTATTCGCCATCGCTCTGTCCCTAGTCGCCACTATCAGCCTACAGGCTAAAAAAACTCATTCCTTCCGCTCGGAAGTCTGGACACCCGAAGAAGAGCTGGCGGGTTTTGAAGTCCCAGAAGGATTTGTTGTCGAACTGGTTGCGAGCGAGAAGGACGGAATTGTCAATCCCATCGACATGGCCTTCGATGACGCTGGTCGGCTTTGGACCCAAACAGCGATAATGTATCCAATGGATCCCTATGAGGATATCGCCTGGAATGACTTGCTCGCATTGATGGAAGACCCAGAGGCCCAAAAGAATTATCCCGCCTATCCTAAAGCGCTCGACCTCTACGCCGGTAAAACCAAGGGCGAAGATAAGATTCTCATAATAGACAACCCATGGGCAGAGAAGCCCTCGAAACCCAAAGTCTGGGCCGATGGACTTGCCATTCCGCAAAGCATTCTTCCTTACAAAAACGGCGCCTATGTGGCCCACGGATCGGAACTCTTTTTCCTGGACGACAGCGACAGCGATGGTTTTGCCGATGAACGAAAACGACTCCTGACAAATTTCGGTATCACAGATACGCATACAATGGCCCACTTGCTTATCCGGTCGCCCGGCGATTGGATACACTTCAGCCATGGCGCCTTGAATCGGGGCGAAGTTAAATCGCTCGTCAGCGGCACCACTACCCGCATTGACTTTAGCAAAATCGCTCGCATGTCATTAGACGGTGCCCGACTAAATGTGGTTTCTGCCGGTCTTAACAATATCTGGGGATTCCAGTTGCGGGCCAATGGCCAGTACTACGGAACCGAGGCCAACGACAAATCATGGTCGATCGTTCCCTTGGAGCCAGGCACGGGCCTACAAGGCATTGGCAATGAGCGAATCCGTCCCTATCAACCTTGGATTCCACAACTACACGATTTCCGCGTTGGAGGAACCGGTATATCGGGTCTGGAGTTCGCAGATGGAATGGAGAACAGCTTCCCTCCCGAATGGAAAGATGTCGCGTTGCTAGCCAATTGCATCACCAGCACCATCAACGCCGTTCGCATCGTCCGCAATCCCGACGGAACGGTAACAGCAGAACATCTGCCTGACTTCTTGAAATCGAAAGACGACTGGTTCCGTCCCGTGAACATGGAGTTCGGTCCCGACGGCTGCCTCTACGTTGCCGACTGGTACAATAAAATCATCTCCCACAACGAGCTCCCGCGCAACCATCCTGAGCGTGACAAAAACCACGGTCGTATTTGGCGCATCCGCCACGAAAGCCAGAAGCCCGGTAAAATACCCAATCTTTACGAGGCTTCCAATAGTGATTTAGTATCACACCTGAAAGGCCCGTCCCTCTGGGAAAAAAGAGCAGCCTGGCACCAGATATCAGATCGCGGAGCGGAAGAGCTGATTCCGCAACTAGCTAAATTGGTATCGGACAATCGGGAGGACGTGATCACGCGCATCCACGCCCTTTGGTCCCTGGAGGGCCTCCATCATTTCGATACGCGACTCATGGGTTCGCTTACCCGCTCTTCGGACGACGATTTACGCCGGGAAGCGATTCGGTCGCTGGCAAGCTTCGATATATCTCCCTCGCAGATGGCGGGCTATTTAAAAGACGCAATCAATGACCCGAATGTAATGGTGAGATCGCAGGCTTTGCGCACCCTGGCAGACTTCGGCAAAGCGAACCGCGAAACGATCGACATTCTGGTCAATTTCTGTCGCCAAGAAATTCCAGGTGACGCCATGGGCGGCCCCTACGAACGCAAGTTCGAACGCTTCCTGGCTCGTATGGCCCTAGAGCAATACGAACCGGAATTGGTAGACTATTTGGATTCTTCGCTTTCCCCAAAACAGCCCGCCGACAATCGTTTCTGGGCGATCCAAGCGCTGTCGAAGCAAAACCACCAAAAGTACTTTCTAGCCCTCTTTGACTCGATCAATAGCAAGCCATGGGACACCTCCACTTTCATCGAAATCGTCAATAGTCTCGACA
>JBNMOQ010000265.1:0-7205 GCA_051275055.1 Candidatus Pelagisphaera sp.
TGGAAAAAAGGAACCGCGACCGCCGCCGATTGCGACTTCAGGTCCGTCGACTTGCGGGTAACCACGGGCGGCCCAATTTTTGGGAAAATCGATTAACTGAGCAGCGATGTCTTGGACTGGCGAGTTTTCCGGAAGGGCTGCGTTGGACTCCCAGCCGCGTTCGGGCGTGTGAGCGTAGGTGCAAGCAGGGGTAGCGTGGGTGAGTCGGGCAGTCGAAACGATACCTGTGGACTTGCGGGCGATTTCCGCTTTTTCGAGGAGCGTTACGAGTTCATTGCCAGGAGTGCCGTCGGCGTCGCCTCGGAGGATGTTCTGGTTTACTGAGATGAATCCGGCTTTGCTTTTCACTCCGGTAATCATGGCGGTCATGGTGCCAGCGGAGTCGGGCGTTTGCTGATTCGTGTTGTAAGTTTTGGAAAGAGCGGAATTGGGAAAGGTTTCGAAAAAGAGAAAATTCTCTTCGCCAGTTTCGCCGCGAAGTTGTCCTTCCATAATGCGAGCAGCGGTTACGGTGGAAATACCCATTCCGTCACCTACGAAAAGGATGACGTTCTTGGCTTTTCGGTTATTCGGTTTTCTCGATTTGGCATCGAGAATGTTTTGACGACCCTGCTGGTACCAAGATTCGGGCGATTCTTCGCGGTCGGCGGCGGATAGGGTTCCAAGTCCAAAGGAAAGAAAGAGGGCGAAATGAATGAAACGATTCATGAGATGTGTGTTAGTTTGATTTTAAGAGATTGGCTATTGATCCTGATCGAGAAATGCAACCGGCTTTTGAGGCTCATTTGCGAAACTGTTGCGAAGGTTCTAATTGGATGAGAATTGGCTTGAGTGTAATCAAGAAAAGCTTATCTTTATTTAATTGAAAGGAGATTATAGTTATGAGAAAAAATATATTGGGAATAGTAGGAACGAGCGTATTGGGTTTGGCTGCCATGGTTTTATTGGCTGGCTGCCCTATGAGCGAGAAATCGCCTATAGGCTTCCGAATGCCGGAGGGCAGTATTTGGAAGGGTAAGACGGCATTTGTAGAACTTGGTTGTATTCGTTGCCATACGGTGATCGAAGAGGATTTGATGCCGGAGATAACGGAGCCGCGGGATATCCACGTCGTTTTAGGCGGCGAGGTGACTCGCGTTAAAACCTATGGCCAGTTGGTCACTTCGATAGTTAACCCTTCCCATGTGGTGAAGGCGCAGTATCGTGAAAAGTATACGGACGTCGAAGGCAATTCGATGATGCCGGACTTCAGCGAAGAGATGACTGTTCGGCAAATGATCGACATCGCCGAGTTTCTGCAAGCGCGTTACGAAGTGGTCGTTCCGGATCACGCGTATAGCGAGTATGGATACGGTCCTTGATTCGACTGGAATGCGAGTAGGGTAGCAAAACGGCCAGGACGATCGTCCTGGCCGATGAAAGCGTTAGTGAAGTTCGATTAGCGATATTAGCCTTCAATTAGGTTTTTGCCGGTCATTTCTTCTGGTATGTCTAGTCCCATTAAACTGAGAACGGTGGGGGCTATGTCGGCTAGGCGACGGTCGTCTTGAATCAGTTTCAGGTTTTCGCATCCTTTGCCGTACATGACGATTTCGACGGGGTTGAGCGTATGCGCAGTGTGGGGACCATCAACGGTTGGATCCCACATTTGGTCGCTGTTACCGTGGTCGGCGGTGACGAGTGCGGCGCCGTCGACAGTGTCGATAGCTTCGAGCAATTCGCCGATGCAGGTATCGACTTTGACACAGGCTGCTTTGACGGCTTCGATGTTGCCCGTGTGGCCGACCATGTCGGGGTTGGCGAAGTTGACGAGAATGAAGCCGTATTTCCCCGATAGGATGGCGTCCTTGGTGAGCTCTTTGACTTCTTCGGCTGACATTTCGGGAGCCAAGTCGTAGGTGTCTACTTTCGGACTGCTGGCCATTCCCCAGTCTTCGCCTTCGAATGTTTCTTCGGTGTAGTCATTGAAGAAGAATGTGACGTGCGGGTACTTTTCGGTTTCGGCGCAGCGGAATTGATTGAGGCCTTTGTCGGCGATGTAGCTGCCGAGGATGTTGACCATCTTGGCTGGCTTGAAGAATACGACGTTTTCGCAGAGACCTTTTTTCCACTCGGTCATTGCTGTGTAGTAGATATCGAGTTTCTCGCCTCGGTCGAAGTCGGCGAAATCATCTTCGATGAATGCTCGAGTGATTTCGCGTGGACGGTCGCCTCGGTAGTTGTAGAACACTACAGCGTCACCATTGCCGATAGTGGCGATAGGCTGGCCGGCTTCGTCGGTGATCCAGGTTGGAGGAACGAACTCGTCGCCTGTAGAAGAGGAATTCGCTGGATTTTCGTAGTAGTCGGCTACTGCTTTGGCCGCACTGCTCGACGTACCTTCGGCGTTTTTGCCGGTGAGCATGTTGTAGGCTTTGGATACACGTTCCCAGCGGTTATCGCGGTCCATGCACCAGAAGCGTCCGCAGACGGAAGCGATTTTTCCGATGCCGAGTTCTATGCATTTGGCTTCGGCTTGTTCGATGAAACCTTTGCCGCTCTTTGGCGGGGTGTCACGTCCGTCGGTGAAAAGATGAATGTAGACTTGCTCGACTCCTGCGAACTTGGCTTCGATGAGCAATCCGTAGAGGTGATCGAGAAGTCCGTGGACGCCAGCATCGGAAGCGATGCCCATGTAGTGTAGCTTACCGCCGGCCTTGGCTTTGGCGAAAGCGCCTTCGAGGGCTTGGTTGCCGCGAATGCTGCCAGTTTTGAAAGCCTTGTTGATGCGAACGATTTCTTGGTCGACGATGCGGCCGGCTCCAATGTTTTGGTGCCCGACTTCACTGTTTCCCATTATTCCGACAGGGACGCCGACGTCGAGTCCATGGGCGGCCAATTCTGTACGTGGCCAGTTTTGGCTAAGATTATCCGAGATAGGCGTGTTTGCCAGTTTGATCGCGTTGAAAGCGTCTTGCTCGGAATTGTGATTGGATCCCCAGCCATCGCGGATGACAAGGAGAACGGGTCGTTTGCCTGGGTTCATAGAATTTTGAAATCGATTGTTTGGAATGCGTGGCGCTGGATGCGGAGCGCATTCGAAGGCTGGGTTCTCCTAAATTGATTCCGGGAAGTCTATAAAATTCAGAGGCACGTGTTTCCGGAGAGCAATCGAAGGGGCTGCAAAGTAAATTGGAAATACTTCGAAGGGCTGACAACCTGGCGACGTGCCTTTCAGGTTTGAGTGTTCGACCTGCTAACCGAGTGCTTTTTCGATGGTTTTGACGACTTTCTTCGATTCTGGGCTGGTGAGGCTGCCGAAGCGGTTGAGGAGGACGCCTTCTCGGGAAACGAGGAATTTGTTGAAATTCCAGCGTATTTTCCCGGAAAAGGGCGACTCGGGGCCGGTTAGGGCGGCGAAGATCGGGTGTTGGCCGGGGCCGTTGACTTCGATTTTGGAGTGCATTGGAAAACTCACTCCGAATTCGAGCGAACAGAAGGACTCGATTTCTTCGTTGTTGCCGGGTTCCTGTCCTCCGAATTGATCGCAGGGGAATCCTAAGACGACGAGTCCTTGGTTTTGGTAGCGTTGGTGGAGGGATTCCAGGTTTTTGTATTGGCGAGTGAAGCCGCATTTCGAGGCGACATTTACGATAAGCAGGACCTTTCCTCGGTAGGTTTCGAGGTTGTAGGGTTCGCCGTGGATTGGGTCGAAAGGAAGATTGTATAGGTAATTGGCCATTGTTAGGGAGTTTTGATAAGGAAATGAAATGCTTACGGCGAGCTTTTCGAATACTTGCAGAGCTAGCAGGCTAGGGAACAATTTATGAGTTGTAGGTTCCCAAAGGCTACCCATTGTCTGGGTTTTTCGATAATAGTCTCAAATCGATCCTAATATGAAAATGAAGTTCGCAACCCTTTTGATGTCCCTTTTGGGCCTTTCAATGTTCACATCTCTCGCTCTGGCGGAGACGGTACTGGAACTGTCGGGCAACGACACGATGCAGTTCGACAACAAGGCGTTTGACGTCGCCGTTGGCGAAGAGATCAAGCTGGTCTTTACAAACAAAGGCACTTTGCCGAAGGCTGCGATGGGACACAATGTTGTGATCTTGAAGCCTGGCACCAACGTAATGGCGTTCGGAGGAGGAGCTATGGCAGCTGCAGCTACGAATTATGTCCCACAAGACGGACCGATGGCCGCTCAGGTTATTGCTCATACGAAGGTACTTGGACCTGGCGAAAGCGAAACGATTACGTTTAAGCTGGATGCGGCGGGCGAGTACAGTTTCATTTGCTCGTTTCCTGGTCACTACGCCTTGATGAAGGGCGTGATCACAGCGAAATAACGCTGTTCGCAAAATCACTTTAACTGAAGGGAGCCTTTTGAGGCTCTCTTTTTTGTGTCCTCTAGAAGTGTTTTCGTAGCAGTTCTAAGCTTTTCGGGATGGCGGTGAGGGGATTCTCTTTACCTTCGAATTCGAGGGAATCGATAACCCAACCGAATCCGTCTTCTTCGGTGTAGCCCTTGAGGGCTGGTTCGATGCCTTTGTTGGCCATGAGTTCATCGAAGTTTTTGGAGGTGCCCCAGCGGCCTGTGTTGATGCGCATGGTTGGTATGCCCATGCGGTAGGCCTGTTCTATCTGCGAAATAGTTAGATCAATGTGCTCCTGTCGTTAGTTGGGATGCGGTTATGCCGCCAGCGACGGCTGCTGCGCTTTTTAGGAAGGATCTTCGTGTATTCATTGGGGTATTGGGACGGGGTGGCAGGTGAATTTGGATACTAGATTAGCCCAAGTTCTTTTCCAGCTTCTGTGAATTGATCAACTGCGAATTTAAGATGGGCCTGAGAATGGGCAGCTGAGATTTGCGTGCGTATGCGTGCTTGTTCTTTGGGTACGACAGGGTAGCTGAAGCCGATTACGTAGATTCCTTTTTGTAGCATGAGATTGGCGAGCTCGTTGGCCTTTTTTGCATCGCCGATCATGATAGGAATGATGGGGTGAACGCCGTCGATAAGTTGAAACCCTGCCTCGGTCATTGCCTTGCGGAAATAGGCGGTGTTGGATTCTAGGCGATCGCGTAGATCGGTTGAGGATTCGAGAAGTTCGAGCGCTTTGATCGATCCGGCGGCGATCGCTGGCGCTAGCGTGTTGCTGAAAAGGTATGGGCGCGAGCGTTGGCGTAAGAGTTCGACGATATCATTTCTTCCGGATGTGTATCCGCCGCTCGCTCCGCCAAGCGCTTTGCCGAGCGTGCCGGTTAGAATGTCGATGCGCTTTTCGACTTTATGGTGCTCGTGAGTACCGCGGCCATTTTTGCCCATGAAACCGACTGCGTGCGAGTCGTCGACCATGATGAGGCAATCATAGCGATCGGCTAGCTCGCAGATAGCAGGCAAATTGGCGATGTGTCCGTCCATGGAAAATACGCCGTCTGTGACGATGAGTTTGAATCGACAATTGCTAGCCTGTTTGAGCTGGTCTTCGAGGTTGGCCATGTCGCTACTGAGGTATCGAAAGCGTTTGGCTTTGCAGAGACGAATACCGTCGATGATGCTAGCGTGGTTCAGGGCATCGGAAATAATCGCGTCATCGGGGCCGAGGAGCGTTTCGAAGAGGCCACCGTTTGCGTCGAAGCACGAGGAGTAGAGAATAGTGTCATCCGTCTTTAGGAAGGAACTTAGTTTAGCCTCGAGTTGTGTATGAAGCGTTTGGGTTCCGCAAATGAATCGAACGGATGCGAGACCGTAACCCCATTTTTTAATGCCTTCGATCGCCGCGTCGCGGACTTCGGGATGCTGGGCGAGTCCGAGGTAATTGTTGGCACAGAAGTTTAGCGCTTCAGAACCACCTTCCACTTCGATGCGGATGTTCTGAGCAGAGGAGAGCGCACGTTCCGATTTGTAGAGTCCAGCCTCGCGGATCTCTGAGAGTTGCGATTGCAAGTGTTCTTTGAATACGGTATTCATCGGTAGTAAATGACTAGCGCCAGTTGAGGATGATCTTTCCGGATTGTCCTGCTTCCATGATTTTGAAAGCTTCTTCGAAGTCCTGATAGGGAAAGCGGTGCGTGATGACAGGAGAGATATCGAGACCGCTTTGTAGCATCACGGTCATTTGGTACCAGGTTTCGTACATACGTCTGCCGTAGATTCCTTTGATTGTGAGCATGTTGAATACAACGTGATTCCAATCGATGGCGATGTTTTGCGAGGGTATTCCCAGCATGGCGATTTTACCGCCGTGGCACATGTTGTCGATCATCTCGTTAAAGGCAGACGGGTTGCCGGACATTTCGAGACCCACGTCGAAACCTTCCTGCATGCCGAGTTCCTTTTGGGCGGATCGTATTTCTCGTTCCTTGGCGTTGATGGCTAATGTGGCTCCCATTTGCTTGGCGAGACCGAGTCTGTAGTCATTGATGTCGGTGACTACTATGTGTCGGGCACCTGCGTGTCGAGCGATGGCGACTGCCATGATGCCGATAGGGCCAGCACCGGTGATGAGAACGTCTTCGCCTAGAGTTGGAAAGGAGAGAGCTGTATGGACGGCGTTGCCGAATGGATCGAAGATCGAGGCTACATCGAGATCGATTTCGGGAGCGTGATGCCAGACATTGGTCATGGGCAAGGCCAGGTACTCGGCGAATGCTCCTGGGCGATTGACGCCAATGCCTTGTGTATCCGCGCAAAGATGACGGCGACCGGCCATGCAATTGCGACAACGTCCACAGACGACATGTCCTTCGCCGCTGACAATATCGCCTGGTTTGAAGTCTGCGACATTATCGCCTATCGCTACGATTTCACCGACGAATTCGTGTCCGACTACCATTGGGACGGGGATCGTTTTCCGAGCCCATTCGTCCCATTGATAAATGTGGAGATCGGTCCCGCAGATACCGGTTCGGTCGACGCGGATTAATACGTCGTTGATTCCGTATTTAGGTTCGGGAACGTCTTGCAGGGCAAGGCCGCGCCGAGATTCGCTTTTAACTAGGGCTTTCATGAGCGTTTGAATGATGTGGGGCGAGTAGTCCGCAACTTAGGGACTTACATTCAAACGCTGAGCAGGAGTAAATTCGAGGCTATTTTATAGCCTATGACAGACTTATTCAGCGGGTCGTCGTTGAGAGTGCGGCGTGTTTCGCGAGTTTATCGCGATTTGTTCAGTTTGGCGATGGGTGGCGCGGATTGAGGCAAAATGGCGATAGCTCCTGGGTG